>JAYUUS010000284.1:0-2582 GCA_043754435.1 Rhodanobacteraceae bacterium
TGCCGCTGGCGTACTGAGCGATAATTTTTCAGTCATCGTTGAAGGCAAAAAATTCAGTGCTGTCAAGGGCGCTATTAAGATCGACGCGCCGATCGGTACACATACGCTTGATGTTTATCGCGGTGAGGAATTGGCATTTTCGATGCCGATTTACTTTGACGCAGAGTTTAAGCGCTCATTGTTGCTCACGCTCGACAAGCCGGGATCGCTGGACTACACCCTGCAAGACAGCGCCACGTCAGAAATTCTGGACGCCGGTTCTAAAATTTTGCCGGGCATGGAAGCCAGCATCGGCGGCGCGGTCATTATTGAACCTGCTGAAGGCAGCACTAACCCGGCTAAACCGCTCGTCAATGCTTTAGTGCGCTTGGAAAACACGGATCACTATGCCGTTACCGATGCCCAAGGCAAGTTTAAGTTTTCGGATTTAGCCGCTGGGCAATACACTTTGGTATTTGTAGCGCCAGAAAATTTTGACCCGATTGCGCCGATCACTTTTACCCTGGCACCGAAAGAATCCGCCGAGCGCGCGGTTTCGATTGCGGAAATTTTAGAAACTTTGTCTGAAATTAAGGTTTCCGCAACCGGCGTTAGCCAGCAAACCCAAGCCACCGAGGAGGAGCGCTCCAGTTCCCAGGTTGCCGAGGTCATCAACGCTGAGCAAATGAAGCGCGGTGGGGATTCCGAGGCCAGCGGTGCGCTTAAACGAGTGACCGGTTTGAGCGTGGTGGGCGGCAAATTTATTTACGTGCGCGGCATGGGCGAACGCTATTCCTCGGTGCTGCTCAACGGCGCGCAGATTCCTTCGCCCGATCCAACACGGCGGGTGGTACCCCTGGATTTATTCCCCACCGAAGTGCTGGACAGCGTGGTCGTGCAGAAAAGCTATTCCGCCGATATGCCCGGCGAATTTGGCGGTGGCACGGTGATGTTGCGCACCAAAGAGCCTGGACGTAAACCGACGGCGAAGATCTCGTTCGGTTTAGGCTTTCAGTCCGGCACGACTTTCAAAGATGGTTTGCGCTATCCCGGTGGCAATCGCGATTGGCTTGGCTTTGACCGCGTGCGGGAATTGCCGGATGCGGTCGCAAGTTTAAGCCCGGACGGGCGCCCGATTTCCGCATCGAACTCCACCCCTGAACAATTGCGCCAAGCAACGATTGCCCTGACCGGTTTGGGTTTCAATACGCGCAAAGAAAAAGTCAGTCCGAACGCCAATTTCTCCGCTTCCGCCTCGCGCGCCTTTGAGCTTTCGGATATCCAATTTAGTATTTTAGGCGCACTGCGCTCCTCAAACGATTGGCAAAGCAATCAGGAAATTCGCCGCAGCTACGGCACCTCCAACAGCGGCTCGGTGCTGCTCACCGAATTTAATCGGGACGTGACTGAGCGCCAAGGTACACTCACCGGCTTTGTGTCCGCCAACGCGACTTTTGGTGATGGCCAGCGCCTGCAATACACCAGTATGGTTCTGCGTCAAAGCACTGACCAAACGCAGATTGATTTGGGCTATCGGGAAACGCCAAGCGACATCGTGCAAACCACCGAACTGGAGTGGGTGGAAAATAGCCTGATCGCGAACCAATTCGGCGGCGAGCACTATTTTGCCAACCTGCACGAATTGGCGTTAAATTGGCAAATCACCGATGCGCGCGCGAGCCGCAGCAGCCCGGCAAAACGCACCTATACCTATGAGCAAATCGGCAACGAATTCTTCTTTTCACGCGGCTCAAGCGGCAGCCAAATCGCCTACGACGAACTTGACGATAAAAGCCGCGAGTATCGCCTAGGCTTTAGCCTACCGTTTGCTTTGAGTGACACGTCATCGCTAACGTTAACCAGTGGCATTAGCCGTTTAGAAAAAGATCGCGATGCGAAACTGCGGCGCTTTACGCTTTCCGCTCGCTCCAGCGCCGTGGTTGCGCCCGCAATCGGCCGCTTGCCTCCAGATCAGATTTTCGTGCCCGCAAACATTGGCCCAAATGGCTACCAATTGCTCGAAGTTACCCGCTCATTGGATAACTATGTCGCGGATCAGTCGCTCGACTCGTTATTTTTAAATGCGGATTGGGTTTTTGGAGAACATTGGCGCTTTATCGGCGGTGTACGACGCGAGGCCAATAATCAAAAGGTCGCGACGTTTGATATTGGCAGCCCGAATTTAGCACCTTTAATTTCTGGCGCAGACACCACTGAATGGCTACCCGCATTTGGTTCTACTTATATATTTGACGAAACTCAGCAGCAGATTAGATTTAATTTCGGCCGCAGTGTTAGCCGCCCAGACTTTAGAGAATATTCGCCTGCACCATTTTTAGATCCGATTTTGGATATTGAATCATTTGGCAATCCAAACTTAAAGCAAGCCAAAATCGACAATTTTGATTTGCGCTGGGAACGCTATTTTGACGGCGATGAAAGCCTGTCAGCCGCACTATTTTACAAGCGCTTTAATCAGCCGATTGAACGCGTTTCGGTCGCGGGCACCGGCGGGTTACTCAGCTATGAAAATGCCGAGTCCGCGAAAAATATTGGTATTGAGTTTGACGGCTTTATGCGACTTGAGCGATTTCATTCTAATT
>JAYUUS010000285.1:0-2578 GCA_043754435.1 Rhodanobacteraceae bacterium
AGCCTTGGCGGCTTCAGCATCAGCCGCATCAAGCGCAGCTTTGGCGATTATCCAAGCTGCATCGCGTTCTTCTGGCGTGATCGAAAAGCCCGCTTTATCCGCTAACTCACTGACTTTTGGCGCGCCGCTGTTTGCCAACAAAGCTGCGTTACCAGCGTTCACTTGCGCAACGATTACGGCAACCAGTTCATCAATGCGAGTCAGCGGGTCAGAGCCTGGCGCATACACCGGCTTACTCGACTTCTCTTGCGCTTCATCTTCCCTGCGCCCGATAAGCCCAGCCATGTTCGCCGCTTTGTGAAAGATCGGATCTAGCGCGGATTCTTGATCCGTAACAATCGCTACGTGCCCGCTAGGCAGGCACAAACGAATGGGGATGTCATCTGATTTAAAGTAGGTTTTCATGGATTAGCCTTGGAATTCCGTGCATCGGTCATTGCGCAGATAAAGAACAACAACCTCAACTTCGAGCGCAGTTGCTGCGGTGTCAGCGGCCGTGCGCGTTAGCAATAATTCCAGCTGCGTGGTGTGGGTGAAGCCCGTTAAAGTCAGCACCGTGCGCGCAGCCGTTTTGATTGTGGTCGAGGCCAGATAGCGGTTTGCGCTGCCAGAATCGCCAATGGTCAGAACGTCAGTGCCGGTTGTGTTGGCGGCAGTCTTGACGTTCAAATGCCCGCCAACAACGATGGCACCAACTGGAAGCGCTAGCTTCACAACGTTGGAAGCTGCGACAAAATTCGCCAGAGTGACTGCGAAAAACCCAGCAATGACTTCCTGGCGTTCCGCGTGTTTTAAAAGAGTGTTCGACATTACAAATTCTCCAAATGAGAGCGGCGTTTCCGCCGCCCTTTAGTCGTGGTGTGGATTAGCCGAGATAGGAGTCAATGGCTAAGGTCGCAAAATCTTCGACCGCGCCAGCGGGGGCTAACTTGGAAGGAAACACGGTTTTACGCATGCCGAACATGCGATCCATGCCGATAGTCCAGCGGTTGCCCTTGTTCTCCATTTCTTCGTTCCAGCTGCCGGTGTCGCTTAAGTCTGCAAGCGCAAGCGCCTGAGCACCAAGCAATAGGTTTCGGCACCCGTTGACAGCTCCGCCAGCACCCCATTTGAGGCCAGACGCTGCACCGCGTGTGTTGAATACACGGTTGTGGCTCTTGACGACCAAGCCATCAACCATGACATCGCCACCTGTGAACCAAGGGTTCTTGGTGATGCCGCGATCCGCGCCGTTGTTAACAGAGCGCTGATAATCTGGATCTTGTTTTAGCTTGGCGTGTACCAATGGGTTCAAGATCAGCAAGCGGTATTCATCGCCACCGGATTCGATGCCAGGAATATAGTTTTCCTTGGCAAATGCGTTGATTTCAGTCAGCGCCTTGTAGCTCAGGACGTGCGAGCTGTCGATTGAGCCGGTAGCGCCAGCAACCAATGCAGTACCCGTCCAGCGAACGTGGCGGTTTGCGCTGGGTGCGCTTACGTCGCTAGCAAACGATAACGTTGGCAACTCGGAAGCAGCGCGTGCAGATCCGTCCAGGTTGTAGGCGTAGCTGATGCCAGAGAGAGTCAAGAACGCTAGCTCGTCGATCTTGTCAGCCCACCACTTAGTTAACTGCGGACGTGCATATTTACGTGCGGAGATAACAGATTTCTGTTCCTCCATTTTCCCGGCGTTGCCAACCATGTGATACAGCTGGTCAATTTTTACCGAGCACCAGGCGGTCGCCATGGACTCTTGTTTGCCGGTACGCTCGTTGTCACCAACGACGCCATCACCCTTTAAGTCAAACAACAACGGGATTTGGGCGATGTCGCCTTTTTCGGTTTTGGTTAACTCGTTGATGATGTGAACAGCGGCTTGGCCGGTATCGCTGCCATTTTTGAAAAAGAAAGATTTGTCGCGAACGTGTACAAAAACTTCGCGAATCCACGCAATTTTTTGCGCCGGTTGCAAAGCCGAGAATGCGCTATAGCCCATGATAGGACTCCAAAAGAGATTTAGTCTTTGCCCGGCTTTTCGCTGCGGACTTCAGCTCTAAAAATCGCGTTGGGGGCTACCCGCAAGGCTGTAGCGCTTGCTGCTTTTGCCGACTTATCGCGTCGGCTTTTGACGTGCTTGAACTTTGCTTTTGTGGATGTCCACTTTCAAAGCAAATGGACATTGGCTAGTAAAAACTAGCGTTTACTCAACTCGCAAAAGAACCCAATGCTTACAGCCATTGAAGCCTTTAAGGCCGCTGCCGAATCCCGCTTACAGTCTGGCGTGGACATTAAAGGTGCCGCCATGATCTTGACCACGCTGCGCCAAGACGAATCAATCATGGCGCTTAGTTTCGTCAGTGGATTTGAAGCCGACCGAATGGCGGTGCTGCGCGATTTGCTGGTTCTTTCGACGCAAGTTGCGCAGTCGCTAGATTCGCCGGACGCTGAGGAAATTCTCGCCGGTCTTAAACTTGCGTGCTTTGCGCACCCGTTAATCGCTGTGCAAAGCGTGGTGACTGAATTGGTTGTTGATTCAATGGGCGGTTCTGGGGGTGGAATGTGAGATTTTTATTTTGGGAAATTAAAAGGTTGCCAG
>JAYUUS010000286.1:0-7588 GCA_043754435.1 Rhodanobacteraceae bacterium
ATCCAAGTGCTGGGTGGCGCGGGCTACTGCCGAGACTATTTGTTGGAAAAGCTGTATCGCGACAACCGCTTGAACCTAATCCATGAAGGCACGCATGGCATTCAAGCGCTGGATCTATTGGCGCGCAAAGTGATTGCCGATGACGGCGCTGCCTTGGTTTTGCTACTGACGCGCATTGCGGTAACGGCACAAGCAGCAGCAAAAATACCCGCCATTGCGCAATACGCCCCAAGCGCGCTCGAATTGGGCACTCAGCTGGCGCAGGCGGCACTCAAGCTGGGCGCGCAGCTGAAAACCGGGCAGGCGCAAGCGGCGCTAGCCAATGCTGCTGTGTTTTTGGACGCGCTTGGAACCGTGGTTGTATGTTGGCTAAGTTTGGATCAGGCGATCGCCGCACAGGGTTCGCCCGAGTTAACTAGACTTTTGGTCAACTGCCGCTATTTACATCACTATGAACTCAATAAAGTCCAGGCGGCGGTTGCGGTTTTGAATGCACCGGAAATATTGAGTGGGGCGTGTGGGTTTTAAGGTTGACGAAACGCTTAACTTAACGGTGTTACCCCCCGAACTCGGGGGGATGAAAGTGGGGCGATTCTCGCTAGGGTTGGCGTCCTCAACTTGAGCGATGATGATTATGATGCATGAAATGAAAAGCCCGGCCAGCATGCGCCTTCAAAATCCCAGAACGTTTAAATTGGCCGGATTCACCAGTCTGCTATTGTTAATAGGCCTAAACAGCTACGCCGCCGTCTTTACCGTCGACAATACCCAAAATAGCGGCTCGGTGTTTTTGCAGGCCTGCACAAGTGCGCCGAACGACTGCAGTTTTTTGGGCGCGGTTGCCGCTGCAAATTTAACGACTGCGGAGGACACCATCGCCTTTAATATCCCGGTGGCGGAAGACGCTGGCTGCGTTAGTGCGACCGGCACCTGCCAGATTCGGCTGCCTTCAAGCGTACTTAATTTCACTCAGCCGATCATCATCGACGGCTATACGCAGCCGGGTGCAACACCCAATACGCTGTCCGGTGCAGGTCTTGGGTTGGACATGCAGCTAAAAATTGAGCTCCTGCGCGCGCAAACCAGCACCCAAAACGGGCTGTATTTTCAAGGCTCAGCAAAAATAACCGGCATTGCCTTCAATGTGGACGCGTTCACTTTGCAAGCGGCGCTGCTACGCGCAAGCCCAGCGCAGTTGAGCGATACCACCCAGACGCTACTGCTGGAGGGCAATATTTTTGGCGCTCCTCCCAGTGGCATCACCAATAACCAAACGGTTCAGGTCAAATGGTTTGAGGTTGAATCCGGGCAGATGGTTTTTCCGCAAGTGCCCAATCGCGTGATTCGGGTCGGCGGCACCTTGCCCGCCCAGCGCAATTGGATCTTATCGGGTGACCCGGCGCTATCTTACAAAGGCGCACTGCAGGTTGGGCAAACCCAAACATTCACCGTGCAGGGCAATTTGTTTGGCACCACGAAAAATGGCTTGGCCGCAATCAACGGCGGCATTAACGCCTGGCGCTGGATTGAAATGGCGTTTTCGGGGAACCCGACGATTGTTGTTGGCGGTAGCGCGGCTGCGGCACGCAACGTATTCGTGCGTCCGGTCACCAACGTCATTGAGCAACAAAATGCGGGCACCGGTGCCACCACCACCAAAGTGCTGGGCAATTATTTTGGTTTAGGCGTGGATGGCATGACGCCGCTAACGGTGCCGTTTGATCCCTTGCGCCCAGGTGATGCCATTTTGGCGATGAAGCGCACGCAAATTGGTGGTGCCTTGCCGGGTGAGGCAAATCAATTTGTCGGCAACTATGTCAGCACCGTGATTTTAGACCCCACCACATCTAGCGTGCGGGAGAATATTTTTCTGGCAAACACGGCATTCGGTATCATCCGTAAAGTGCCGTTTGGCGATGCGCCAGATCCCAACACACCGCGCATAAGCGCCTATACACCAAGTGCAACCACGGTTGATTTCAGCTACGACATCAATCGCACCGTTGCGCAAGCAAGCTACCCGCTAACGGTGCTGTTTTACAAAACCGGCCTAGGCAATAACCCAACCCAGCTGATTGGCAGCGACACCTACACCGCCATCAATGCGACGCTGACGAAAACCGTCACGTTTCCTATTCCCAGCGGTGTAACCCTCGACAGCAATGATGTGGTGATCGCGTCTAGCTATGCCAGCGGGGATCTTGGCAGCAGCGAATTTAGCCGCTACATCAGCTTATTGACCTTCGTCGGCAACGCGCCTGCGGTTCAGGACCAGCTCACGCCGATCCGCGTTCGCATGCAGGCGGTTGGGCCATTCCGACCACAGGGAAAAGTAACGATTTCTGACAGTTTGCTCAGCAATAGTGGCGTTCGACGCTGCACCGCAACGCTGACACCTACCGCAAGCCCCTTAATCGCCGAAGCCGAGTGCAATTTAGCGATTCGCGGCTTTGCCGGGACGACCACGACGCTGTATGCCCAATACGAATCGGACTTCGATAATTTCCGCAACGAAAGTTATGGGCAACCCACGGCGAACCGCAATATCAGCATTGTTGCGCCGCAGGTGGATCAGATCTTCTGCGATGGTTTTGAAAGCCCGCTGCGCTGTAGCCCATAACCTGATTAGCGCTGATCCTCAGTTAGCGGGCCGTAAACGTCGTGTTCGTCATTGCGAGCGTAGCGAAGCAATCTCGTTTTCAAGTCGAGGCGCGTCAAGATTGCTTCACTGCGTTTGATGACGATTCACGGAATGGCGGTTTAAAGTTACTGAGGATTAGCCGATTGAGTTCGCTTAATGTTTGACCGCGCTTAAACTAAACCTAAACTAATCCATCCGCCGCAACAAATACCCGGAAAAATTAAGCGTGCCCTGTGCATCGCGCAGGATCGGTTCACCTAAACCTGGGCCTACACCACTGAGCGTGGCGAATTTCGCATCTGTGACGCTTAGTGGTAGGGCGATGTCAACATTAATAAAGCGATCAAAGGTCGCGCGCAGTAGCAGCACGCCTTTTTCACGCACCACTTCAATATCTGTCGCTTTGGCAGAATTGCTCATCGCATCGGGGTTACTGATTTCATAATTCCCCAGCCACGCCTCGCCTGCGTCACCCACAACGCTATCTGCGGCAATTGCGCCGCCAAACAGACCCACTTCTGAACCCGCTGAAAACAGCATCAGGTTCTTTGCACCGCCTGCACCTGACATGCTGACCGGCGCAATTAAAATATTTTCGATAAAGCTCAAATTGAGTGGAATCATGCCCAACAAGCGGTAGCTCAAGCGATACCAACCATCAGGGCGGCGGTAGGCGCGTAAACCAAAGCCCGCCAGATTAAAGTCAAAGCGATCGCCATCAATTTCTGTGCGGATCAACCCAGCGGGTGTGGCATAGGTGCTTTGCACCGGCGTGGCGACGAATCCGGCCGGCAAGTTCAGACTTTCCGGCGGCGCATGCAAGACTTGTTTGCCGCGCGCGGGCACGTTGGCTTTCTCTTTTAGCGCGGTATCGCAAAGCGTTTTGACCAGCTCGCCAAATGTATCTTCCTCGCTGGAGCCGTTGCTGATGGCTATGACCGCAAGCCTATGCTGCGGAAATAAGCGAATCGAAACTTCCAATCCAGTCAATGAGCTATTTAAAAAACCGACTAAACCTACCTGCTTGCGCACACTTTCGGAAAATGAAAACACATAACCTTGGCCACTGCCGCCTGCACTAAAATCATAGCGCAAATCCTTATTTTGACTGTGCAGCAGCAGTGCGCGGGTAGACGGGCTGATGCCGCCACCTGAATCCAGCGCCGCCACTAAACGCGCCAAATCGCGCACGCTGCTGTGCAAGCCCAACGCAGCAGGAATACCGGCCACCTGCATGGGCAAAGCTTTCCCCTCATCATGCATGACAGCGGTTGCAGCGTCGGTGCTGAAACTTGTGGCGGTTAGCTGCATCGGGCCGGTAATTTCGCGCTGGATCAGCGTGGCGAAATCAACGCCGCCCGCTTGTTCCAACACCTTACCCAACAGCGCATCGGCTAAAAATGATTGCTCGGCGAAGCCGCCTGCGGGCCTGGAAAGCCACACCAGCTGCGCCAATACATCACGCTGCGGCGTACCGGGCGGCACAAACAAATCTTTAAAGCTGCCACGGGTAATGCCTGAGCTGCTAAGCAACAAATCACGCACCGAAATCGGCTGCATTTGCGCGGCTGGAATTTGGCTCGCAAATTTGAGCTGCGGTAAATAGCTGTTGATGGGTTTGCTTAAATCCAACTTACCGCTTTCACTCAGTTTCAAAGCACTCAGCACCGCGAATAATCGCGTCACGCTGCCGACTTGCACGGGCGTGTCTAGCCCAAAGGCACCGCCAGAATTGGGTGCTGCTTTATTGCGCACGCCATTGGCACTCAAAAGTACAACATGGCCCTCATCAATCAACGCAAAGCCAGCACCGGCGTACTTTTTAGAGCTAACCAAGGCGTTCAATTGCTTTTGTGCGACGGCATTGATGGTGTTGATCTGTGCCGCGCTCAGCGGCTTCGCCTGCCCGGGTGTCACCGATAAAATGCCGCATAAAATCGTGCATAGAAGTCTGGTTTGAATATTTTGCCAAGGCAAAATACGTATTTTTAGGCGCAAGCGAAACTCCGTTTCAATCGTTCTGATAAGGGCTGACGCTAGCGTGCTGGTGCCAACTGAGCATCATTTTTAGATGAACGAAGCTTTGAGGATTGCTTCGCTTAACGCTCAAGCGTTCTGGGGTATTTGCCAGCTCGCATACACGCCCAGCTGATTCAGTAGCGCGTTCGTTTCAAATATAGGTAAACCCATGACGCTGGAATAGCTGCCGTGCAGCTCATCAATGAAAGTCGCGGCCACACCCTGGATTGCGTACGCGCCGGCTTTGCCAAAGGGTTCAGCGGTCGCAATATAAGCGTTGATTTCCTGACGACTCAGCGTTTTGAAGCGCACGGTTGATGTGTGTAGAAAACTGGAGTTGCGGAGTTTAGAAAAAGCCGCAACCGCAGTAATGACCTGATGGCTGCGCCCGCTTAAAGCACCAAGCATTTCTGCAGCGCCGTCAGCATTTTCGGGTTTACCGAATACGCGGCCATCGAGAATGACTTCAGTGTCGCTGCCGAGTACCACTGCAGCATCAATACCGCCTAGCAGCTTAAAACCGGCTTCGGCTTTGGCGCAGGCGACCCGCAGGCCGTATTGCTCGGGCGTTTCATCCCCTGCAATGACTTCTGGAACGTCAACTTTTAGCACTTCCGGTGCAAACCCGGCTAGACGCAGCAGCTCTAGCCGACGCGGTGAGGCGCTGGCTAGATAAAGTTGGGGCTGTGTACTCAATCCAAATTGCGCCCGTGAAACAGCTCTTCAATTTCGCGCTTCACTAAGGCTTCAATGCGACCGCGCTCTTTATAAGACAGATCGTTCTTATTGGTTTCAAACAAATACGTGTCCAGATCAAAGTCTTTAATGTGCATTTTGGTGTGGAACAGATTTTCTTGATAGACATTCACGTCCATCATCTCAAAACGGTTTTTGATCGGCTTGCTCAAAAAATCTTGGATCGAGTTGATTTTATGGTCGATAAAATGCTTGCGGCCTTTGATATCACGGGTGGCACCACGCACGCGGTAATCGGTGATCACAATGTCGGACTCGAAGCTGTCAATCAAATAATTCAGCGCTTTCAGCGGTGAAATCACGCCGCAGGTCGCCACATCAATATCGGCCCGGAACGTCGCTAGGCCATTATGCGGATGCGTTTCTGGGTAGGTGTGGACGGTGATGTGGCTTTTATCCAGATGCGCCACCACTGTGTCCTTGAGAACTTCTTTGCCCACCGCAGCACTATCCAGCACGGGCTGTTCGGAGATCAAAATCGTGACTGACGCGCCCTGTGGGTCGTAATCTTGGCGTGCGACATTGAGGATATTGGCACCAATAATTTCCGCCACGTCGGACAAAATTTGGGTCAAGCGTTCGGCGTTGTAGGCTTCGTCAATGTATTCGATGTAATTGCTGCGTTGCTCAGCGGTTACCGCATAACAAACGTCGTAAATATTGAACGATAGTGCTTTAGTAAGGTTGTTAAAGCCCTGAAGTTTCAGACGCGGCAGCGGTTTGACCATGATTTTTCGGCTCAAGCTTGATGTTTGGGCGCGCATTATGCGTCAAGTTATAGTTCGGTATTATTGTTTTCGATGAATTTTTCGCGACGATTCAGCTCAATTTCGGCCGTTTGCACACTATTTTGGCATGCGCCTAAGCGCAAAAAAAGCAATTTTACTTACCTACATCCTTGGTTAATCCGCGCCAACGTAGAAGCAGTCGGACACCGTCAATAAACAAAAGACCCGTAACCACTTTGCCTAGTGCCTGATGCTTGAGCAAGTAATTGATCGCGGCAATGCGATCAGTGGTGTCGTATTCGGCATCTAGTTTGTGCAATCGCAGCGTAGCGCCATCGGGCGGCGGGATGTCGCGGGTGCTGCCTTCGGCATAGTCCGCCGTCAGATCTTTGCGATTTGGAATCAGTGTCGATTTATGCTTTTCGCCTATCTGTGCGGACTTAGCCACTTCACTATCACCTTCCAGCTCCTTTGCACCGTTATCAACCAGCGCGTCAGCAAGCGTTTGCGGGGTGTGCTGGTTTTTTCGTGAACCAAAGATGTGTGAATACGCCCAGGTGAACTCAGCACCCATCAGAAAAATCTGCGCTGAGTAATAAACCCACACTAGCAAAGCAACCAAGGAGCCTGCCGTACCAAACGCGGTTGCTACGCCGCTTCTTCCAATGTAGAGGCCAATCAAGAATTTGCCGACGGTGAAAAGTACCGCCGTAATGGCGGCACCAATCCATACCTCGTCCCAGCGCACCTGCACTCTAGGCATAATCTTGTAAATCATTGCGAACATGCCGGTTGCCATGACAAAACTAAAGATGAAATTGACGATGTTCGCGACGAACTCCCAGCCCTCGAACACCGGGCCCCACCAACGGGTGATTGCGGTTAATGCCGCGCTGAATACCAAAGACACCATCAGCAAAAAGCCGATGCCCATGATCATGCCAAATGACAGCAGCCGTGCACGGAAGAGATTCCAGATACCACTACCTGCCCGGGCAGGCGCGCGCCAAATTCGGTCTAATGAATCTTGCAGCTCGCCAAATACCGTAGTCGCTCCGATCAGCAACAACACCAAACCAATAACCGTTGCGGTGATGCCTTGTGCGGGTTTATTGACGCCTTCTAGCAAGGATTGCACCGCAAGCGCGCCCTGAGCGCCCATGAGGCCTTGTAACTGTCCGGTAATTTGGCCGCGTGCGGCATCTTCACCAAATATCAGTCCGGCAACCGAAATCACAATTAGCAGCAAGGGCGCGATGGAAAACAGGCTGTAATAGGCTAATGCCGCCCCCATGCTCTGCGCATAGTCATCACTCCAGGATGTTAAGGCGGTTTTGACCAGCACCCAGGTTTCTTTGAAAGTTATCTTAATTTTCTGGGCGTTCTTCGTCATCGCATTATCCTGTGCGGCTGTGCCTAGATTGGGCAGAAAATAGGGCGATTA
>JAYUUS010000287.1:0-2569 GCA_043754435.1 Rhodanobacteraceae bacterium
AGGCGGTTTTTAAGTTAAATAAACCTGAAAATTGCTAATTTTTTAGTGGGCTTGACGCTGTCGGGGAAATGGGTGCGTGAATTTCAACAGCCTGCTAAGTCGCCCAAATCGTTTGTCTTCTTTACGCTTATACCAGCGTGTACTAACGCCAAAATTACATCGTCAGCATGGTGAACGCCCGAAGACTGTTTTGGTGGCAATCTCACTAAACAAAGTTAGCGGTAGACCCGGCAATCGAGGGCCGCGAAAACTTAATACAATCAAACGGAAGTTCGGGGGCGGACGCATCAAGCTGCGCGACTTTGTGAAAACTCACTTGGCTAAAGACCCAGCAATCCTCTTCAGCGCTGAACTGCTCAACTACCGAACGTCGCGATTTCAGTAACCGTTCGAGGGAGCCAAATTTTTTCAAGTGTGCGTCAACGGTAAGGGCGAACCCTTTTTGAAAACTATCCATCGCTTCTGCTTCAGATGCTCCCGCTGCAAAGTAGTCAATTTCAACGCCCTGGGCTAAAAAACCGATAGAGTCAGGAACAACCATAACTCTCAAGGTGTTTACCGCGACGACGTGCTTGGAATCCTGATTTGCGTGAAGTGTCTCTGCCATAAATATTTCCTTAAACGCTTTCATACATCAAAAGCGTTCTAATCGCCCGAAATGTGGATGCGTTGCATCGCAATGATATGGGGCCAAATATGAACTTGCAACCTGCCTTGACTCGTTCTAATTCTTGCTGAGTTGTTGGGACATTAACAACCTAGCACGCAAAGGAAGTTACTACAGTGCGACTACCTAGGATTTTGCAAAGTGAGCGCATGGCTCAAACTTCTGTAACCCCTTGATTTAAATGGTGCGCTCGAAGGGACTCGAACCCCTGACCACCTGGTTCGAAGCCAGGTGCTAATGATCTTTTCAGGGCTTTCCTGATTCTTAGTGATACGTTGCAAGTGTTTGATTGTTATGAACAACTATGCTCAGAACGACTCTTTACGAGTCAGAGCGTATCCGTTAAGCGCGTTTTTTGAGGCACTATAGCGGGCACTACAGGATGGGCACTACAGAAAACAAATGCTTACCGAGCGTCAAATAAAATACCTAAAAGTCACTGGGCAGCCTTTTCGTTTTCGCGACAACAACGGCACGGGCTTTGGCGTGCAGGTCAGCGCCAAGGGTGCCAAGAACTACTTTCTTTGCTATCGCTTTGCTGGCGTAAAACGCTTTTACAACATCGGCAAGGTTGGCGATATTTCTTTGGGTGACGCGCGCATTAAAAGTGAAGCGATTCGCCAGCAGGTGCGCGAAGGCATTGATCCTCAGCAAAAGCGAGACGAAACAATCAAAGCGACTGTTAAGGCCAAGCGCGAACAAACCGAGAAAGCGACCGTTGCCGACCTTTTTGATGATTACGTCAATACGCTAAAAGCTGCCAAAAAGCGCAGCGCTGAAGGCGTGCGTTATTTGTTGGACGTAGCCGAGAAAGCGCTAGGGGCCAAGCGCAAGGCGGCGGACATTGTGACCACGGACATATCCGAGTTCATCAAAGCCAAGGCCAAAGAAGCGGGCACGATGGCTAACCGGCTGCACCAATCGATTCGCGCAGCGTTTCAGTTCGGCATTGACAGCGATGAAACCAGCCACACCAAGCGCTATGCGCTGCCCGGTAATCCAGCGGCATTCAAAAAGCAGTTTGAGGAAAAAGCACGGGATCGCTGTTTGACCGCTGAGCAATTGCGCTTGCTTTGGACTTCGCTGCCCACGGCAAGTTTCAGCGCGCCGATTCAAGCCGTGATTAAGTTGGTGTTGGCGTGTGCCGGGTGCCGAATTCAAGAGGCCGTAAACGCGCGCTGGGATGAGTTTGACTTTAGCCCACGCAATGACATTCAGGGCTGGCACGGCGCTTGGCGCATTCCGGCCGGGCGCACCAAGAATGATAAAGGCAACATTTTCCCATTGACTGCGACCGCTGCCGATGCGGTGCAATCAATGCGCGATGCGAACCATATTAGCGCGTTTGTATTTGCCAGCCCAAACGATGCGGCGGCACCGTTGGCGTGGCGTTCCGTGAATCAAGCCTTGCGCCGTTGGAGCATTCGCCATGACGTGCCTGACTTCCAAGCGCGCGATTTACGGCGCACCTGTAAAACCATGCTTGCCGACTACCTGGAGGCCGATGAGGGCTTAATGGCGCGCCTGCACGGGCACGCACTCACGCGCATTGACCAGAAGGTATACAACCAAGCGAAGTACATGCGCCCTAAGTTTTTATTGCTGCAGCGCTGGGTGCATTGGTTGAATGAATTACCGGCGCAAAGCAACGTGAAACCGATTCGCAAGCGCGCCTAGTCAAAATTGAACCATGCACGAACTTGCTCATCAAAACGCGAACTTGACCATGCTTTTTTGTGTGGACAAGTTCGCAGCATGATGAGCAAGTTGGGATTCCCGGCCAAACTGAGACTTGCAAATCCGACCCTTTACATACATATAATATGCACACTATTGCAATTGATTTTGACCTTGCCAAAGCGCAAAGCAACTTTAGTAAACATGGCGTCACGTTTGAAGAAG
>JAYUUS010000288.1:0-2562 GCA_043754435.1 Rhodanobacteraceae bacterium
ATCGCAAAACCGACACCTTCACGCAAATGGGCGGCGAAGGCGTGCCCTGGATTGGGCAGTCGCCGTTTACTGAAACCAAGCACATTTTCCAAAATTTGGGCGACGGCACGTATTTCCACTCCGGCTCCTTAGCGATTCGCGCGTGTGTGGCAGCCAAGGTCAATATCACCTTCAAAATCCTCTATAACGACGCGGTGGCGATGACCGGCGGGCAGCCGGTTGACGGCACGCTGTCGGTACAAGATATGGCGCGCCAAGTTGCGGCCGAGGGCGTCAAACAAATCGTGCTGGTGTCAGATGATCCCGGCAAATGGGAAAACGTTGAAGGCTTCCCAAGCGGCGTCACCCTAGAACACCGCGACGATCTGGATCAGGTGCAGCGCAACTTGCGCGAAAAATCCGGCGTCACGGTCATTATTTACGAGCAAACCTGCGCGGCGGAAAAGCGCCGTCGCCGTAAACGCAAGCTGGCGGTTGATCCACCAAAGCGCATTATGATTAATCAAGCCGTGTGCGAAGGCTGCGGCGATTGTGGCGTGGTGAGTAACTGCGTGTCTTTGCTGCCAGTGGAAACCGAACTCGGCCGCAAACGCGCGATCGACCAAAGCTCGTGCAATAAAGACTATTCCTGCGTGAAAGGCTTTTGCCCGAGTTTCGTGACGATTTACGACGGTGGCTTGAAAAAACGCCGTGGGTCAGGCGCTGATCCGGGCTTCGCTGATTTGGTTTATCCGAGCTTCCACACCGATTTAAGCCAGCCTTGGAACATCCTAATCACCGGCGTGGGCGGAACCGGCGTGGTCACAATTGGCGCGCTGATTGGCATGGCGGCGCACCTGGAGGGCAAAGGCACGACGGTGTTGGATCAAACTGGCTTGGCGCAAAAAGGCGGCGCGGTGACTTGCCATGTGCGGATTGCTAAAACGCCGCAGGATATTCATGCGGTGCGTATTGCCGCCGGCGAGGCCGATTTGGTGATCGGCTGCGATGTCGTGGTGGTCAACGACTACTGGGCATTGAGCAAAATTCGTGAAGACCGCACTTTTGCGGTGATCAATTCCTATGAATTTATGCCCGGCACTTTTACGCGCCACCCAGATATGCAGTTCCCGCTGGCGAAAATGCTGGACTCGATTGGCTTGGCGCTTGGGCATAAAAATTTAGACGTACTCAACGCCACCGATATCGCAACCGCCCTGCTGGGGGATTCCATTGCGACCAACTTGTTTGTACTGGGCTATGCCTGGCAAAAAGGCTTGGTGCCGCTGAGTCTGGAATCGTTGATGCGCGCCATTGAGTTAAACGACGCCGCGATTGCGATGAATAAGCTGGCCTTCAACTGGGGCCGCATGGGCGCCACAAATATGCAGGCGGTGCTGAAAGCCAGCGGGCTATTGGTGGACACCGTTCGGCCGATCAGCGCCAACGCCTTTGATTCCGCCACCGCTCTGATGTTTGCGAAAGCGCCAGTCACCAAAACGGTGGACGATTTGATTACGCACCGGGAAAAGCTGCTGACCGAATATCAAGACGCCCGCTACGCGCGCAGCTATCGGGAGTTCGTCGATCAGGTGCGCGCCGCCGAAAGCAAAGCGGTGCCCGGAAAAACCGATTTGACCGCCGCTGTGGCGCGCTATTTCGCTAAAGTCATGGCCTACAAAGATGAATACGAAGTTGCCCGCCTCTACACCTCAGGGGATTTCGAGAAACAAGTCAATGAAACCTTTGACGGTGATTTCACGATGAAATTCAACCTCGCACCGCCGCTGATGTCCAAAAAAGACCCGGTGACCGGGCATTTGCGGAAGCAAGAATTTGGCGCGTGGACCTTTAAAGCCTTCAAACAGCTGGTAAAGCTCAAACACCTGCGCGGCGGCAGTTTCGATCTATTCGGCAAAACCGCCGAGCGCAAAATGGAGCGTCAGCTAATTGTTGATTACAAAAACTGCATCGAAGGTTTATTGGGCCGCCTAAACTCCGGCAACCACGCGTTAGCCGTTGAAATTGCCAAAATTCCCGAGCTAATTCGCGGCTACGGCCACGTCAAAGAAGCGCATTACGCGAACGCGAAAGTGCGCTGGGATCAGCTGATGGTGGAGTGGCAAAAGCCGAATGCGGTGAAGGCGGTCGCTTAGTTTATGGCAGCCGGGCAGCTTGAACTATGGTGGGCGATCTGTGGGAGAAAAACTTGCTCGGTGGCACACCGTAATGCTGCGTGTCGCGGTACTTTGCGAAGGGCAACTCCAAAGCACTTTCTACAAAAATTAGCGCGGTCTTATCTAGTTGCGATGGCAATGCCGAACTCATAAACAACGGTGCCCAAACCGCGCCCAGCGTTCGCTTAAAAGCGCTATTTTTCGAGTTAAAGCTTGGCAAGTATGACAAAGTTGTCAATGGCACGCTTTTTCTAAAAGGCAATTTTGTCGCAGTGCGACAAGTCTGCCCGCGTTTTGATGAGTGGGTTAGTTGGCTGGAATCATTAGCCTAATTCGTTCCAGACATCGTTTCTTACTAAAGGTGCGCGATTGGATGGATACCCCAAAAACAGACCAAACTTCCGCA
>JAYUUS010000289.1:0-2554 GCA_043754435.1 Rhodanobacteraceae bacterium
AGCACCGCCAGCGCTCAGGGGCGTGATCTGGATTTATATCTGGGCCGCGATGCCAACAATGACGGGCTGGCAAGCATTAGCGAAATGTTGTGCCGCAAAGACAGCAGCGCCAGCCAAGAAAGCTGCCGCATTGATGTAGCGCTTCCAGGTAACTACTGGCTAGTGGTGCAAAACGGCAGCAGTAGCACCGTTAGCAGCGCAGTTAGTCTTGAATATGCAGCGATTGCGGCACCGCTATCACCAAACGCCTCGCAAACCAGTGCACGTGCAAACTTAGTCGCCCTGCCTGGAAAAACCCTGCTGGACGCCGCGTTTCCAGTGGCCTTAGCTTACGATATAGGCGGCAGTTTGCCGGGCGAAGCTTATGTAGCTACCTTAGCGCTGCGCGCCGATGCCCAAGCAGTGACGCCCTTGAACAAAACATTAGTCCGGCTTAATCGCATCGCTGCTGCGGAAACGCCGCTGGTTTTGCTGCATGAGCGAATCGAAACGATCAGCGTTGAAGCCGGTGCTGTGCGCAGCAAAATCGGCTTTAGCGTGCCTAGCGGTGCCAGTAGCATCAGCATTTCTGGCAGCAGTACGGGTGCGATCAATGCCGAAATTGTGCGCGCAGCAGCGAATGAGTCCATGCTGGAAGGTGCCCCCGCAAATGCTCAAGTTTTGAGCGCCGCAAGTTTTAACGGCGCCGCCAACATCACGCTCAGTGGCGCAGCGCTACTGCCCGGGCGCTACTATTTGCGCTTAAGCAATGTGGGCCAAACCGGCGTGAGCACCTCCTTGAAACTCAACGTCCCAAGCACAAGCGCGCCCAGCTTGGCACCAGAGCTTTACTACAATCCAGCGCGCAGCGGCCATGGTTTGATCGTTACCCGCACGGGCGCAGATGCTCAATTTATTTGGTACACCTATGACCATACCGGGCAACCGACCTGGTATTTATTCCTGCCAACGGGCTATTACGGCAACAATCCCGGCGCGTTCACCGGCACGTTGCTGCGTTCGACCTGGGACGGCAGCAAAGGCAGTGGCGGGCAAGTGGCGGGCTACGCCAGCATCACCCGCACCCGCACCAATGAATTTGTATTTGACTTCAATTTGCTTGGCCAGAGCGGCAGCGAACCGATGCAATTTTTAGGTGCCAGCGGCTGTATCAGTGGCAATAATGTCAGCACACCGACCGATTTCACCGGGCTTTGGTATCAGCCCAGCACCGCAGGCTGGGGTGCGAGCGTCCACATCGCCCCAGGCTTAGAGTTCGTGCCGTTTTTTATCTATGACGATTTAGGTCAGCCGCGCTGGGTGCTTGGCACCAACAGCGCGCCCAGCCTTGCCAATAGCGCCCCCGTAACTAACCCCTTAAGTCAACTTTTTGGCTTTTGCCCCACTTGTAGCTACACCGGGACTACCCAACGCGCTGCGGGCAGCTACTCGCTGAAAATGGATGCAGTTCCGCGTCTGACCGCCGAGATTACCGGGTCAGTCACACTCAATGCAGTCTTGCAAGCGCCACTGGTGGGCAACTTCAATCAAAATGGGGATTTCGCGCTATTAACGGGAAAAAAATCGTGTCAGCAATAGTGCAAGCCGGGCTTAAGCGGCTGTGCCTGCTCAGCTGCGTCAGCTTATTTCTCTGTACGGCAATGGCGAGTACTCCACGCGGCGCTGATTTGCCCGCTACCGCCGTCAAACAAGCATTTGCCCGCCTAGCGCAGGTCAAAACTTACCGTATTGAAACCCAAGGCAGCAGTGGCGACACCAAGATTGACAGCCGCATTGACGCACAATTTCCCGATCATTTTCACATTCTGAATCGTGACCCGAACGCTTCAGAGTTAATTCTGACGCCCGACGGCAATTTCGCAAAAACCGGCGACTCGCCCTGGCGCGCGGTGCCAATGTCATATCAGAGCCTCGCTGAGAGCATGGGTCCGAAAGCAAATGAAAACTTGCTGAAAAGTATGCGGCACGTGGTTTTTAAAGGTGAGGCGCACTGTCAGGGTCAAGCTGCCCATGCGCCAGCAAAGCAGTATCAGTTTGAAACGGATGGCGGCACTGACTCAAAAGCACCCATGCGCACCACGATCACAATTGCAGCAGCCTCCGGCCTACCCTGCCAAATTCGTGCCCAGCAATCTGATGCCGGCATCGACACGACTGCAAGTTATGATTACACCAGTAAATTTAGTATTGGCGTGCCGAAATAGATGCCTCGTCATTGCGAACGCAGTGAAGCAATCCATTTGCTTTTAATACTCGCCGCAAGTCAGAAAAATGGATTGCCACGTAGCCGCGCTTCTCCCTATGACGGCGCATTGCTTCGCTACGCTGCGATCCTCAACGGCACACGAATCAAAAATCGTGAACCTTGTCCAGGCGCGGTTTGTACCGATATTGAGCCGCCCAATACGCTCGTCACTAAATTAAAGACGATATGCAGGCCAAGCCCCGAGCCGCCCTGCCCGCGTTTGGTGGTAAAAAAGGGCTCAAAAATATGACTCGCGGTTTCTGTATCCATACCACAGCCATTGTCACTAACGCTTAAGCACATGGCTTG
>JAYUUS010000290.1:0-22833 GCA_043754435.1 Rhodanobacteraceae bacterium
ATCCTGGAAAAATGGGAATAGAACAATGTCGCAAAACCGTTACTCATGCGAATTTTAAGACTAAAACCGATATTCCAAGCTCAGCCACGCACTGCGCTCTTCCAGTGCCGGCACACCTTGATTGCCCTGGCCTTCCCCTGCAACGCTGGTCGCTGGATACAGATTGTGCGCGTTAAACAAATTTTTGACCTCTAGCTCAGCTACCAAACCTTCGAGTTGCTTAACTTGCCACGCGAGTCCGAAGTTAGTGACGCCATTACCCGGAACTGTCAAAGCATGGGAGGCGTTGTTGGCGTTGGGCGGGTGCCAGGATGGATAGTAAATATGCGTCAGCTGCATCACCCAATTCGCGGCAAAGCTGGGCTGCCAACGTAAAGCCGCGCGGGAGACGTTTTCGGGGAACGAGCGCACATGTGGATCATCGACCGACCCAGAAACGTAGATATTACCCGGCCCAAATTGCCCGGCATCCACATCCTGAACCCGCACGGATGCCTGACTGAGCTTGCAATTTAGGCCGTATTCCGGGAGTTGATACTCAAGCTCAAACTCCAAACCTATATGCCGTAATTTGCCAGCGTTGTTTTGAAAGTAAAACACGCCACCCCAATCGCCAATTACGTCGGAGCCAATGTGCGTGTGCGCGGCCAAGGCCTGCGCGCGCAGCGCATCATCGGCCAAGTAGCTTGCACCAACGCCGATAACGTTTTCTGTGACGTTGTAAAAACCGACCGCATTCAGGCGAAAACGTTCATTTGCTTGATAACGCCATGCTAGCTCCAGGCTGGATAACTGCTCTGGTCGCACCGGTTTTAGGTTTTTATTGCCGTTGGCGCGAAAAAATTCGTTATTTTCGACCTCAGCAAAATTAGCTTCGCGCAACAGGCCATCCCCGGCAAAGCCGCCGGAGTAATTCACCCCTACAGCACCGCGAAAACCACGCTGCCAACTCAAGCGAAAATCATGTTGGGTATTGGCCTGCCACAAAATACCCACACGCGGCGATAGCTGCGAACCCCATTCCGGGTGCGAGTCCCAGCGCGCAGCGACAAACGCTTCAACAGCCTCGTTCAGGCGAATAAAGTCTTCAGCAAAGATACTTTTTACGTTCAGCGCGCCCGGAAAAGCCCAGCGATTGCGTTCGTTTAAGCGAGCATAGCCGCTTGCCAGCGCCTCTTCTTGGGTGTTGACGATGAAATTATTACCGCGAAAATTTGCTTGCCCAAAGCGGAAATGATTGAACTCAAGGCCTATCGCAAAGCGATGCTGCTCAAACCAGTCGCCGCTGGCAAAAGTCACACGCGTGCCATAGCGATCTTCCCGACTGCCGCCTAAAATCAGGCCAGGAACGATTACGCGTGTACCCGTCATTAGCGAGCCACCGTGTGAGCGCAATTCATAATCATCCTGATGAAAATACACCTCGGTTTTGAGCTCGCCCTGGCGCAGCGGCGTTTTCAGCTGCAGCTCAATGCCATCAATACGTTGACGCACCTGCTCGCGGTCGCGGCGCCAATTGTATAAATCGCGCAACTGATCAAAGTGAAACGCGGAAACGTCTAAGTTGTCGTCACTAAAATGCAGCAGGGCGTTTTGATAGTCGCTGCGCTTTAGGTGGTGATTGCGCTCATACACGCTCAGACCCTGCTCGACTTGGGTCGCCAAGCCTGCATTGGCGATGCGCTTACCCTCAAACTGACCATCACTGAGCATCAGTTCAAAACGCCTCGGGGTGCCTGAGTCACGAGCAGCTCCCACCCAATTCCAGTGCCACGACGCACCTCGGCGGCCCTCTGCACCCACATCCAACCGGACACTTTGCTGGGATTGCTCATGCGTGCGGCGCGAAACAATATTGACTACGCCCAGCAACGCGCCCTGCCCTTGGGTCACTGAACCGGGGCCACGAATCACTTCGATGCGTTCAATCCAAGATAAGTCAATGCCATTGAGCAACGCGTCCGGCGGCCCCCAAAACCAATCGGCATTTAAATTACGCCCGTCCAGCAAGAGCAGCAGCTTGGAATTATTATCCGGTGCCATGCCGCGCACGGCAGCGATCGTGTCGTCTTGATCTTCAACCAGAAAATAGCCCGGCACATGCAGCATCAACAGCTCATTTAAGGTGCGCGCACCGGAAAGATGAATCTGCTCGGCATTAATAGTAGTGACGGACACCGGCTGTTGCCCCAAACGCAGGCTGACGCGCGAGGCCACTTCGACATTGGTTTCCATCAACTCTTCCAGGCTAAGCGCCAAAAAATCTTGGTTCTCTGGCGTCTCGTCAGTTTTTGCGGGTTCAGAATTCTTAGCCATCGCCCCTGCAAAGTTTGGCGTCATTGCGTTGAGAAATAATGCGACGCTGAGCACTTTGCCAATTACTTTGACCACGTGACTAAACATCTTAAATTGCCTCCGGTGCCCTGCTTGAGGGTAATTCTTTCACCCATGCACTGCAATTAAAAAAGCGCCCTGCTAGCATCATGATACTCAATAAGGATTGCGTCCCATTTTGTCTTTGCTGCTCATTCGCACTGTTAAGGCGTTAGCAAGCCTACTATCGCGTCCAGTTGAATGGGTGCGCAATGCTTGCTGTCTCATGGTTTTGCTCAGCTGCGCATTTAATACCGCCGTGGCGCAATCGCCAAGCAAAGAAGATTCTGTGCGCGCGGCTTTTTTGTATCGCCTCGCTTTTTTCGTTACTTGGCCAGACACCGCATTTGCGAATGCGCAAGCGCCCATTATTTTGTGTGTAGCGGCAAGTACCTCCAAACAAATGGTGGGCCTGCTGCTGACAGCGACAACCAAGCAAATCGCGAATCAGCGGCAGCTGACGGTGCGCGTGGTTCCCGATGAGGATGCCAGTTCTGGCGGCAAGCTCGGCACAAGCGTCGGTTGCCATATGCTTTTTGGTGCTGCGTTCTCGAACGTTGATGCAGGAGCGGCCAAAGGCCAAACCTTATTAGTCGTGAGTAGCTTAGCCGCGCTCAACCAGGGCGGGCACCTTGCATTGGTGCGCGAACAACGCACAGCGGGCGATGCGCGCTTGGTGTTTTACGCGAAACGGGAGCGCATCACCGATACCAGTTTCAAGCTCAGCTCTAAGCTCATGCAGCTGGTGCGTTTTCAATGAAGTCACCTAAGCGTATGCGCCCAATAGCGTATTTTGGCAGTTGGTTAGCGCGCTTAAGCTTCGGCATTAAATTGCTTTTAATGAGCACTTCGATCGCCTTGATTTGCTTGATTTTGACCAGCTTTGCCATCGCGGCCCATCAAGTCTCGGCATTCCGCGCCAGCTTGCTTTCACGCGGCATCACGTTGACGGAAATTACCGCAGCCAACTCGTCGGCAGCCTTGGCTTTTGACGACGCTACCGCTGCGCAACAGCTGCTCGCAAACTTGGTTTCCGCGACCGAAGTGCTGTCAGCAGAGCTGTTTACCAATAGCAGTAGCAACAGCATTGAGACCACCGGCGATTTTGATTTCAACACGGCGCATTCCCAAGCGTTTGCCAGCTTTAACCGCACTCCTAGCCGCAGTTCGGCGATGCCACTGCAAAAGCCGGGCGAATATTGGATCACTACTCGGGCGCAAAATCGTTTAGTGGTGGTGCGGCCCGTGCTGGCGGAATCCCAAATCGTTGGTGCGCTGCGCCTGACCATTGATTTAAGCTCAATCAGCCAGATGATTAGCCGATTCACGCTGACGGTCGCTAGCCTCATTTTAGTGTCGGTTTTGATCGCATACGCGCTAAGCCGCTTGATTCAACGCGTGCTAACCCGTCAAGTCAATGAATTGGTCAGCATCGCCGCCAACATTACTAGCACCAATAACTATGCCTTGCGGGCGCAAGTGTTGGCACAAGACGAGCTTGGCACGCTCGCGCACGTTTTTAACGATATGCTCGCGCAAGTCCAGCGCCATGACGCCGCGCGTGAATCCGTAGACCTACAGTTGCGCCAGTTCAATGAGACTTTAGAAAGCCGGATCGAGGCCAGAACGGCGCAGCTCAATGAGCGCAATTTAGCGCTCAATGAAACCTTAGCCAAGCTGACCGACACCCAATCGCAGCTCGTACAGTCGGAAAAACTGGCGGCATTGGGTGGGTTAGTGGCCGGTGTTGCGCATGAAATAAACACACCGCTCGGAATCGCGGTGACTGCAGCCTCCGCCGTTGAGTTTGAGGCCAAGCAAACTGCTAATTTATTTCGAACCAATACGCTGTCGCGTTCCGCAATGACCGCTTTTGTGGAAACGGCTGAGCAAGGTTCGCACTTAATCATGAAAAACCTGCAGCGTGCGGTTGAACTGGTGCGCAGTTTTAAACAAGTTGCGGTCGATCAAAGCAGCGAGCAACGCCGCGAAATTGATTTAAAAGACTATTTTCAGCAAGTTTTAATCTCGCTGCACCCAGCGCTCAAGCGCACCCAGCATGAAATTTCCTTGGTTTGTCCAGAAAAGCTGATGCTCGATACCTATCCAGGCGCGCTGTATCAAATTTTGGTCAATTTTGTGATGAATTCCTTGGTACACGGTTTTGATGGCATTGATATCGGCAAAATCGAGATCAGCTGTCGCGCGTTATTTCAGCCGGATAACACCGGCGAAATCACCCGTCCGATCGAAATTTACTATCGCGACAACGGCTGTGGCATGAGTGCTGAGGTCAAACGCCAAGTGTTCGACCCATTTTTCACCACCCGTCGCGGCCAGGGTGGCTCAGGCTTAGGCATGCATATCACCTGGAATCTGGCGACACGATTGCTGCAGGGCAGTTTGCGCTGCGAAAGCACACCGGGTGCAGGTGTACTGTTCGTGCTGGTTTTGCCAGAAGTGTTGAAAGATCTAAGCGCGGCCCCAATCCCGGCCCCAACCACTGAACCAACGCCAAAACTGGATAAACCCGCCAATGTATGATTGGTCAACGAAAAATGGCTATTTAGCCGACTTTACCCAATGGCAACCTGGGTTTGCGCAAGCGCAGGCTAAGGCCGACGCGCTAGAACTTACCCCGGCGCATTGGGAACTGCTGCATTTTTTGCGTGCCTATTTTGTCGAATTCGATATGGCGCCGCCCATGCGGTTGTTGACCAAGGCCGTTGCCATGCGCCTGGGTGCAGAAAAGGGCAATAGCCTGTATCTTTACACGCTCTTTCCCGATGGCCCGGCGAAGCAAGCCGCTCGTTATGCAGGATTGCCCAAACCAACATCGTGTATTTGATGGCTAGCTTTAAAGTAGTCACTAAAAATTAGTCACTAAAATCGCAACTTCAATAAGCTGAGTAGAACCATGTCTGACGTCGAAATTTACGCTACCGCGATTTGCCCTTACTGCATTGCCGCAAAAGCTTTTTTGGAACGCAAGGGCGTCAAAGGAATGAAAGTCACCCGTATCGATCTAGACGCCGCACAGCGTGAACAAATGGTGCAGCGCAGCGGTGGGCGTAGAACGGTGCCACAGATTTTCATCAACAACACGCATGTGGGCGGGCACGATGATTTAGTCGCCTTGGATCGCGCGGGTAAACTTGACCCGCTGTTGGCAGGCTAGCTGCACTTTAAATTTGATGACTTAATTAATTTAACGACTCAAGCAAAGATTTGAGCGTTTCATTTTCGGCGTTTTCTGGAGTTTCAATGCGTTTTTCCAAAATTATCGGTACCGGCAGCTATTTGCCCGAAAAAATTCTAACCAATGCTGATTTGGAAAAAATAGTTAATACCACCGATGAATGGATTCGCGACCGCACCGGCATAGAACAGCGCCACATGGCGGCCGATGGGCAAACTACCAGTGATTTGGCTTTTATTGCGGCAACGCGCGCGCTGGAAGCGGCGGGTATCGCCGGTAAAGACATTGATTTGATCGTTGTTGGAACCACCACCCCGGATTTAATTTTCCCGTCTACCGCGACTTTAGTGCAGCATCGGCTGGGTGCGAATGGCTGCGGCGCCATGGATGTGAATGCCGCGTGCACAGGCTTTATTTATGCGCTTTCAGTTGCGGATAACTTTATTCGCGCAGGCAGCGCTAAGCGCGCACTCGTTATCGGCGCGGAAACGCTGACGCGCATGCTCAATTGGGCGGATCGCACCACCTGTGTACTCTTTGCCGATGGCGCGGGTGCGGTGGTTTTAGAAGCCTGCGACACGCCCGGCGTGCTCTCCACGCACATTCATGCGGACGGTGCCTATACCCACGCACTTTTCAATCCTGTCGGGGTTTCCAAAGGTTTTAAAGAAGGGGAAATCAACCACGGCATTAAAGTGGTGATGCAAGGTCAGGAAGTGTTTAAAGTGGCGGTACGCACGCTGGCGCGTGTGGTCGATGAAACCCTGGAAGCGAACGGGTTGAACAAAACTGATGTGGATTGGTTAGTCCCGCACCAAGCGAATCTGCGCATTATTCAAGCCACCGCCAGGCATCTGGATATGCCGATGGACAAAGTTATTTTAACGGTGCAAAAACACGGCAATACATCAAGCGCCTCAGTGCCACTTGCGCTAGATCACGGCATTCGAAGCGGTCAAATCAAGCCTGGGCAAACGCTGTTGATGGAGGCGTTTGGCGGTGGCTTTACCTGGGGTTCGGCGCTGGTGCGGATTTAAACGCGTGTCCTAGCTAGTGCTGCCTTGGCAGCACGCTCCAATACAACAAGTGCTTGCTGTCATTTTTGATCTAAAGCCTGGGTGCCCGAGTTTTATCCGTCACTAAAAAATTGCGCATCAGCTATATTGATATCGAAATGCGCTATCATTTGAATATGAACTCATCGCATCGAAAAACGATTCTGGCTCTATTTGCGTTACCTACGCCAGCCAACCTGGAATGGC
This sequence comes from Rhodanobacteraceae bacterium, assembly GCA_043754435.1. Classification (GTDB taxonomy): domain Bacteria; phylum Pseudomonadota; class Gammaproteobacteria; order Xanthomonadales; family SZUA-5; genus JANNYA01. The sequence continues at coordinate 6,835 of JAYUUS010000290.1, forward strand.
GAAAAGTGGAATCGTTATTTTTATCAATAGGTGCGCAAATCATAGAAGGCACTGGGTCACGGGTGCGGTTTGAACTTAACGGCGTGGTGGCGACATTCCATAGACCACATCCGCAAAAGGAAGCTAAACCTTACCAAGTCCGTGATGCAAAAGAGTTTTTGACTCAACTAGGAGTAAAGCCATGAATGCAATGTCCTTTAAAGGTTATTGTGCGCGTATTGAATATAGTGACGATGATGGTTGTTTTATCGGCCATTTGGCTGGCATCAGGGATGTCGTAGGATTTCACGGTGACACAGTCCCAGGTTTACGCTTTGCATTTGAAGAAGCGGTCAATGACTATTTGGCCACTTGTGAAAAGCTTAGCTGTGCGCCGCAGCGACCCTACTCTGGAAAGGTGATGCTGCGCTTGGATCCAAATATTCACGCGCGCGCAGCAATGCAGGCCGAGGCCCAAGGCAAAAGTCTTAACGCTTGGGCACAAGAGACGCTAGCAAAAGCGGTTGCGATTTAGATTTGCAACTACGGATAGGATTGGCAATGCGGAAAACCGTGCTATCGTGCGGCACTAAGTTAGTAATGCACCCAGGAATTCGTTATGCCCACCATTGCAGCATCCCCGACAGTTAAGCTTATCGGTGCCAATGGGCAAATTTCTCTAGGCAAAAAATTTGCCGGCCGCCAAGTTCTGGTTGAGGAACAAGAAGCGGGCGTTTGGTTAATACGCACGGCGATCGTCATTCCAGACAACGAGCGCTGGCTACATACCGCAAACGCGGCTTCTGACTTGGCGCGCGCACTTGCATGGTCGACTCAAAATGCGGCTTCTGATTTGCAAACTGATGCAATTTTGGATGCGGCAAACAAGTAAAGGCCAATGACCACCGACAGCGCGATTCGCCTGGACTTAAACAACCCCATTTTTCAGGAACAGTTGTTTAGCTTGCAAAAGCCCGAGCGCAACGCCGCGATCGACACCCTGAGAAAAATCCGGCAGCTGCGCTGGAGCCAGCTGTATCGCGACGTCGGCTTAAAGTGGGAAAAGATCGTGAGCGTAAAACCACCGCTCGGCGTTGATGTGATTTATTCCCTAAGGATTACACAGTCGCGCCGCTGCACCGCTTATCGCGACGGGGATTTCATGCGTTTTTTGACCGTGGCACCTGATCACGACAGCACTTACGGTCGAAAGTAGTACCGACGAAGAATCCTAAGCCCCCTGCGCAATCAACGTCGCATTACCACCCACGGCTGCGGTATTGACCGTCAATGTGCGCTCAGTGACGAAGCGGTGCAGATAGTGCGGGCCGCCGGCTTTGGGGCCGGTGCCGCTCAAACCTTCGCCGCCAAAAGGCTGCACGCCGACCACAGCACCCACCATATTGCGATTGACGTAGCAATTGCCGACCCGCACGCGCTTTTGGATATGCTCGATGGTGGCGTCAATGCGACTGTGTATGCCTAAAGTCAAGCCGTAGCCGCTGGCGTTAATGCTGTCGATCACGGCATCCAAATCTTTCGCTTGATATCGAATAATGTGCAGCACCGGGCCAAAGACTTCGCGCTGCAGCACTTTCAGCGAGACTATTTCATAGGCGCGTGGAGCGAAGTAGGTACCGCTCGCCAAATCTTCAGACAGCGGCATTTGCGCGACCAGCTTGGCCTCGCCGGCTGCCACCAGTTTGTCCATTCTTGCCGCGTGGTAGAGCAAAATTTTGCGTGCACCTGCATCAATCACGGGGCCTAAGTCGCTCGTCATTTGCTCAGGTAGCCCCATGCGCAACTCGCCCAGCGCGCCCTGCAACAGGTGCGCTACGCGATCTGCAATCACATCGCTAACAAACAGCACGCGGGTGGCCGAACAGCGTTGACCAGCCGAACCAAATGCGCCGGTAATCGCATCTTTAACGATTTGCTCGGGCAGCGCTGAGGAATCACAAATCAGCGCGTTTTGACCGCCGGTTTCCGCGATTAAGGTGGCAATCGCGGCGTCGCGCGCGGCCAGCGTGCGGTTGATTGTGCGCGCGGTTTCGGTGGACCCAGTGAAACACACGCCAGCGGTGCGCGGATCAGAGCACAGCTTGGCACCGACACTGGCACCCACGCCCGGCACCAGCTGCAGCACTTCGCGTGGAATACCCGCGTCATACATCAGTTGGGTGGCGCGATAGGCGACTAAGCTGGTTTGTTCGGCGGGTTTGGCGATCACGGTGTTGCCCGTGACCAAGGCGGCGGCAATTTGGCCTAAGAAAATCGCGAGCGGGAAATTCCACGGGCTAATGCACACGAATACGCCCCGGCCGTGCAAAAACAGCTCGTTGGACTCACCGGTTGGGCCGGTTAAAGTTGTCGGTGTGGCAAACTCTTTGCGCGCAATGGCGGCGTAATAGCGGCAAAAATCGGCGGCTTCGCGCACTTCGCCAATGCCATCGCCCAGCGTTTTCCCGGCTTCTAGCGTGAGCAACGCGATCAATTCCCCGCGATTGGCCTCCAGCAAATCCGCCGCACGTTCCAGCGCATCCGCGCGCAATGCAACTTTGACGCGATCCCAAGCGGCTTGCGCGCCGTGTGCAGTTGTCAAAGCGTGCTCAACCTGTGCTGTATCGGCAAAACGGATTTTGCCCACCACACGCTTATTGTCTGCCGGTGCTAACACGTCGACCGCTGGATTGCTTGACGCGGGTGCCGTACCGCCCAACAGGGGTGCGGCTTCCAAAAACGGCGCGCGCAAGGAATCTGCAAACGCTTTTAGCTCGCGCTCATTGCCATAATTGATGCCTTTGCTGTTTTGCCGATGCATGCCGTACAAATTGATTGGCAGCGGAATGCGCGTGTGCGCTTTAGGCTCCGTGGTGCGCGCTAACTCAATCGGATCAACCAGCAATTCCGAAATAGCTAGGCTTTCATCGTTGATTTTATTGATGAAACTAGTATTGGCACCGTTCTCAAGCAGCCTGCGCACCAAATACGGCAGCAAATCTTCATGGCTGCCAACCGGCGCATACACGCGGCACGGCGCGTTCAAATGCTCAGCGCCGATCACTTCCGCGTACATATCGGCACCCATGCCGTGCAGGCGTTGAAACTCAAATTGCGCGCCCTTCCCCGCCGCTTGCGCCATTTGATAAATCGCGGCAATGGTCATCGCGTTGTGGGTGGCGAACTGCGGGTAAAACAGCGTGCCGTAGGACAGCAGCTTTTTCGCGCAGGCTAGAAAACTTAAATCGGTATTGTGTTTGCGGGTAAATACTGGGTAGCCAACGTGGCCTTCAATTTGCGCGCGCTTGATTTCCGAATCCCAATAAGCGCCTTTGACCAAACGCACGCAAATGCGTCGCCCGACCTTTTTTGCCAATTCCGCCAGCTCATCAATCACATACACCGCGCGCCGCTGATACGCCTGCAGCGCCAAGCCAAAACCAGCCCAGCCGTCCAGCGACGAATCGGAAAATACGGCGGCGATAATGTCTAACGACAGCTCCAAACGATCCGCCTCTTCGGCGTCAATGGTCATTGGAATGCCGACCGACTTAGCCAGCTGCGCCAGCGTCAAAACTTTCGGCACCATCTCCGCCATCACACGTGCCCGGTTCACCACTTCATAGCGCGGATGCAGCGCGGACAGCTTCACCGAAATACTAGGTGCGCCGGTCAAATCCGCATACGGGCCGCGTGCGCCAATGGCTTTGATTGCGGCTTGGTAGGACTCGAAATAGCGCTCCGCGTCCGCCGTAGTCAACGCCGATTCGCCCAACATATCGAAGGAATGGCGATAGCCACGCCCATCTTTACCTTCCGAGCGTGCCAAGGCTTCCTCGATCGTGCGCCCCATTACAAACTGATGACCCATAATTTTCATCGCTTGGCGCACGGCGACGCGAATCACCGGCTCGCCGCTGCGTCCAATCAGGCGTTTCAAACCGCTCAGCCAGTTGGATTTGCTTTCATCCGCCAAAGTCACCAGTTTGCCGGTTAGCATCAAGCCCCAAGTGCCGGCGTTAACAAACAGCGAATCCGACTTGCCCGCATGCGACGCCCAATCGGCCTCGCCCAACTTATCGGAGATCAGCTTGTCGGCGGTGTCGCCATCGGGAATACGCAGCAGCGCTTCGGCCACACACATCAGCAGCACGCCTTCCTCGCTAGACAGATCGTACTGGCGCATAAACGATTCCACCGGGGAGGCCTGATCTTTCTTTTTTCGCGTGCGCTCAATCAACTCACCGGCTAATTTTGCAACCTTGGCCTGGGTTTCCGAATCAACCTCGGCAATGCGAATCAATTCACCCACAACTTCTGCTTCATCGCGGCAATAACTTTCGGTCATGCGCTGGCGGCTAGCGTCTTGCTTGGGAGACAACGGTGGATTGAGGAGAATGGATACGGGTGCTACTACGGTCATGGTTAAGTCTCGAAAATTTTGCTCGGCGGAGAATAGCAGCGGCAATGCTCACAAGTTTGCTTTCAAAAACTCGTCCAGCAAAATATTTAAGAGCAACGTCAATCACGCCACTGAAATTGTGGGTTCGAAATTCCCAGGCACCTAAACCAAATAGGGCATACGCACGCTTGGCAGGTTAGGGTCAAAATCACGCGTGTTGCGAGTCACTAAAAGCAGACCCAAGATCTGAGCGCTGGCGAAAATAATTGCGTCGGGCAGCTTCATACGCTTTTCGCGTCGCAATTCAACAGCTCGGTAGGCAATTTTCGCATCAATGCCAACCATTTTGAACTGTTCGAGGAAACCTCTTGTCTCCAAATCAGCGGCAGGTGGCGCGCCAGCCAGCACCTCCATCCAGGTAATGACGCTAATTGAGCGCGACTGGTAACGTGCCAGCTCGTCTTTTGCTGCAGCAATACCATTTAGATAGTCAATTAATATGTTGCTATCAAAAAGTGCGTGCATCTGAATTTCAACGATCCCATTCGGCACGAAGCGCCTTTTGCATTTCCAGGCCGTCCCGAACCCGACTTGTTTGGGCTGTAGCCACTACGGCTAGGCTGCTGTCACTTTCGTCGGCAAAAGACTGCGCCCGCTGCCAAGCGCCAAAAGCATCGTTGTTTGGCAACATTTCCTTTTTTAGATACTGCTCTATCGCCTCCCGAACCAGCTGAGCGCGTGTCGTGTTCCGCTTTGCCTCCAATATTGAAAGCGCGGCAATTTGTAATTCGGGTAGATCAATAATCGCACGCATAAAAATTCATCTGATGACGATGCCGAGCATCATAGCACTATGCCGTATCCCTTTTCCCGCCCAGCCGCCCACACCGCTATAAATTTGCCTCCCGTCGCAACTTAGCTCAGCATCCATCTCTCTCTCTCAGATCCCGAGTTGCGCTGATGAAACCGTTTTTACTTTCGCTTTGCCTGTCGATTACAGCGCTGTCGATTTCAACTTTATGCCCCGCCGCCACCCTTTCCCGCGTTAACGTGAAAGTCGACGGCGCAGAAGCGACCGGCGGCAATAGTTTCGCGGGCGCAGTCAGTGGCGACGGCAAGCGCGTGGTGTTCGCGACGCTTGCTAATAATCTCGACCCGGCAGATACCAACGCGGTCGTCGATGTATACTTAAAAGATCTCAATACCGGCGCGCTCACTTTGGTCAGCATTGGGCCGAATGGCGTGGGCAACGCTAGCTCAAACCTGCCGCAAATTAGCAATGATGGCAATTTCGTCGCCTTTGTTTCGACGGCGACGAATTTATTAGCCAACAATGCCGACACCAACGGTGTCGCCGACGTGTTTGTGTACAAAGTTGCTGACGCTACCCTGGAACGCGTGAGCGTCAGCAGCGCTGGGGATCAAGCCATTGGCGCAAGTGGCGCGGGCGTTTGCGCAGCCAACTGTTTCAGCCTAAGCGCCGATGGTCGCTACGTCGCATTTGAATCGCTAGCGGCTAATCTCGCGGCACCCGATAACGATACTCTAAGCGATATCTTTCGCAGGGATCGCCAAACGGGAACCACGATTTTGATTAGCCAAACCACTGCCGGAACCGTCGGCGGCGGCACGATTGGCAGTAATCGGCCTTCAATAAGTGCTGATGGTCGCTTTATTGCTTTTGAATCATCACGGATATTAGAAGCCAGCGACACCAACAGCACCGGCGACATTTATCTACGTGATGTAACCGCCGGGACCACCACGCGAGTGAATACCTCCGCCAGCGGCGGCTTCACCACGACCGGCTTTTCTGCCCGTCCGTCGATCTCTGATGACGGTAAACTCGTCGCCTTTCGCTCCCTTTCAAACGAGCTGGTGCCCGGTGATAATAGCAGCGTGAATCAGCGCGATCTATTTGTCAAAGACACCAATTCCGGCGCGATTGGGCGCATTACGCCAGCGGGCGCTGAGCCAAACGGTGATTCAAACGAGCTTTCTCTTTCCGGCGATGGCAAAGTATTGGTGTTTCACTCTGCCGCCAGTAATTTCGTCGCAGGCGATAGCAATAACTTCCTCGACGTGTTTCGAGTGGTGCTCGCAACCGGCGCGATTGAACGTATTAGCGTCGCCAACGCCGGCACCGAAGGCGGCAATGATTCGAGCTTTCCTAGCACCAACGTTGATGGCAATGTGACCGTGTTTGAGTCGATCGCCAATAACTTAGTGGCCAATGACACCAATACCCGAACCGACATCTTTCAAAGCGTGATTCCCAGTAACCCTGATTTCATTTTCGCGAATGGTTTTGAGTAATTCCGATGCTAAACACGCAAAATACATTAGTCACCCGCAAACTCATCGCCATTGCCTTGATGACTATCGCTAGTTTGACGCTCTTACTCAGCCCGTCGATTAATGCTGCAGATGCGGGTGCCGCAGTAAGCGACATCAACCTTACCTCCTACGCCAATGGCGCGTGGATGTTAAAAAAGCCTGCCGAGTACGACGAATCGTGGTCGGCATTTTGGCTACTTGATGAGCGCAGCAATACTGGCTGGGCAACACCGAAAGAAACTGTATCGCCGCAAGAATTGCTGATCGTGCTGCCCGAAGAATCGACCATTAAATCGCTGGAGTTCGATACCGCAAGCGCAGATGGCGATGAGGAAGGCAGCCGCAGCGCAAAAGACGTGCTTGTGCAGGTATCCAACCTCGGGCCGAACAGCGGGTTTGCAACCATCGCATCAGTCTCGCTCAAAGCGCGTGCGGACAAGCAGCGCTTTGCGGTGTCAAAGCTTATACCTGCGCATTGGATCAAGTTGACAATCAATAAAAATCACGGCTCGACAGAGTACGTTGAGCTGTTTGATTTCCGTGCTTTTGGTACGCAAAATGCCCACACCGTACCACCGAATGTGTCCGGCACTTACGCGACTAACTACCAAAACTTTCATCTAAAGCAAGACGGCGCATCGGTATCGGGCTGCTACGAGCATGACGGCGGCGTGATCAGCAATGGTGGTATTGAGGGGCGCGTCACACGCTTCACTTGGACTCAGGGAAACTCCAAGCCTAAAATTGGCGGCCCGGCGGTTTTAACCTTTTCGCCGGACGGCAAGGAAATCCTTGGCCTTTGGTGGAAGGACGGTGAGACGAACAGCACCGGCGGGCTCTGGTACGGCAAGAAAATCAGCGATAACGTGGGTAGCTGCCCCAACTGGAACAGCGCGCAGACGGCGTCATTGCAATTGGCGCAAGTTATCGATCAGACCGGACGGGCGCGAATTTACGGTATTAATTTCGACACGGATTCGGACGTGATCAAAACCGAATCCAAAGCTGCGCTCGATGCAATTGTTAAGCTTGCTCAAGAAAAGCCAGACTGGCAATTTACTATCGAAGGCCACACCGATTCCACCGCGAGCGCCGCGCACAATCAGACGCTTTCAGAAAAGCGCGCTGCATCGGTGAAAGCATGGCTGGTTGCTGCCGGAGTAGCAGCAGCGCGTTTTAATACCCAGGGTTTTGGCGCTACCAAGGCCGTTGGCGATAACACAACGTCCATTGGGCGGGCGCAAAACCGTCGGGTGGAATTGGTGAAAAAATAATTACGCCACAGCTCGGGCGCGCTATTGCGGATGACTCGCACGCGCCTGCGCAATCCAATCGTGCATCGCGGGCAGCTGATAAATGCTGTCAATATAGCCGCGTTCAAGCGCACCAACCGCGACCGCATAACTACGAAAGCGTGTCGCCACGGGCGCATAAAAACAATCGGCGATAGAGAATTCGCCAAATAAAAACGGCCCGCCAAACCGCCCTAAAAGTTCCCGCCAAAGCGCGCAGATACGGCGAATATCCGCCTGGGTCGAATCGCTCGCTTCAATAGCCTGCGGCTCGCGCAATACCTGCATCGGCATTTGCTGGCGCAAACTGGCAAATCCCGAGTGCATTTCCGCCACCACCGCACGCGCTAGGCCGCGCACAGCCATATCCGCCGGCCAAGCGGCACCGTCTAAAAAACGCTCATTGACATATTCGCAAATCGCCAAACTGTCCCAAATAATTTGGCCTTGGTCATGCAAGGCCGGCACTTTACCGCTAGGGGAAAGCGCTGCAACTTGATCTTTGAAGCCTGTCGTGGGCGGCGTGGTATAGACGTCATCAAACTGCAGCAGTGTTTCATTGAACGGCACTTGATAGTGCGCCAGCAATAACCAAGGCCGCAAAGACCAAGAAGATAGCGCCTTAGTGCCAATGACTAAGGTGGGTGCTCCAGCTGCCGATTTTGCGATTTGGGCCATGTGCCGTCCTTTTTTACGTAGTTATAAGCGAGTATCTAAGATTTTTTTGCTCAACGTAAAACAAGTTTGTTACGCCTTACCCAGTCGCAAAGCCAAGCGCTTCGCTTCGATCTTAGCCGTCTGTTCTGCAGCGCGCTCCAGCAAACGCTGTGCGCGGGCATCAAAGCGCTGACGTGCCAAGTGTGATTCAGCGTCGGATAAGCGCGCGCGGCCATCTGGGCGCAGCTCAATGCAGTCGACTGGGCACGCGGGAATACAAAGTTCGCAGCCCGTGCACTCTGCTGCAATCACGCTGTGCATGCGCTTAGCTGCCCCGATAATCGCATCCACCGGGCACACGTTAATACACTTGGTGCAGCCGATGCACAAATCCTCAATAACAAATGCCACTTTGACCGGCTGCTCAAGCCCATTGTTTGGATTAAGCGACAGCACTTCAACTTGTAATAGCGAGGCCAACGCTGCAATCGTTTGACTGCCGCCCGGCGGGCATTGGTTAATCGCAGCCGCACCTGCGGCAATGGCTTTTGCATATGGCTGACAACCCTGGAAACCGCAGCGGGTACACTGGGTTTGCGGCAAAAGTGCGTTGATTATTGGGGCGCTAATCGGTGATGGGCTGGAACTCATCTGCAAAGTGTCGTCTTATCAGCGCCCGATGACTAGCCCGGAGGCGTTTTTTTCGCTACAAGCGTTCCATCCAATCGTCCTAAAATTTAAGTAATGACCGAAAATATCCAACCTGATCTCAACTTACTGACAAGCTATCAATTCGATTTGCCCAATGAGTTGATCGCGCGCACGCCCCTGAGCGGCCGCTCTGACAGTCGCATGCTGATCGTGGACCCGATCAATTGTCGCTTTGTCGATAGCACGATACGTGAGCTGCCGAACTACGTGCAGCCGAATGATGTGATGGTGTTCAATAATACCCGCGTGATGGCCGGACGGCTATTTGGCCAAAAACTCAGCGGCGGCGCGATTGAAATTTTGATCGAACGCGTGCTGGACGCACGCACCGTGTTGGCGCAAATGGGGGTCAGCAAGAAACCACGCCCAAACCAAGAAATTTTGCTAGAGGACGGCACCCGTGTGGTTGTTAGCGAGCGCCGGGGGCTATTTTGGGTGCTAAAACTGATGGGGCCGATCTTGTGGGCGGAAGTCATCGCAAAATTAGGCCATGTGCCGCTGCCGCCTTATTTGAATCGTGAAGACACTCCAGCCGATCGGGAGCGCTATCAGACGGTTTATGCCAAATCCGATGGCTCGGTCGCCGCACCCACGGCCGGTTTGCATTTCGATCAAAACTTACTTGATGCCCTGGACGCCAAAGGCGTGCATCGCCACGAGCTAACGCTGCATGTGGGCGCAGGCACCTTTGCCCCGGTTCGCGTGCAAGATTTACGCGCGCATGAAATGCACAGCGAGCAAATTCTAGTGCCCGGATCACTCATTCAGGCGCTCAAGGCGGCAAAAACACGCGGCGCAAAACGTATCGCGGTGGGCACCACCAGCCTACGCGCGCTGGAAAGCGCACCCCAGGAGCTTTTGACAGAGGGCGATATCACGCTCGACACCCAGATTTTCATACGCCCCGGCTATCAATTTCACAACGTTGATGCGCTATTAACCAACTTTCACCTGCCGCAGTCCACGCTATTAGTGCTAGTCAGCGCGCTCGCCGGGCACGACTTAATCATGCGCGCCTACCAGCACGCGATTGCGCAAAAGTACCGGTTTTATTCCTACGGGGATGCCATGTTGATTTTGCCAGGGGCGTTGGCTTAAGCCGGGCGAATGACGTGGCTTCAGTTTTTAACTATCGACATAGTGAAAGGTTATTTGCCCACTAAATTTCCAATCCAGTAGGCTTCACACATAATTTTGGAGAAAACTTATGCGCATTTTTTTAATTGCAATGCTTACTTTAGCGCTGGGTGCTAACGCCGCCACACCTTTGCTGAATGTTTCCTACGACCCAACGCGTGAGCTTTACGAACAAATCAACAAGGCTTTTGCAGCATCGCAGGCCGCAGCGGGCAACCCGGACGTGGTGGTGCGGCAAAGCCACGGCGGTTCCGGCAAACAGGCCCGGGCGGTAATCGACGGGCTGAATGCGGATGTGGTGACCTTGGCGCTGGGTTACGATATTGACGTGATAGCCAGCAATGGCCTGATCGCGCCCGATTGGCAAGCGCGGCTGCCGAACAACAGTACGCCGTATTATTCATCCATCGTTTTGCTGGTGCGTAAAGGTAATCCTAAGAAAATTTTGGACTGGAACGATCTGGCTAAACCGGGCATTGCCGTGATTACCCCGAACCCAAAAACCAGCGGCGGTGCACGCTGGAATTTTTTGGCTGCCTGGGGATACGCCCTCAAGGCCTATGGGTCGGAAGCGAAAGCAAAGGAATTTTTGACGCAAATTTTTCGCAACGTGCCGATTTTAGACAGCGGTGCGCGCGGTGCGACCTCGACGTTTGTGCAGCGGGGTCAGGGCGATGTCTTAATCGCCTGGGAAAACGAAGCGCTGCTGGTCACCCGCAAATTATCCCCCGGTAAGTTCGAGATTATTACGCCGTCCCTGTCGATACTGGCCGAGCCACCCGTTGCCGTGGTCGATAAAAACGTCGATAAGAAAGGCACCCGCAAATTGGCAGAAGACTATTTGAAGTTTTTGTACACCCCCGAAGCGCAAGACATTATTGGGCGCAATTTTTATCGGCCGCGAGAAGCGGCAGCAGCGGCAAAATATGCCGAACAATTTAGCACCGGCCCGCTATTGAGCGTTGATAAAGATTTTGCCGGTTGGAGTAAAGCGCAGGCGAAATTCTTCAATGATGGCGGCCTTTTCGATACCGTTTGGGAAGACGCACAGCGCCGCTAATGCACAGCTGCCGCAAACTCACAATTTGAAGTCCCTTTAAAAACCTTAATTTCGGGAAAATCTCATGCATACCCATACCCGCGCCATCGCGTCAGCCCTGGCTATTTTAGTTGCGCCCATCATCCAAGCGGCAGCACCAGAAACATCTGTAAAGTCTGATGCCAGCGTCGAAAATGCAGTGTTAGCGCGCTTAAACGAATTAGAAGCGCGCATTAAAACCTTAGAAGCGCGCAACGCCGAGTTGGAATCACAGGCCGAACAAACTACCTCACGCGTTGAGCGTGTGGAGCTGCGCTCTGCCAAAGCCGCTCAGCCCGGCCCAGTGCCCACCTATGCGGATGTCAACGATAATTTTACGTTCAAACCGCGTGGCACTTTGCAGGCGGATGTGGCGTTCTACAACGAGCGCGCGGGCGGCTATGACTACAATGACGGCACCGATGTACGTCGCGCCCGCCTTGGTTTTGACGGCACGGCGTATCGCTATTTCAAATGGCGCGCGGAAGCGGAATACGTGAAAAACACCGCCAATTTATTGGATGTCTATATAACCTACGCCTTCACACCGTTCTGGAGCACCACCATCGGGCAGCAAAAGGCACCCTATGGTTTGGAAGCGAATACCTTTGATGGCTTCAACACGTTTTTAGAGCGCGGCATGGCCAACACTGCCTTCGGTGCGGTGGGTGCGGAGCGTCGCGTGGGCTTGAGCGTGGCGTATACCAGCGATCAAATAAATGGCGCAATTGGCCTGTTTGGTGTGGGTGAGGCGGTGGGGCGCAATGCGGTAACCCCGGACGAAGGCCATGGTTTCAACGGACGGCTGAGTTGGGATCCAATATTGAACCCGGGCGATACCCTACATTTGGGCGTTTCCGCTTATTACGCAACCGATTTTGCCAACAATAGCCTCACGCTGGCGGACCGCCCGAATATTCGTGTGGACGACGGCCGCCTGCTATCGGTCGCAATTACCGGGACTGCACCATTGAATGGGCCACAAACGGGCGCGCGTGCTGCCAGTTTTTACGGTGCAGAAGCGCTGTGGATTCGCGGTGCATTTTCAGTGCAAAGTGAGTACGGCGCGCTCAGCATTGATCGCTTTGGCACAAGTCCATCGACTGATTTTGACGGCGGCTATATTTTCGGCAGTTGGTTTGCCACTGGCGAAACGCGCTCGATTAAAAACGGGGTGATTGACCGCGTGCGGCCATTCAATAATTTCGAGCCAGCGCAGGATAAGTGGGGCGCTTTAGAGTTCGCACTACGCTATGACACGCTAGATTTGACTGATGTTGGGCTTTCACCGTTGAAGCGCAAGGCGCGCAACTGGACAGCCGCAGCGAATTGGTACTTGAATCCGAATACCAAGCTCATTTTTAACTACATTCGCTTTCAAGGCAGCAATTCACCGCTGGTGGTGGCCCCGGTAGCTGTAAACGGTACCAAAGCCAAAGGCGATGCGATTGCGGCACGGGTGCAGTTCGATTTCTAAGCACTTCTAAGTTTTAAAGTGAGATTTATATGGACTTAGCATGAGTTTTGCCTTGGTCGCACAAGCCCGCCCCGCAGCCCGTCCGATTCCTCTAGAATCAACCGCTTCAGTTGACCTTCGAGGGCGCGGCATGCGGCGTTCGGCGCTACCTGGTTTTGGCCTGACGCTGGGAATAACGTTTTTTTGGTTGGCCTTAATCGTGGTGATTCCTTTGTGCGCTGTGATGATACGCAGCACCGGCGGCGGCTGGGAGCACTTTGTCGCCGTCGGCTTTTCGCCGCGTGCGATGGCGGCGTATCGGGTTACCTTTATGTCGGCCTTGATTGCAACAACCATCAATGCGGTATTTGGACTGATCATTGCCTGGGTATTAGTGCGCATCAAATTCCCTGGCCGCAGGCTGCTGTCGGCGGCAATTGATCTACCGTTTGCATTACCAACCGCGGTGGCCGGCATTGCTTTGACGACGCTGTATGCCAACACCGGCTGGATCGGCGCGCATTTGGAACCAATGGGAATCCAAATTGCCTACCACCCAGCGGGGATTGTAGTTGCCCTCATTTTTATCGGCCTGCCCTTTATTGTGCGCAGCGTTGAGCCGGTGTTGGCAGATTTAGATCGCAGCGTCGAAGAAGCGGCAGCCACCTTAGGCGCGAATCGCTGGCAAATATTCGCTTTCGTCATTTTTCCGGCGATTCTTCCGGCGCTGCTGACCGGCTTTGCCTTGGCGCTGGCGCGCTGTGTGGGCGAATATGGCTCAGTCATTTTTATCGCCGGCAATATGCCAAAAATTTCGGAAATCGCGCCCTTGCTGATCATTACCAGTTTAGAACAGTACGATTACCCAGGTGCATCGGCGATTGCGGTGGTGATGCTGGTGATTTCGTTTTCGATTCTGATCGCGTTGAATCTAATTCAAGGCCGCTGGCGTCGGAGGATGGGGGACTCATGAAACACCTCATAAAACCAAGCCACCGCTGTGGCAGGTATGCACCTCAAACTCCTGTCGGATTTAACGCCACATGAGTGAACTAACACCCATAAGCACAAACCAACGCCTACCTTCAAAAATCAAAATCGCCCTAAACGCGACGCTGGTTTTAATCGCGCTCGCATTTGTATTCATCGTGGTGCTGTTGCCCTTAATCGTGGTGCTCTATGAAGCCGCGCAGGAAGGTTGGGCGGCCTATTATTCGGCAATTACCAATGGCGATGCAAAATCAGCAATCCGCCTGACACTGCTGGTGGCCGCAATTGCCGTGCCGGTCAATATGGTTTTTGGCATTTGCGCGGCGTGGCTGGTCACCAAGCATGATTTTCGCGGCAAAGACTGGCTGGTCGCGTTTATTGAAATCCCGTTTTCAGTGTCCCCAGTCGTCTCCGGCTTGGTATTTGTGCTGCTTTTTGGTGCGCATGGCTGGTTTGGCCCGTGGCTGCAAGCGCATGATATTGAGATTATTTTCGCCGTACCCGGCATTGTGTTGGCGACGGTATTTGTCACGCTACCCTTTGTTGCGCGACAAATTATTCCGCTCATGCTCGCGCAAGGACGCGCCGCAGAAGAGGCAGCACTGTCCTTAGGTGCCAGCGGCTGGCAAACATTTTGGTACGTCACCTTGCCCGATATCCGCTGGGCGCTGCTTTACGGCGTGTTGCTATCCTTGGCGCGGGCGATGGGCGAATTTGGCGCGGTGTCGGTGGTTTCCGGCCACATACGCGGTGAAACCAACACCATGCCGCTGCATGTGGAAGTGCTCTACAACGATTACAATTTTGTTGCCGCCTTCGCCGTCGCATCCTTGTTGGCAGGGCTTGCCCTCGTTACTTTGATGCTGAAATCCCTGCTGGAATGGCGGCACGGCAACGAGCTGAAGGCTACCAACCACCTATGACCAAAACATGCCATGACTATTGAAGTTCGGGAAATCAGCAAAACCTTTCAAGCGCACACCGCACTTGATGCGATTTCCTTGAAAATTGAAGACGGTGATTTCATAGCGCTACTCGGGCCTTCGGGCTCCGGCAAAACTACCCTGCTGCGCGTGATTGCGGGCTTGGAGTATGCGGATGCCGGGCGGGTGTATTTTGCTGATCTTGATGTCACCAATAAACCCGTGCAAGATCGCGGTATTGGCTTTGTGTTTCAAAACTACGCGCTGTTTCGCCATATGACGGTCGCGAAAAACATCGCGTTTGGCTTGAATATGCTGAGCCGCAGCAGTAGGCCCGATGCAGCAGCGATCGAGCAACGCGTGACGGAGCTGCTGGAGCTGGTGCAGCTCTCCGGGCTGGGTTCGCGCTATCCAAACCAGCTCAGCGGCGGACAGCGCCAGCGCGTTGCGTTGGCGCGCGCACTGGCACGCGAGCCTAAAATCCTGCTGCTCGATGAACCTTTCGGCGCGCTCGATGCGAAAGTGCGGCGCGAACTCCGTTTAGCGCTGCGCGCAATCCATGAACGTTTGAAAATCACCACGATTTTTGTCACCCACGACCAAGAAGAAGCCTTCGCACTCGCCGATCACGTCGCTATTTTGCACAACGGTAAGATCGAGCAGTTTGATACGCCGAGTCACATTCAAGTGAAGCCAAATTCAGAGTTTGTCAAGGCGTTTTTGGCGTGACGGCGCACCTGCACGCGCCTGAAAACATATCGCTCTAACTTCGCCCACTCACCCCAAATACCCCAATCCCGCCGATCAATAAAAGCATGAACAAACCTGATTAGCGCTAAACCTCAGTACGTCTCACGAAATGCGACGGTTGGAAACTAGCTTAAGCACTCCACAGGCAGTTGGAGCGGCGGAAATGGCGAAGAATGAGGTGCAATTTCAAAAAGGTATGTCATTGACTGAGTTTCAGTCGAGCTACGGCAGCGAAGCATTGTGCGAACGCGCGCTTGAAAGAAGTCGTTGGCCGGGCGGTTTTCGTT
>JAYUUS010000291.1:0-7367 GCA_043754435.1 Rhodanobacteraceae bacterium
GCATTGACCTTATTTGCCTTTCGCGCATCGCGCATACGGGTGGCCTCCCATGCTGCGCTGATGAGCAAGGAATCCTTATTGATCGTCAACAACGTGTTACTGGTTAGCTGCTGCGTTTTGGTGCTTTGGGGCACGCTGTGGCCGCTGGTAACCGAAATAATGCACTGGCCAAAAACATCCGTGGGTGCGCCTTGGTTTGGCCTTTACTTTGCCTTACTTGCGGCACCGCTGCTGGTGTTGATGCCTTTGGGTGCGGTGACGCGCTGGAATGGGGATGCGAGTAAAAACGTACTTCCTAAGTTTTATGCGGCCGCGTGGGCATCGCTGATTGCCTCCGTCATCCTCTGGTTTAGTTACCGCAGCGTCAGTATCACGGAGCACTTTAAGCCGCTCATCAATGCGCTAACCCATGGGCCACTGCTCAGCCGCGATCTGTTTGAAAGCTTTGTAGCGGCTTTTAAGCCCGCAATTGGCGTGCTTTTGGGCTTTTGGATCCTCTTTGGTACGCTGACTTTTTTGCTCAAACGTTTCCGGGAAAAGCCTGCAGGGCAACGCTACACCGCTGAAATGCTAGCGATGTCGAGCGCCCATTTTGGCATTGGACTTTGGCTGTTGGGTGTGGTGCTGGTGAATGCACTCGGCGTTGAGCACGATGTGCGACTACGTTCCGGCGAATCCGTAGCAGTTGGCCCCTACACTTTGGAGATGAAAAGCATTACCCACGTTTCAGGGCCAAATTTTGAGGCCGATGAAGGCGTATTTGAGCTTAAAAACGGTGCGCAGTTGATCGCCGTGCTCAAGCCGCAAAAGCGCGTGTATAGACGCGGTAACGTGCAAACCGAGGCGGCAATTGATCCAAGTTTGGCGCGGGATATTTATGTCGCACTGGGTGAGCCATTGGATGCTAATCGTCAAGTTTGGGCGGTACGCGCGTACCACAAACCGTTTATTCGATTCATTTGGTTGGGCGCTTTATTGATGGGTTTCGGCGGCCTATTGGGCGCATTTGAGCGACGCTTGCGCAGGCGGGTTGAACAAACCACCGCCCAAGCGCCAGACTTGGTGACGACAGCGCCCAGCACGGTGCTGGCATGAGTAGTGAAATGGCAGCGCCGCAAACCCCGCAAACGCCGCGCATCAATTGGTATTTATTGCTGCCGCTCTTTTTGGTGCTCGGGTTGGGGCTATTGTTAGCCCTCAATTTAAGCCAAAAACAGGCGGATTTAGACGCGGGCCGGGATTCCAAAGAAGTGCCCTCACCACTGATTGGTAAACCGGCACCCACTTTTAGCACCTTTGATTTGCAAACCGGCGCGCCGGTCAGCACGGCCGCAATGCGCGGACGTGCGTTTATTTTGAACGTCTGGGCCAGCTGGTGCGCGGTGTGTCAGCTTGAACACCCGGTATTTAACGCCTATGCAAAAACGCCCGATGCACTGCCCGTGATTGGTTTAAATTACAAAGATGCAACTGATGATGCGAAACGCTGGATTGCGCAACTGGGTAATCCGTATCAGCAAATTGCCGTCGATGCGGATGGCAAAATTGGCTTGGATTGGGGCGTTTACGGCGCGCCTGAAAGCTATTTTATCGACCGCGATGGCATGATTCGGTTTAAACAAATTGGCGAAATGACGCCCCAAATTTTGGCCGAGCAAACGCGCCAATTGAGTGCGACGCCATGACGCGCCTGATGCTTCTAATTTTTGGCATATTTGCCTGCTTTATTGCGCACGCCATTGATCCGCTGCCGTTTAAAACCCCACAAGAAGAACAGCGATTTCAAGCCCTAACCACCGAGCTGCGCTGCTTGCAGTGCCAAAATCAAAACCTCGCTGATTCAGACGCCGGTTTGGCAAAGGATATGCGCTTGCAAATTTTTACCATGATGCAACAAGGCCAGTCGAATCAACAGATTAAGCAATATATGGTGGATCGCTACACGGATTTTGTGATCTATTCGCCGCCGTTTAATTGGCAAAACAGCTTGCTCTGGCTGCTGCCGTTACTAGTGGTTTTGGGCGGCATCAGTTTTGTCGTGTTGCACTTTCGCAGCGCACGCCATCAAACTGCGGCGCTTTCTAAAACCGGCGAGGATATTCGCCCAAATACTGAGCTGGGCACATCAGCACCTCAGGTTGACGCTGGAGATAATTGGTAAATGCACGCTTTTTATTTGTTTTCTGGGCTATTGATTTGCTTTGCCCTGTACTTACTGATTTACCCGCTGATTAAAGCGGCGTCCGACAATGGTTTTCAGGCGCAGGCGCGCAAAACTTCTGCTGAGCTGAAAAGTGTGGCTGGGTTAAAAGCGCGCGGCGTGCTTGATGAATTAGCCTATGAAAAAAGCCGCCGTGAATTAGCCGATACCTTGCTCAAAGCCTTGGAGGTGCCGCCGAAATCCAATCGCGCGCCGATGCTGATCAGTGCGTTTTTTCTTGCAGTGTTGCCGCTGACGGTGATGGGCTTATACAAAGCCGTCGGGGCACCCGGTGGCTTAAGCTTTACGCCGCCCGAATTGGCGGCGCAAAATTCTTCCGCACCCACTACTTCTGAATCTAGCGCTAAACCAAGTTCCGGCACCCCCGCAAAACCCGGCTTGGACTTGAAGAAAGCCGCTGAAGGCTTACGCGCCCGACTAGAGACAGCGCCGGAAGATGGTGCTGGCTGGGAGCTTTTGGGCCGCACCTATTTTGAGATTCAAGACTTTGCCAACGCCGCCGACGCACTTGCCAAGGCGATCAAAATTTTGCCGAAAAGTGCGGAGCTATACGCGCAACACGGCGAAGCGGTGATGAATGCGGCGCGCCCGAATTTACCGCCGCCGCAAGCAGAAGCGAGCTTGGATCAGGCTTTAGCAATTGATCCGAAAAACCAAAATGCGCTCTGGCTAAAAGGCGTCAGCCGCAAGCTGGCGGGCGATGCGAAAGCCGCACTGGCGAACTGGACGCTATTGGCCGAGCAATTGCCGCCAGGGTCGGAGTCAGCGGTAACCGTAGGCCAGCAAATCAAAGCGCTACGGGTAGAGCTGGGCTTGACCGCACCGACTACGCCGCCGACTGCTGAACCTGTGTCTCAAGCCACCGCTGAACCCGCAGTCGCGCAAAGCGACGCGCCAGCAGATGCCCAGGATGCCGCTGTTACGCTCGAAATTACGCTCAGCCCAGAGTTGAAAAAGCAATTAGGGCCTAATGATGTGCTGTACGTATTCGCCAAAGCCGCGAGCGGCCCGCCGATGCCACTGGCTGCGCACCGCAGCCCCGCCATCGCTTTAAATGCGGACGCACCGGTCGTCATCACGCTCAGCGACCGCGATGCGATGACGCCAAGCATGAAATTATCCATGTTCCCACAAATTACGCTGGGCGCACGCGTGAGCAAATCTGGCGTAGCAAACGCCTCAAGCGGTGATTTTCAGGTGATTTCTGAGGTGATGGCGCAACCGGTGAACGGCGTGATTAAGTTGGAAATTTCGCAGGTTTTGCCATAGTTCGGCGGTGGGAGTACGTTGTGAAGCCGGATAGAATCGATAGCGCCAACTTCTGCGCTTGACACGAAAAGTCGCACTTGTACAATAACCCGTACACATAAGGAGCGCCGATTTGGACGCTATTACCTACTCTACCGCCAGAGCCAAGCTTGCCGATACGATGGATCGAGTTTGCGATGACCACGAAGCCATCATCATCACCAGAAATGGCCAGCAGGCGGTTGTGATGATGTCGTTGGATGACTTTAACGCGATGGAAGAGACCTCTTACTTGTTGCGAAGTCCGAAAAATGCACGTCGTTTACTAGAATCAATTGCAAGTCTTGAGGGCGGCAAGGGCGAAGAACGGAAATTAGTTTAAATGAAGCTGATATTTTCGGAGCAGTCTTGGGAAGACTATTTGTATTGGCAAAAAACAGACAAAAAGCTTTCAGAGCGAATCAACGCGCTTATTAAAGATATCAGCCGCGTACCGTTTGTAGGGATTGGCAAACCGGAGCCTTTAAAGAACGCGCTGTCAGGATATTGGTCGCGACGAATCAATGATGCGCACCGAATCGTTTATAAAATTTCGGATGGCGCGCTATTTATTGCCCAGCTGCGGTTCCACTATTAACCCGCATCACCGCACCCGCTAGCGCTTGCCCAGATAAAAAAGCGCCCTCGACGCGCCCGCCTGCGCACCAATCACCGGCGATGCCGAGCTGCAAATCGGCATCGTAAAAGTGTCCGTCAATAGCGTCATCGCGTTTACCCAAAGCATAGCGCCACCGGTGTGCGCTGGTATAGATTGGCACGAGATCGGCACCGGTGATGTGGGCAAATTCGGCCAATAGTGCGGCGCTTACCTGCTCGGGCGTGTCTTCTAAATGTTGCTCAGACCACGCTGCATTCGCGTGTAGCACCCAACAATCCATCGCGACGCTGCGCCCAGCCTTGCTGCTATCGCGCGCGATCCAGCTCAGCGCGCCGGTATTCACGAATGCTGCATCGAATGCGAGCGGCAGCGCCGGTACAAACGTTGCCATCACTGCCCAACACGGCTGCATCGTCGTCGAATCAGCGAAGCTCAACGCGGCTGGGTATACTGCAAGCAATGCCGCTGCCTGTGGGGCTGGCACGCACAGCAAAAGTTGCGGTGCTTGGGCGATTTGAGTTCCGACCGCATCAAACACCCGCCAAAGGCCAGATTCGCGTTCGATGCGACTCACTTGCGCATCAAAATGCACGGCCAAATCGCTCAGCACATGCTTAACCAGCGCGTTCTGAGCTGGGATTGCGACATAGCGCCGCAGCTGCTCTGTTTTGTCTTTCATCACTAACTTATCGTGAACGCCATCGGCATCAATGCTGACCAAGCGCGGCTGCCAGTGCGCCAGCAAGCCGCGCGCTTGCCAAGCATCGACCCAGCGGCGAAAACGCAGGTCACGTGCGGTAAAATATTGCGCGCCGTGATCAAACTGCAGCGCATCCACTCGCCGAGTGCTCATGCGCCCGCCCGCACCGCGCGCTTTGTCAAGTAACTGCACGCGATGCCCCTGATCCACCAGCGCGCGCGCCGCACTTGCCCCGGCCATACCGGCACCGATCACCAACACATCGTGCTGAGGCCCATTTGGTCGCGTCACTTTACGCTGGAACGCGGCCAAGTCGATACGCCGGGCATGCGCCGCAACGTCTCTAGGCCGTATTGCACCTAGCACGGGCTGCTCGGGGCTAAACGGCCGATCAAACAGCCCAAGCGCCCAGAGCAAGCCGCCGTAAGAATTCGGGTTATTACCGTCTAACGCATAGCGGTGGTTGAGATCAATCAGCGTCTGTAGCGCCGCTTCCGGAGTTGCAGACCACTGCGCGATGCCTTTGGCCCAAGTCATACGCACATTGTTATGCAGCTCGCCCTGGCGCAGCAACGAGGTTTGACAGGCATCCATCAGCGCGCTGCCGGTTTGCGCACGCGTGAACGCCTCTAAGCTTACGCAGGGCGTGCGCGGATCGCTTTTGTGTTCCTGAAGACTTTCCTGCGCCCAGGCCGGCAAAGCGCTAAGTGCTTCCGGGTTTTGCTGATGCGCACACCAGTGAAAGCTCAATTCGCGCCAGACTAAAAGCTCGTCCAGAAATTTCTCCGCACCCGCGCCGCCAATCGCGGTTGCCTCCTGTGCTAGCCGCAGGGTGCTGACGTGGCCGTGGTGCAAATAAGCGCTCATGCGGCTGACGCCGTCGTCGGCGACATCGTTGCGCCGCGCCGCGTAGCGCGTCAAGCCGGTGCGCTTGAAAGCGTCCCAACGCGCATAGCCAGCAATACTGCCTCCGGGCGTATCGTGCACTTCACTGATGCTGTGATCAATCTGGCAATGCGCCACTGCATCCGCAATCGGCGTCGAAAAGTCAAACGGATCGAAGCCGACTGCGCCAGCGTAGAGGCCGCCTTGATAGTCAAGTTCAAGATAAGGTTTAGCAATCGCTGCTTCCCACGCTTTTGCTTGCGCACTGCGAAAGTTGAAAGCCCGATCAAAGCGCTGTGTGTTCGCGCGCAGCGGCGCTAGACAGGACGCATCCACCGCCCAAACCGGCCCACGCGCGTGCTCTGCCAGTGCGCGTGTCCAGCGGGGGAAAGGGGGTGCGGGGAAATCTTCCACAACCACCGCAGCGGCCTGCGCAAACAGCGCGCGTAATGGCGAGGCTTGCTTGCCAGCATTCGGTGCCTTTTCCAAATTAAACACATAGCAAATGCCGCGCGCAGCAAACTGCGCCGCCGCATCGCGTGCGCCCTGTAAAATAAAGCTGTGGTGGCGATCCGAATTAAAGCGATGCGTACCCGCCAAGCCCTGATAAATCAGCAGCGGTTTCGCCAAAGAGTGGGACAGCTCAATCGCCACATCCAGCGCCGGATTTTGCTCTGCGCGCACCGCGTGATGCAGCCAGAGCAGTACGAACTCGCCGGTGTGATGTGCATCACCTTCGCGCAAAGTGTGGATGCGTGCTGCGTGCGCACTTGTCTGCGCCAGCTTGAGAACGCTTATCTGGCCTGCGGATGCGGCGTGCCGTTTGGATGAATTATCGCCGGACATAAAAAATGCCACCTTTGAGGAGGCAGCATTGTTCGTCATTTGCTGTGATTAGGCTGCGAAGCTCACGCCCGACGCGATCAGCCATAATGCCTATCTCGCCTCAATCGTGCGCGCATTGAGTTCCTGATCTGCTAAACGTGCAAAATCCAGCGGTGCCAAACCGGTGATCCGCACTGCTTGTCCACTGTGGAATTTTTTGGTTGCTTCGCCGTTGGAATACACCAGCACTTTGACGCCATCTTTGGCCAGCAGCCAAAAAAGTCCAGGCTCCAGGAATTTACCAATTTGGCCTTCGATAATCTGTGGCTTAGGGCTGTTCATATCGACTGCAGCCCAGCATTGGCTGCTCAAAAGCGAGACGGTCAAGGCGGCGGCGATTAGGTTTTTCATTTGAATGCTCTTTTGTAATCAAGGGGTTGGGGAGCGCACTGTGCGACAACAAGATTTCATATTCTGTCTAGTGGTTCGCGCTTTTTCGGGGCGTACAGCGAAAACAACACCCTAAAATTTGCAAACCGCTGCACACGCGACGGTCTATTGGAGTGTTTTGACAGGTGCGAAGACGATTCGTTTGAAACGTTTAACCAGTCAAACATTTTTAAACCAAACTTTGACATTTCGTAACGCTATCTGCACGGATTTTTGGCACACTTGCATTTTAAGTACGCTGGATGGAGCAAACCAATGAAACGACTCAGCCAAACCAGACTGGCGCTTGCCACACTGACTTTTGTTGCCGCCCTAGTGAGTGGCTGTGCCCCAGAAAACGCGGTGCGCGTGCGCAAGCCCGATGTTGTGGCAGCCGAAGC
>JAYUUS010000292.1:0-22241 GCA_043754435.1 Rhodanobacteraceae bacterium
GTAGGCTTATCTCGCATGCGGCTCAGTGTGCGCCAAACTCCGAAAAGTCGCTCCGCTTGACAAAAAATTGTGCTTACTGAGGATTAGCGCTAATCAGGAAACATAGACCCAGGCCAGAATCAAAAAAGCTAAATCGTTGACATGTATCGTCAAACCCGCCAAACACGCAGCATAATAAAGCGTTGGCGCTTCGAATAAATTAGAAAAATGTCGCGTTAACTTTTGTGCCGCCTCAGGCTCGGTGTCGCCCTGATAGGTTTTGTAATACGACGCCTTCACCGCACCGCTTGCCACCGATTGCGTTCGCGTGCGAAACATAAGTATTAATACGATGAAGGTCAATAACACCATCGCAAACATGGGATAAATTAGGCAATAGTCACGCATGGTGCGGGTTCCAATATGATATTTTAAAAATTAGCGTTCTTATCAAATAAATGCAGGTCGATCCACATACCGCCCGGCACCCACCACAGCGTGCAATTCGCCCAATTTAAACACCACCTTGCCAGCCGCAATGGTGTGGCTGGGATTGCCACGCACGGTGCGGCCTTCAAAAACGTTAAAACCACCTTTGGCAAACTGCGTTTTCGCCGAAATGGTGCGCGTCGCCTGTGGATCCCAAACCACTAAGTCGGCATCGCTGCCCACGGACACCGAGCCTTTGCGCGGGTAGATATTAAAAATTTGGGCAGCGTTGGTCGAGGTTACTTTGACGAATTCTGAGCGGGTTAATTTGCCGCTGTTGACGCCGCCCTCCCAAATGATCGCCATACGGTCTTCTACACCGCCGCAGCCATTCGGGATTTTGGTAAAATCATCTTTGCCAGCGGCTTTTTGCGCATCACAAAAGGTGCAGTGATCGGTGGCGGTGGTGTGTAAATTGCCGCTTTGTAAACCATGCCAAAGTGCGGCTTGATGCGATTTGTCGCGAAAGGGCGGGCTCATCACGTGGCCAGCGGCGAAATCAAAGTCTGGATTTTGATAGACGCTGTCGTCAATCGTTAAGTGCCCGGCTAGTACTTCGCCGTACACCCGCTGGCCGCTGCTGCGTGCACGCGTGATCGCGGCCAAAGATTCCGAGCAAGATACATGCACGATATAAATCGGCGTTTGCAAGACCTCGGCAATCGCAATCGCGCGGTTTGCTGCTTCCGCTTCAACCACCGGCGGGCGCGACAGCGGATGCGCCGCAGGCCCGGTCATGCCTAGACTGAGCAGCTTTTGCTGCAAGCTATACACCAACTCACCGTTTTCCGCGTGTACCGTAGGAATCGCACCCAGTTCAAGCGCTCGGGTAAAGCTTTTGACCATGATTTCGTCGTCGGCCATGATCGCGTTTTTATATGCCATGAAGTGCTTAAAACTGTTGACGCCAAACTGCGTAACCAACATGCCCATATCGCGATGCACCGACTCGTCCCACCAAGTAACCGCGACATGAAAGCTGTAATCACAGGCCGATTTTTCCGCCCAACTGCGCCAATTTTGGTAAGCCTCTAACAAGGATTGCTGCGGGTTGGGAATAACAAAATCAATAATGCAGGTGGTGCCACCCGCTAATGCGGCGGCGGTGCCGGTGAAAAAATCATCGGCCGTTACCGTGCCCATAAACGGCAATTGCATATGCGTGTGCGGATCAATACCGCCGGGGATCACGTACTGCCCGGCGGCGTCGATTAATTCGCAATCAGGCGGTGCTGCCAGATTGACACCGATGGCAATAATTTTGCCGTCTTCGCAATACACATCAGCACGAAATTCGCGATCCGCATTGACGACGGTGCCGCCTTGAATCAATAAGCCCATTTGATGCCTCCTGATTGGAATATTTTAGAGTGTACCCGATGATTTGGTGAACATTGATTTGACCAATTAATTCAAGAAGCTTAGCATCAGTGCATCAAAACATCTGGATTCCGTATGCGTACCACCATAGACATTGATGACGATTTGCTCGCGGCAGCGCGAGAAATTGCACAGCGCCAAAAGCGCACGGCTGGGGAAGTGGTGTCAAATTTATTGCGCCAAGCGCTATCTGGCCGGCCCGCTGAAGTTGAACAAGCAATGCCAAGCGGCTTTCGCCCGTTTGCATCTCGTGGCGTTATTGTGACTGATGCCATGATTGAGAATCTTCGCATTATTGAAGGCGTTTGAATGCGCGCTTTATTGGATGTCAACATGTTGATTGCGCTGCTTGATAGTGCGCATGTGCATCATTCGGTAGCGCAACAATGGATGTCATCGCAAGTCCAGCACGGCTGGGCATCATGCCCAATCACGCAAAACGGCTGCATCCGCATCATGTCGCAGCCTAACTATCCCGGCGGCGCGTTTGTGAGTGCTGAAGTTGCCGCACGACTTGGGGAATCTGCAGTTGGAAATCATAAATTTTGGCCTGACGACATCAATTTGATCGCTCCAGGCGCGCTCAATTGGGCGCGTCTTCTGGGGCATAGACAAATAACCGACGCGTATCTCCTGGCACTTGCGGTTAAACACAGCGGGCGCATGGTTAGCTTAGACCGTCGAATAAGTGCAGCTACAGTTTTTGGTGCTACAGACAGTCATATTATTGTTGTGCAATGAATTTAGGATTTTTCTGAAAATATTTTAAGCTTCATCAAACCCAAATAAATTAAACTTGCTAAAGCCAATCCTACAAACCAAGCATAGGTGTAAGTGGTCTTAAAAATAACGGCTATATCAGGAAATGTATTCGGGAAAGCGGCATTTAAAAAACCTGGCACGTTCGGGGCTACTCCAAGTATAAATGCAATAATCGCGGCCATATTCCAACCATTACCATAGGAGTATTTGCCCTTTTCTAGATAGAGTTGATCAACGTCTAGCTGGGTGCGACGAATAAAATAATAGTCGGCAATCAGTATCCCAGCGATGGGGCCAAGCAGGGCCGAATAGCCCACCAGCCAAGTAAAAATATAGCCTTGAGTGGTCGCCAGAATTTTCCAGGGCATCATCACAATAGCAATAAACGCGGTAATGTAACCGCCAGACTTATATGAAATTAGCTTTGGACTGAGCGCGGAAAAATCATACGCGGGGCCGACAAGATTCGCCGCTAAATTGACGCTGACCGTATCAATCAGCAGAATAATCAGCGCAATCAATACGGCGATGCCGGTCATTTTGCTAGCCAGATCAACCGGGTCCCAAATAGCTTTGCCATACAGCACCACGGTTGCGGAGGTCACAATCACCGCTAACATCGCCAATAGCGCCATGGGCACCGGTAAACCGATGCTTTGTCCCAACACTTGATCTTTTTGGGACTTGGCAAAGCGCGTGAAATCTGGAATGTTGAGCGCTAATGTCGCCCAAAAACCCACCATTGCGGTGAGTGAAGGCCAAAAAACCAGCCAAAATTGCCCAGCTTTGGTGCCGCCTGGTTCAAATTGCGAGGGTTGATGCCAAATTGGGCCGAAGCCACCTGCTTTGTTATAAACCCAAGCCAATAAAACAAAACAAATTAATATTTTTAGCGGTGCAGTATAGGTTTCTAATTTGCGAATAGATTCCATACCATGGAAAATATACCAAAATTGAATCGCCCAAAACGCTAAAAAGCATATTAGCTGCGCGCCATTGATCCCTAATCCAGGAATATTTTCCCCACCCAGCGGATGGCCAAGCATCACGCCCACGAGGGTATAAATCATTTGCCCGCCAAACCATGTTTGGATGCCGTACCAGCCACATGCGACGATGGCACGCATCAGCGCCGGTAGCTTTGCACCCGCAGTGCCGAACGACGCACGCGCCAAAACCGCATACGGAATGCCATATTTGGTGCCCGCGTGACCAATCAAAAGCATGGGTATTAAAACGATTGCATTGGCTAAAAACACCGTTGCGACGGCTTGCATCGCCGACATCCCGCTTTCAATGAGGCTGGCCGCCAAAGTGTAGGCGGGAATGCACATCACCATGCCCACCCAAAGTGCGGCGAAGTGATACCAGCGCCAAGTGCGTTGCGTGAGCGTAGTGGGCGCTAGATCAGCGTTCCAAAGATTTGAGTTTTCAGCTTGCATGATCTCGCTCCGTCAGGCCTAGGCGTGCGTTCTAGCTTGACGCACTTGGCCTTGTAAGGAAAGGAAGAAGCGCACCATTTCAGCTGAAGCATTGGGACCACTGGCATCGGTGTATGAGCCACTGGCATCGCCACCTGACCATGCGTGGCCCGCACCCTGCACCGTCCAGGACTCAATTCGACTCACTCCCGAGGTGTCAGTATAAAAGGTTCGGGTAAAGCTGCGCCCACTTGCGCAGGTGCCGTGTTTGGTATTGACCTGCAGCCCTATTGCGGCCTTGGCTGCGCTATGCGCATTTTTGGCTTGTTGAACAATTTCGGTCGCGTTGCTCTGCTGTACCGTGTGATCGCGGTCGCCATGGAAAACGATGCTCGGCACCGCATGTTTCGCAATGGTTTGCCGTTTAGCCTGGCCGGCTAGAGGGAGCTTAGTTTTGAGACTAGGCATGCCACTGCGGCCGCCCTTCATTGCCAACAGAGCCGACGGGATATCGTTGGCACTGCAATACGGTAACCCCGAATGCGCGCCCACGCCCGCAAATACTTCAGGATAGGTCTCGCCGAGAATCACCGCCATAGCGGCACCCGCCGACATGCCAGCGACAAAAATACGTTGCCGATCAACGTTATAGCGTGCTGCCACGACCTGCGCGATGCCGACGATCAGCGATGGCTCACCGCCGTTCCTAGCTTGATCCTGAGGCTTAAACCAACTCCAGCACTTGGACGGGTTCGCACTGCTCGGCTGCTCAGGATAGGCCACCAGAAAGCCATGTTCCTCGGCCAATTGGTTCATGCAGGTGCCGACTGCGAAGTCATCTGGGGATTGCGTACAGCCATGCAGCATGATTACTAGCGGTGGCGCTGCCGCGATTTGCGCGGGTACATAAAGCTTGTAAGTACGCGCACCGGCTTGATTGGCATATTCATGGGATTCAAAACTACCTCCAAGAGGCGGTGACGACTGTGACTGCACCTGCGGGTGCGTGGATCGTTGTCGAGTCGATGCGCTGCCCGGTGCAACATCGACGACGCGTGCAACGACATCAATAACGTCCTCGTTTGCTACCACACCACTGCGTGCCGCCGGCAATGACGCTGCGGCCAACGAGCGGCGAATAATATCGGTTACGCCGCGCATCGGGCCGGCCGTGGTGTCTAGCCCTGCGGCCTCTAGCTTACTGCGAATGGTTTCGTTGATAGCTTGCGCGTCAAAAGATGGCGCGCGAAATTTGAATAGCTTTTTCATCTAAATTTCTCAATTTGTTCGGTGGCGAAGAGGTTTTTAGTGCATGCGGTCGGACAAGGCCCGGCGCACCGCTGGGCTGGCTTGAAACGCCCCCAAGACGGTTACGGATTCAATGGCGGCGCGCGCTAGTTCTGGGGTTACGTCCTCAGCAATGCGGGCGAGGCCCACAACCTGCACCTGCAGCCGCTGCCCCGCCGCTACCGCACGCTCCAGATCGGCGCGACTGTAGTGCTGAAGACCTACCATCAGCGTGCGGCGCGCCAGGGTTTGTTTGAGGGTATCGCTGTGCAGCGCTAGGTGGTTGCGCAGCGCGGTTCGCACCAAATCAGAGCGGTTCGAGTAAAAACCTTCTTGCACTAGCAAGTCCACATGACCTAGATCAACTACGCCCACATTGATCGTCATTTTTTCGGTTTCACCTGCACGTTGGCGCCGATCTAAATCAGTGTTAGCCATAAAAATACTCTAATTGGAATCTATTTAGATTCTATATGGATTTTTATGGAACACAAATTTTATTTATGCGGATGTTTCCTAAGGCAAAAGCGACCTCACTGGATATGAACGCGTTGGGTGCACAAATGGCAGCGCGTAAAGCTGAGTTACTGGCAGCGCGTGGCGCCGGTTTTTGACCAATGCAGGTACACCGGCTTAAGGGACTTTTGTGTTGATACGCGTGGCTAAAGCATCGTTTGATGGTTTTCGGAGTTCCTAAAATGGCACGAAAATCGTTCTTGTCGTGCTGCACGGTTGTCAACAAGATGCGCAAAGCTTTGCCGACAGTACGCGCATGAATCATATTGCGATGAAGGAAGGGTGCTTGGTGCTTTATCCGCAGCAGGATCGCATGATCAATGCCCAAGGTTGCTGGAACTGGTACGACACCAAATCTGGCGCTGCTTATAACGAGGCCGCGCTGATTATGGCTGTCGATCAGGTATGCCTGCAATATCCAGTAGACGACAAGCGTATTGCGGTGGCCAGATTATCTGCCGGTGCTAGCATGGCTGCGTTGTTAGCTTGGCGCTATAGTGATCGCTTTAAGGCGGCCATTATGCACTCGGGTGTGGCACTGGGCAGCGCTGATTCCGCGCGGACCGCGCTTGCTGCCATGCGCGGTCGAGGTATATCGATGCCGGTAAAAACCCTGGAAGAAGTTCCCACGAGTTGCCGCCGCTGCTGGTCATTCAGGGTAAAGCGCCCCCAACCAGCCCAGTTAGCCGAATGAGTTAGCCAAATGATTTAGGAGTGGATGTGGGGCAGAGTGGTGCAATGTGAGTGGCCGTACAGACTGGATACTGAAGATTGATTTATATAGATTTTCTTCGCACAAGGGATGAAGGGTCATGACACAAATCACCACTAAAGACGGCGTCAAACTTTACGTAAAAGAGTGGGGCCAAGGCAGGCCGGTCGTGATGGCCCACGGTTGGCCGCTATCGGCAGACAGTTTTGATGATTTATCGCTTGCGATTGCAAACTCCGGCATGCGCGCGATTAGCTACGACCGTCGTGGCTTTGGCCGCTCCGATCAACCCTGGACGGGCTATGACTATGACACGCTGGCCGATGATTTAGCGGCCGTACTAGAGCAAACTGGCGCACATGACGCCACCTTGGTGGGCTTTTCTATGGGTGGAGGCGAAGTTGCGCGATTTATGACGCGGCATGGCTGTCGCAACATCAAGCAGGCGATTTTGATCGCGTCAGTAGTGCCTTATATGCTGAAAACTGATAGCAATCCTGACGGCGTTGATGCCAGTAAATTTGAGCAGATTGCGAAATTAATCGCGGAGGATCGGGCTAGCTTTTGGCCGGGTTTTTTCAAAGATTTTTTTGGCGTTGAACTGCTCGCGCATCCGGTGAGTGCACAAACCATTGAATGGGCGCGCAATACGTCCATGCAGGCCGGTTTGTGGCCGACGTTGGCGTGTGCCAAAGCCTTTTCAAGCACCGATTTTCGTGATGACTTAGCCGCCTTTAAAGTGCCGACGCTGCTTATTCACGGCACCGCCGATAAAACGGTGCCGATCGAAATTTCCAGTCGCAAAGCCGTCAGCGGCATCGCTGGCGCGCAGCTGATTGAGTACGACGGCGCACCGCACGGGCTTTTTGCGTCGCATAAAACCCGTTTGATCGCAGATGTGCTGCACTTTTTGCATCAAGTTAAAGCGGCACCTTAATCTCAACGAAAGCGCAGTGCCAAGAACGGGTTTGATTCCCACCGTAAATATCGCCAAAGCCGTGGGCTGGCCTGCAGGCGTTACGCCAATAGCTACTGCTGGCATATGCGTGCAGGCTTTCGCTGCCGATCTAGACCACCCGCGCTGGCTGCTAGTTTTGCTCAATGGCGACGTACTGGTAGCCGAAACCAATGCGCCCGCCAAACCGGACGACGCGACCGGTATACGTGGCTGGATCATGGGGCTGGTGATGAAGCGCGCGGGTGCAGTCACGCCCAGCGCTAATCGCATTACGCTGCTGCGCGATCACACTGGCGGTGTGGCGGATCAGCGCGTGGTGCTGCTGGAAGGCGCAAAAGACGGCATCAACTCACCTTTTGGCATGGCCTGGGTCGATGGCGCGCTGTATGTTGCCAACACCGATTCGGTGCTGCGCTTTACTTATGCTTTGGGCGATATGCGCATCCGCACGCCTGGTGTGAAAATTGCTGATCTGCCCGCTGGGCGCATCAACCACCACTGGACCAAGAATCTAATTTCCAGCCCCGATGGCAGCCGATTGACGTGTTGACCGGCTTCTTAAGTCCTGATGACGAGGCTAATGGGCGCCCGGTAGGCGTGGCGATAGACAAACAGGGCGGATTGCTGGTGGTTGATGATGTCGGCAATAAGATTTGACGGGTTAGTTCGGTTCGTTAAGCTAATAGGGCTTCCAGATCCGAAAATATACGTCACGTATAAGCTCATGCCCCCTTATTCCGGCAATTCACCATTGTGATAAACCGCTTGCACATCATCCATATCTTCTAACCAGTCGATGAGATCAATAAGCGTTTCTGCGGCCTCTGGACTAACCACGGTATAGTTCTGAGGCCGCATCACGACATCCGCACTGACGATTTTCAGTTTCGCGCTGCCGAGTGCTTTTTTAACGGATTCATAGTATTCAGGCTTGCAAAGCACAGTGCTAAAGCCATCTTCTGACTGCACGTCGTCTGCACCCGCATCCAGCGCTAGCTCGAATATTTTTTCTTCATCACGGGCGTTCGGTGTTTCTAACACCAGCTCGCCTAGCTTAGAAAATTGGAACGCTACTGAACCACTGGTGCCTAAGTTGCCGCCGTGTTTGCTGAGCGCGTGGCGCACATCGGCGACGGTGCGTTGGGTGTTGTCGCTCAAGCATTCAATGATGATCGCAACACCCGCAGGGCCGTAGCCTTCGTAGCGAATTTCCGCCATGTCATCATTACCTTCAGCACCCGAGCCGCGCTTGACCGCGCGATCAACGGTTTCCTTGGTCATGTTTGCGGTCAGCGCTTTGTCGATGGCAGTGCGCAGGCGTGCGTTACCGTTTGAGTCCGCACCGCCACGCGCGGCGACCGTGATTTCTCGAATAAGTTTGGTAAAAACTTTACCGCGACGTGCGTCTTCGGCGCCTTTACGGCCAGCGATGCTGGGGCCTCTGCCCATGAGTATTTCCTATTTTTTGAACTAATGGAGCGGAGCGCTGCAGTTAAGCGCACTTCAAAAGCAGCACGGTGACATTATCGGAGCCACCGCCGTCGAGTGCGGCTAAAATCAAATGATCAACTGATTCTTGCGCGCTTAAGCTGCGCGACAGAATTTCGCCGATTTCCTTGTCGTCTACCTCTTCCGTTAAGCCATCACTGCAAAGTAAAAACTGCATACCGGCCTTGAGCGTACCGCGCACGGTTTCAACGCGCAGTTGCTCAGGTGCTGTCACACCGAGTGCTTGGGTAACGACATTGCGGTGCGGGCTGGTTTTTGCCTGTTCGGGCGTCAGCACGCCGGTGTCAACCAGTTCTTGCACGTAGGAATGATCGCGTGAAAGCTGCTTGAGTTCACCGTGATACATATAGACCCGGCTGTCGCCGACCCAGGCAACCTCAAAATCGGCACCTTTAATCGTAAGCGCAACGACAGTTGTGCCCATCGGCCGCTCGGAGCGACGTTCCGCGCTATGGCGCATAATTTCCTGATCGGCGGTAACGATCGCGGTGCTTAAAGCTTTGCCGCCCGCAATTTCTTTAACAACATATTCGCGCGCAAGCGCGCTCGCAACTTCGCCATAGTCATGTCCACCCATGCCGTCTGCTACCAACCAAAGGCCCAGATCAGCATCGGCGTGATATGTGTCTTCATTGTGATCGCGGCGCAGTCCGGTGTGGGTGCCATGCCCGAATTCAATCCGATTAGCGGTCATTCGCTCAGCCTGTGCACTGGAAGAAAACGACGCTTGCGGGATCTTTTTCCATGGCCTGCCCTAAGCTTATGGAGCCAGATTTGCGCAGCGGCATGCTGTCACGGTGCAGGCGTATTTCATCGTCAGAGCCAATTTTGACGTAGGTGCCGTTGGTGGAACGATCGGTAATTAAAAATTGCCCGCGCGAAAACTCAATCAGCGCATGATTACGCGAAACCCACTCGTTATCGACGATGCATTGGTTGCCTGGATCGCGGCCCATGCCATAAGAATTGCTCAGCTCAGAAATTTCGGTCAATTCACCACGGGTGCGCATCACGAGCTTGTGCGAACTGGGCAGCTGGTCTAGGCGTATGGCTTTCGCCACCATCGTGACGTTGGAATTATCTTCTTGCCACAGCAAATCAACGATATCGACGCCATTTTGCTTGCCCTTGACCATCGCCTCGCCCAGCGAGCGTATGCGAAAAGTGGCAGCGGAGCTGACCCCAATGACGGTGGAGCTGGTCGTGACAATCTGCTCGCGCTTAGCAAGCTGGGCCATACGTGCAGCAGTATTGACGGCATCGCCGTAAACATCGCCATCTTCAATAAGTGCCTCGCCGTGGTGCAGGCCGATACGAATCGCTAAATGATCGCGCGCCCAAGCTAAATCACCGGCAACGCGCCGCTGCATGTCAACCGAGGCGTGCAGGGCGTTTGATGGCCCGGGGAACGTACACATGATTTCGTCACCAATCGTTTTGATGACGGTACCGCTATGGCGCAGAGTGATTTGCGTCAGCGCATTCAGTACCTGGGAAGTCAGCGCACGCGCTTCAACGTCACCCCGGGTTTCGAATAGTTTCGTGCTGCCGGCAATATCGGCAAATAGAATCGTGATGGGTCGTTGTTCGCTCATGCGGGTGAGTTTAGGCGAAGCTTGGGGCTAGGGGAAAGCAAAACTTTGCGCTACATCTTAAATCGCACCCCAGGCACACTCGCAATGGCGCGATACAACATTTCTAGCTCGTCACGTGATTGCACATGCACGGGTACGTGCACCGCTAGAAATCGACCGCCCGAGCTTTCGCGGGTGGTGATTGCCTCCTGGGTGCGTTTTGCACCCGCAAGTTCAAGCGCTTGGTCAAGCCTTACCCGAAAATCAGCAGTGGCTGGGCCAAAAGCAATTAAAACAGTGTCGGATGGGAATTCAAAGCCGACGGCAGCGGGATGTTGGGTTAAATCCATTGGATGTCGCTCATTGAAGTTGGCAAGATTAATGTGTACAGGATGGCAAATATACTGGAAACCGTACCCTGCCTCGTTATTGCGAACGCAGTGAAGCAATCCATTTACCAGTTTTGCGCGGAAAGCCCCGTCCTTCAGGGCGGAGATGCAGAGCGCGGACGCCGCAGGCGTCCCATGTGCCTTTGAACTGAGTATCATTCGCCTATGAAACGCCTGCAAGCCTTCAAATTCCAGCTCTAACCCAACAGCGCACAAACACGCTTGATGCGTCAGTACGCAGGGAACGCGCGCAAGGTTTGGAATTTGGCGCTGAGTCGTCAGCAAGAAGCGCATGTGGCTGGAAAAAAGTTCACTAACGGCTTTGACATGTGCAAATGGCTGACCGATTGGAAGCAGGACTTCGCGTTTCTGTGCGATTCTCCATCCCAAACCTTGCAGCAGGTCACCAAAGACCTTGCTAGCGCCTATAAAAACTTCTTTGAAAAGCGTGCTGAGTTTCCGAAGTTTAAGAAGAAAGGCAAGTCTACTGACAGCTTCCGGTTTCCCCAAGGATTCAAGCTCGACCCACCCAACAGCCGGATATTCCTGCCTAAGCTGGGTTGGCTGCGCTACCGCAACAGCTGCGAAGTGCTGGGTTTAGCCAAAAACATCACAGTGTCTAGTTCTGGCGGTAAGTGGTTCGTATCGATCCAGACCGAACGTGAAGTTGCACAGCCTTTGCCAACCGCCACTGCGGCCATTGGTATCGACGTAGGCATTGCCCGCTTCGCAACACTCAGCGATGCAAGTTTCATCGCGCCGCTGAACAGCTTCAAAAAGCACCAAGGTCGCCTGCGCCGTTATCAACGCGCAATGAGTCGTAAAGTGAAGTTCAGCAACAACTGGAAAAAGGCAAAAGCCCGCGTCCAGAAGCTTCACACCGGCATTGCCAATGCGCGAAAAGACTTCCTGCACAAAGCCACGACAACGATCAGCCAAAACCACGCGCTCGTTTGCATTGAGGATTTGCAGGTACGCAATATGTCTAGATCGGCCAAAGGCGATGCTGAAAAGCCGGGCCAGAATGTTCGGGCCAAGGCTGGCTTGAACAAAGCGATTTTGGATCAGGGTTGGGGTGAATTTCGCCGCCAGCTGGAATACAAGGTGGCTTGGAATGGCGGCACTTTGCTAGCTGTGCCCGCGCACAACACCAGCCGCACCTGCCCATGCTGTAGTCATGTGTCGAAAGACAATCGACAGACACGAGCGCAGTTCGAGTGTGTTGTGCGCGGCTATAAAAATCACGCCGATGTTGTTGGCGCGATCAATATCTTAGAGCGGGGACACCACTTGTTAGCCTGTGGAGAGCCGGTGCAGTCAGGCCGCTCAATGAAGCAGGAACCCGCCGAAGCGATTGCGCATGCCGCGTAACGCCGTAGGAATCCCCGTCCTTTAGGGCGGGGAGGATGCCAACAAGCTTGACGCAGCGCTTGCATGCACTTGCGTACTTGACCGACACTTATAGATTGATCTTTTAGCGACCTGACTTCATGCTTATTCCAGTGATTTTATCCGGTGGTGCCGGTACTCGGCTTTGGCCGGTATCGCGACAGGCTTTTCCGAAGCCGTTTATGACGCTCAGTGATGGCGATACGCTGCTGGGCAAAACATTGAAGCGTGCGATCGCAGTGGCGGTGCCGGGTGCTGTGTATACCGTGACTAACCGCGATCACTATTTTTTAACCCGCGATGCCTACGCACCCTTGATCGACGCGGATCGTGCGCACTATTTGCTTGAACCCGTGGGGCGTAATACTGCGCCTGCGTTAATTTTAGCCGCACTTGCCGCAGCGGAAAAATACGGCCCCGCAACACAACTATTGGCTTTACCTGCGGATCATTTAATTCGTGATTTAGATGGCTTTAAAAGTGCGGTGCAGCGCGCTTCCAGCTTGGCGGAGCGCAAATATATTGTCACCTTTGGCATTACGCCTACCCGGGCCGAGACCGGCTTTGGCTATATTGAGCTGGGCGGCGCGATTGATAACAATGGTGACTTGGTGGCGCGTTTTGTCGAAAAACCCGACGCGGCGACTGCGGAAATCTATCTGGCAAGCGGCATGTTTGTCTGGAATTCCGGCATGTTTTGTTTTCGTGCCGACGCACTTTTAGAAACCGCACAAGAGGTTGCCCCGGAATTATTGACCCAATGTGAGGATTGTTATGCCACGGCCCGGCTGCAAACCACCGAGCCTTTGTATTTTAATGCCGAGACTTTTGCCGCAATTACCGATATTTCCTTTGACTACGCCATTATGGAGCGCGCACCTAGACGTGCGGTGGTCAAGGCTAGTTTTGATTGGAACGACATTGGTTCATGGAAATCCCTCAGTGAGCTGAGTGACCCGGATGCCGCTGGAAACGCGGTGCAGGGACCTGCGGTGCTCGTCGATAGCGAGCGCTGCTTTGTGCAAAGCAGCGGCCGCATGATTGGAGTGGTGGGTGCCACGGATTTAGTGGTGATTGACACGGGCGATGCGGTGTTAGTGGCGCATCGGGAGCGCGCTCAAGGCGTGAAACTTGTGGTCGATGCGCTCAAAGCGCAGGCGCATCAGGCTGCGGTGGTACACCACACGGTATTTCGCCCGTGGGGCAACTACACAGTGCTAGAAGACGCGCAAGATTGTAAGGTCAAGCGTCTAACAGTGAATCCTGGGCAAGTGCTGTCCCTGCAAATGCACCATCAGCGCACCGAGCATTGGACGGTGGTTCGCGGCGTCGCAAAAGTAACGGTCGGCGACCGTGAAATGCTGCTGCACGCGAATCAATCCGTGGAAATTCCCGTGGAAACCAAGCACCGGCTAGAAAATACCACGAGCGAGCCGATTTCTTTGATTGAAGTGCAGTGTGGCGCTTATTTTGGCGAAGACGACATCGTGCGCTTTGAGGATCGGTATGGGCGGGCCTAGGTCGCTGGTGCCGAGTCAACTAATGCCCAGCAGCAAACAGCCGCATCAGCGCAATTCCCGCAATAATCCACCACCAGTTGAAGTTCTCTGCGCCAGCGGCCACCACAGCCACAGGCTTTGAGCGCGTGGGTGGTTTAATTAAGCTTGCAAGCAGCTTTTCCGTAGGCATACGGCGCTGATAAACAAAAAGACCCATTGAAACCACAATAAGTGCGATCGGGATGGTGAAGGAAAATTTCTCCGACGCGTTCGTCGGCCAAATTATTGCTGCACTCACCATCGCCACAATGGCACCTACTGCCCCCGAAGCTAAGGCAATCGCGAAGTTTTGCGCGACGGCTAGCAGCATAAACCCCGCCAATAAAACCGCAAGATTGGGCCATGCAAATGCGGCGCTGATGCTGGCTACAGCAATGGTGGCACCAATGCCGAGCCAAAAAGCTTTTGTACCCTTGTTAGATTGGGTGGGCGTCCAGATCGTGCGAAAAAGCAGGCGATTTGCGACATAGCCCGCCCAGAGCGTAAAGCCCGTCACACCAAATCCTAACCCCACCAACGGCGCTACCCGGTCGAGTGTAATAAACAGCAGCGAAAACAGTAGCGGCCAGCCGATCAGGCGCGTGAGCGCGTAAGCGATACGCGGTAAGTTAAAATCGATTTGGCGTAATTTGCGTTGAAATTCGATTTGCTGCGGGTTGAAGACCAAGCTGGGATCGACACCACCACGCGCTACTTCATCGCACAGCGCATCAATTTGCTGCGTGCGTGGCAAAAGCGCCGAAAGCAGCGCTTGCGGCCAAGAAAATGGTTTAAGCAGGAAATTTGCGGCCGCTGATTTCGAGAGCAATTGGTGCCAACGCGGCTTGCGCGTCAGCGCCGCGCGCTGCTGAAACTGCGCCAGCTGCATCACTTGGCTAAGCTCCTTGTGGACTAGGTTGCCGATCATGCCCCAATCCAAAAGCTCAGCCACAGCAAGTACAGCTGCCCAAGGCCAACGTTGTTCGGTAAACGCCGCCATCAGTGCCGCCTCTAAATTCCGCCGCATTTGCAGGGATTCATATTCTGCTTGGGCCTGTAGCCAATGCTGGATCTCAGCGATGGTTTTAAGCGGTTGCGAAGCGGTCCAAAACGCTGCCAACACTTGCACCATTGAGCGCATGCGGCTAGGCGATGTATTGAGCGCATACACAATATCCACCATCGGGGCAGATGCAACCGCTTCTGGCAAAGGGTTGGCAGCAGCTGGCTGCAGCTCTGGCACCGCCGCAGGCGGTGGAATTGCAGCAAGCAGCGGAAAAGTGGGTGACGGCGGCGGCTCGAACGTCAGCGGAAAGTGTGTGGGTACGCTGGGCAAAATCAAGGCTAGCTCTGGTATCACTTGCGCAAGTATTAGCTCGGCGTCAGCGTTTTCAGGTTTTGCTGCTGCTGTTGCATCACTTTCACTTTCAGTGGCATCGTCATCCTCATACTCGTCGTATTCCTCCTCTTCATCCAGGCAATGCACGCCGATCTGGCAAGCCCACTCATAGGCTTCGCGCAGGCGCTGAAAGTGCTCAGCGTTATTCTCCGGGCGATGTGCTTTAAGCTGCGTCGCATAAGCGCGCTTGATGGCTTTGAGATCGCTGGTCGGGGCGATATTGAGCATGGCCCAGTAGTAATTCATGGCTAAAGGCCTAATGTGTGTGCGGCAACGCTCAAGTTTAAAGGCAATCCATTGCCGCGCTAAAGTTCAAAAAGGTTTTT
This sequence comes from Rhodanobacteraceae bacterium, assembly GCA_043754435.1. Classification (GTDB taxonomy): domain Bacteria; phylum Pseudomonadota; class Gammaproteobacteria; order Xanthomonadales; family SZUA-5; genus JANNYA01. The sequence goes on from JAYUUS010000292.1 coordinate 15,629, forward strand.
CTACAGTTCCTAATCAGCTTGACAACTATCAATCACATTGATCATCATGGTCATGATGATATGACTAGGCTGCCAACATGATTACCGAAGTTAATGCTGTAACGTTTCGACAAAATTTAGGCGAAATGCTGAATCAGGTGCAATACCGTCACGACAGTATTTTGATTCATAAAGACAGCAAGCCGGTGGCGGCTTTGGTGGATGCCCAGCTGTTTAGCCGCATTCGCCGCATGCAGGCGCGCTTTGACGCGTTGACAAGCCGCATCGAATCTGGCTTTGCGACACTGCCTGAGGGGGAAGGTTTAGCCGAAATCGACGCGTTAAGCGCAAGTATGCGCACCCGCTAGCCCGTGCCGACGCTGTGTGTATTGCTCGATACCAACGTACTGGTGTCGGGACTTGCCTATCCGGGCAGTATCCCCGGAAAAATCCTGTCTGCTTGGCGGGCTGGTTCGATTGAGGTCGTGCTATCGCGCTATATTTTGGCGGAACTTCGACGCGTATTGCCTAAACTTCGGCATCGACATGGCTTGAGTGATGCAGAAATAGCGGATTTAGTGGAGATTTTATCGATCAGCTGCGCGCTGATTGAGCCAGACACGGAAGTAGCCGCAGATGCAGTTCGTGACGCGAATGACGTACCCATTCTGGCGGCGCTGGTTGCCGGTATTGCCTCTGCCAAGCTGGACTACTTAATCACCGGCGATAAAGATTTATTAGCCTTAAGCCACGCGCACCCAATTCTTACACCGGCGCTTTTTTGGGACAGGCACGGCGCTTGAGACCACGGCGCAAAAACTCTAAATCCCCGCACCCTGGACTAAGATAGCGTCATCGCCAGCGAAACTTAAAAGAAAAAGGTTCTGAATGACCATCGACCCCCGCTTTGGCGAACTCGATCTACGCAGCTTAAGTCTGTTTTCCGGGCTGGATGAAGCCGCACTTGCGGTGATTTCTGAGCGACTTGAGGTGCAGTGGATTGCCTCGGGCACCGATTTGTTTCAGCAAGACGAAACCGCCGATGCGCTGTATATTTTGCTCAGTGGCGCGCTGGCGGTACTGCATACGCCTGCTGATCCAGTGGGTGCATTGCCGAAATGGGTGGGGCAAGTGCTTGCCGGGGAAACCGTCGGTGAAATGGCGATGCTGTCTGGCAAGCCCCGAACTGCCACCGTGCGGGCGATCCGCGACTGCGAAGTGCTGCGTTTCAAGCGCAGCGACTTTGAAGCGCTGATGGCCAGCGAACCCAGTGCGATGCTGCAAATCGCGCGGGTCGCATTCCAACGGCTGGAAGCCTCGCAGGCGGGCGGGCGCAAACGTGACCGTCAGGGCCGCACATTTGCTATCGTGCCGGCCGGGCAGGGGGCAAATGTGGCGGCGCTTGCGCATACCTTGAGCGAAGCGTTGATGCGTTTTGGCGGCGTTGCATTGATTACCCAAACGCAAGCCGCGAATGAATCGGGCGGTTATTTTCACGCGCTTGAGCAGCGGCATCGCTTTGTGCTTTATCTAGCGGAGGCCAATGTTGGCTCTTGGTTTGAGCTTTGTCGGCGTCAGGCCGATGAAATTTTGCATGTGATTGCACCGAGCGAGCTGCCCGCACAAGGGATCGCGGACCAGCATCCGCGCGATGTCTTGAAACGTGAGCGTTTAATTGTGCTGCACGAGCGGCAAATATTGTCCGGCCAAGTGAGTGCATGGCGCGTTAATCACCCTAGCGCGCTGGTGCATCACGTCGGCTGCAGCGAGGATATTGCCCGCATTGCCCGCTTTTTGACCGGCAACGCCACTGGCTTGGTGCTGGGCGGCGGCGGTGCTCGGGGTTTCGCGCATTTGGGTGTGGTGCGTGCCTTGCGGGAACACGGCTTGCAAATTGACGCCGTGGGCGGCACCAGCATCGGTGCGATTGTTGCTGCCGGTGTTGCGCTGCAGTGGAGCGACGAGGAGCTGTATCAGCGCTATCACGCCAGCTTTGTCGAAACGAATCCGCTGCGCGATTACACCATTCCCTTTGTCGCGTTAGTTGCCGGGCGCAGAGTCACCGCACGGTTAAAGCAGCAGTACGGCGACACGCTGATTGAAGATTTGCCGCTGCCGTATTATTGCGTCAGTACCAATTTGACGCTCGGCGTACTCAAAGAGCATCGTGACGGCCCACTTTGGCGGGCCTTGCGCGCTAGCATTGCCATTCCAGGCATTTTACCGCCCGTGTTCCAGGGCGGTGAGGTGTTAGTGGATGGCGGCGTCATCAATAATCTGCCGGTTGATGTGATGCGCCGTGGGCTTTATGGCCGCGTGATTGCGGTCGATATCGCCGGTAATTACGCGATTAAATCCCAAGTCGATGAAGCGGACTTACCGCCGGTTTGGAAAATGATGCGCGACTGGTTTCGCGGCGTGCGGCCACGCCCGTCGATCCTGCAAATTTTGCTGCGCTCCGGCATGGTCAACTCCGCCAGCACCGCTGAAAACAACCGCAAACACTGTGATTGCATGATTAAACCACCCGTAGATCAGCTAGAACTACTGGACTGGCAGATCTTTGATCGTGCGATTGAAATTGGCTACCAGCACACGCGCTATTTGATCGACAACAATTTGCTCGACAAAGCTTCGGTTTAGATGGCTAGTATTGAATCCAGCGTACGCAGGCCCAGCAAATATCTGCGTGTGTTTCAATACCTAACCTTGTTTGGTGTGCTTGCACCGCCGATATACATCGCGTGCATTGATCAGCTGCCGGTCACCATAGAATTGCTTTTAATGGTTTTGACGATTCTTGGCTTTGTAGGCGCCGTTCTGTGGATGTATTGCCTCAAGACTTGGCACGTCGTTTTCCCAATGCTGCTGGTATTCGTACTTTTACCCTTTGCTGTAATCAGCAATGCTGGGATTTGGACGAAGTTGGACTTGGATGCGGTACGTGACAAAGTTTTGGCGCAATTAGGTAGCGGCCCCAACTTTTTGGTGCGCCACGCCCGCTATGACGTGATCGGAATTGATCCAAGTGCTTATTGGGAAATCGAGCTGCTGAAGCCGCTACCTGCGCCGGTTTTGGGATGGGGGCCAGCATTGCTGGAGCCTGATATTGATTTTTTCGTAGCGAATGCAGATGACGCTTGGTATTCACCCGCCGCAATCGCAGATCGTTTGGCAGGTGTAGCCGGTATCACCGTTACCAGTGGTTTTCGCATCTACGGGGCAGATACCCATGACACCTTTCTTTGCCATGCGCCGGGTCATTGCGCCATCGAATTAACGTTTAGCCCAGATTCGAAGGTTTTGTTGCTGAGCGTGAATAATTTCTAGCGGCTTCAGCAAATTCGTCGAAATTGCGCTAAATCCGAACCTTGCAAACTTCAGAGACCCAGCTCGATACTCCGGCGCTTCCAAGTCGAACAAATCGAACACACTATGCGCAACACCCTAATCGGCTCAAATTTCCGAGTTCGCACGACCGCCATGGCTCTAACAGCACCTTTGACTAAGCCGCTAGCCATCGCGCTGGCAATTAGTTTGGGGGCGGTGGCGGCAGTCAATGCGGCGCCGCTACATGAAAATTTGCCGGTTGGCACCGGCGCTTACTTAAGGCTCCCGTCGCTTTGGCAAGCGCTGCAAGATCCACCGGGGCGCAGCTTGCACAAGGGTGCGGTGTCGGCGGCGAACCAGCAGGCAGTGGCGGCAATTCAACAAAAGCTGGCGACATTGGATGATTTGCCGCCTGTGGCCGACGCATTCATCAAATTTTGGGCCGCTGACATGCGCGCGCCGTTAGAAATTGCGGTTTTGACTGGCGATGCCGCGCTTTCGCCCGCGTCGCAATTGCTATTTTCCACGCGCATTGACCCGCAACAGCCGCAAGCATTCACGCGCTGGAAGCAGCTGTTATTGACGGTCGGCGCGCAACCGAGCGCAATGGCGGCGGACGGCTCGGTGCAAGCGGTATTTAGCATGGCCGCAAATTTTGAAATACCAAAAAACCCGGCAGACGCGGCATTTTTGCGCCGTTTTAACACCGCTCAGGCGCGCATTGACCAGTCTGGAACCGGGTTTTTCGCGTATTTTGATGGCTCAGCCGTGCGTCAGGCGCTGCTGCTGGCGCTGTCGCAGTCGCAGTCGGGCGCACCCAGCAAAGCGATGATCGACAATATCAACGGCACAGATGCAATTGCTTTCGGCGCAGGAACGGTTGGCGGCGATGGCCGCTTAGGCTTGGACTGGTACGCCAGCAAAGCGCCGCTGCTGCAATACTTTCCGCAAGCTAAACGCGTATTGGACTTCAAAACCGTTGGCATAGCGGACTGGATTTTCAGTATGGCGCTACCGACCGACGCCGAATGGCCGCGTTTGCGCACCCGCATTGCAGCGGACGCGGGTGAAAAAATAGCGGCAGATCTGGAACAAGTATTGGATAAGCCAATTGGGGCTGGGCCGATTGGCGCCAAATCCGGCGTCACAAAAGCGACTCCACGCGATCTATTTCGCGCTTTCGGGCCGGAATATGCCGCTTTTAGCGATGCCGCTGGCGACTTTTCGGCTGTACGACTGCGTGATCCAGTAGCTTTTGCACGTATTTTGGCGACGCTAGAAACTTTAGGCAGCACGCATCGCGTGCAGGGCGGCGTACACGAGCTGCTGCTGAGTTTTGATCCGGGTGCCATGGAAAAGGTGTTTGCAGCGAAGCCAGAAACCAAGTCTGAACTGACGGAACAAAAAACTGCCGAGGAAAAGGCGCAAGCGCTTGCTGCCGAGCGCTTGCTTAGCGTCTGGATGCGCGCTAATACCAGCCGCATTTTTTGGGTGCAAGAAGGCACATGGTTGATCGCCGCATCGGTGCCGCAAGCGCTGCGCGACCGCGCAAAATTGCGCGCCAACATAGCTGCGTCTGCACGCGCAGGCGGTGAAGTGCCGTTCGCGGGCGTCAGCTCAGCGACCAGCAAAATGGCGATGCGCACTTGGTATGGCTATTTGTCGGCGCTCGGCGCTTTAGCCAGTGTTGCCAACTACGATATTGACCTAGCCGCACTTCCCAGTGCGCAAGAGCTGCAGCTGCCGCTTGACGGGCAAGCGGGCGTCATGATTGAGAGCGCAGCGGATCGCTTAAGCTTGAGTTTGCGCTACCAAAACACCGCGCTCGACACCTTCGGCGGTGGCAGCGCTACCACCGGCATTGCTACGGCGGCGATTTTGGCGGCTTTCGCGCTGCCTGCGTATCAAGACTATACGGTGCGTGGAAAGGTGGCGACAGCTTTAGCCCAGGCCAGCGCGGCAAAAATTGAAATCGCTGAAGAGTTTGCGGTTCAAGGCAAACTTCCCAAGAAGTTTGACTTATCTAGCGCAGCGAACGGCGCTTCAGAGCCGTATCAAATAGCTTGGCAAAACGGCGCAATTGAAATTACTTTCAGTGATGCAGCAACGGCTGGTTTAGCGGGTACAACGCTGGTTTTAAAGGCGGTAGAAACAGGCGATGGCTTGAGCTGGCAGTGCGGCGCGCAAATTAGCGTTGAATCAGCGCGCTTGCGCAGTACCGTGCCAGCGCGTTTTTTACCGTCGGCATGCAAACGCGCCCGTTAAATAGGCATACGCACCGCCTATTTGCGCCGATCCAACGTACTTAAGTGCATGTGGTACTCAAACCGATCTGGGCGATACACGCCGAGCAGATGATCGACGATACGGCCTTCGCTATCAATATAGGTGCGTGTTAACGACAGTACCGGCGCGCCGACCGTCAAATTCAAAGCCTGCGCCACTTCTGCGTTCGCCGCCGCTGCGTTTAACACTTGATCGACTTCCGCAAGCTTAATCCCCATCGCACGGAAAATTTCTAGACGCGTTTGCGTCTTCAAATTTTTCCGGTTCATCGCCCTAGGCCCGGTTTTTGCCGCTGCCTTATCGCTGGGTGCGGTGGCCTCTTTCAGCACAATCGTGTGGCTAAGATAGTACGCAAAAGGCTCGCCTTGATTGCGCCGCACCCGTACTGCGCGGTCTACCAGTGTGTGCGGCTTGATTTTTAAAGCATCGCTGATCGCTTTGGGGGCAGGAACGCGTGCAAAGCTGAGCACCTCGACCGTCGTTTCGCGCCCCATAATGTTGAGGCTTTCCAAATTGCCAGTCAGCGGCGCACGCAACACTGGGCTTGCCGGCGGGCGGGCGCGTACATGCGTGCCGCGCCCGGCGCGACGTTCCACTAAACCGTCCCTGCCCAATTCATTTAAAGCGCGTTTGGTGGTGATGCGCGAGACCGAAAAGTGCGTTGCCAGTTCGGTCTCGCTGGGCAGTAAACTACCCGGCGCTAGTTCGCCCGATGTAATTTTGCTTTTTAACAGCGCGTAAAGCTGGTGATAGAGCGGTGCGGCTTGGCTAGTGCTGACGCTACGCACATCGGCCTCCGTGAATTTGCCCGCGTTGCTTTGCGGCAAAACAGTCAGTTTAGGCCCGTTAGCGTTCATTAGTGAGAACCGTTCGCCCTGAGTTATCTGTTTTTAGAGCGAAAAACTGCACACAATCCATGAACCTCGTCTTTGCGAGCGCAGCGAAGCAATCTAGCTTTAAACGACGAGATTGCTTCACTGCGTTCGCAAAGACGAATCTTAGGCGGTTCATGGAGAGC
>JAYUUS010000293.1:0-2496 GCA_043754435.1 Rhodanobacteraceae bacterium
GCGTACGATCTGTCTTGGGAACGTTACTTTGAAGGTAACAAAGGCTATGTTGCGGCCGCATTATTCTACAAAGACCTTAAATCCTATATCTATACCCAGACGCGCAGCGGTTATGACTTTCAAGACCTGCTCGCTGGCTATGTACCACAGCCCGGTACAGCTACCCCAAGGCGTTTTGGTAACTTCACGTCACCGGTCAATGGCACAGGCGGCTCGCTGCGTGGTCTAGAACTGACGGCTTCAGTGCCGCTTGAGATGATTGCCGATCCGTTGACCGGATTTGGCGTGGTGGCAAACGCCAGCTTCTATGAAAGCGGGATTAAAATCCGTGACCCAGAAAGCGCGTCCAGTGTAGGTAGTGGCGATATCGACTTGCCTGGTCTGTCCAAACGTGTCTTTAACGTCACTGCTTATTACGAAAATGACGGTTTTGCAGCGCGCGTGAGCCAACGTCGTCGCTCAGACTTTATCGGTGAAATTGGCAACTTCAATGGCGCCCGCTCTTTGCGCTATGTGGTTGGTGAAAGTATCACTGATGCTCAAGTGAGCTATGCATTCAACGGCAGGCTGGAAGGCTTAAGCGTGCTGCTGCAGGCAAGTAATCTAACTGACGAAGCTTATCGCACTTACGCGAGCACCAAGGATCGCCCGCTTGAGTACGTCAAGTACGGCCGCACTTACTTGCTTGGGATCAACTACAAACTTTAATAGCAGCCTTATAGATTAGTTACCAACTTTAAGTAGTTACTAAAAAGACCGCCGATGGCAGCATCGGCGGTCTTTTGCTGCGTCTAGCATAAACGCATTTCTGACCACAGTAAGCTTTGTTGTGCGCCACTGGCAACATCAGTTCGTATCTTGAAGGGTCAAACCATAAATCGCCAATGCTGACCATGTGCCACCAGTTCACCTTGATCGCCATCAAGCGCTAGCCATGATGGCTGGTTAACTCGCCAATCCCCTAAAACCACGCGCTGCCCACAGGGCATCTGATGCACACCCGGCCGGTGCGTATGGCCGTGAATGAGGGTGAGCGCAGGATGCGCAAGCTGCAATTCATTAACCGCATCGGGATCCACATCGGCGATTGCAGCCATTGATTCGCGCTGATGTGTTTGGCTTTGCTCACGAGCTTTGGCCGCGAACGCGCGGCGTACGCTAAGCGGCTGTGCCAAAAATTGCGCCTGCCATGCTGGGTTTCGAACCTGCGCACGAAAATTTTGATAGGCAAGATCTAGTCTACAAAGATGATCGCCATGACAAAGCACTATACCATCGGCTTGAAGCGGCTGAATTTCAGGCAAAAGTGCCATGCCACAGCGCTGGGCATAGGCTGAGCCGAGCAAAAAATCGCGGTTGCCGTGCATGAAAAATAGCGCAACCCCAGCGTCTACGAGCTGTTTTAGTGCGCTTACGACTTCTTGTGCGAGTGGGCGATCATCATCGTCACCGATCCAGGCGTCAAAAAAATCACCCAGGATGTAGAGCGCCTGCATATGTGGCTTATGCGTGTCTAAAAAACGGTAAAACAGCTCAGTTAAGGCGGGCTCTGCTTCCGATAAATGCAAATCTGAAATAAGATATTTCAACGTTAGCCCGCCACAAAGCTGATTTAACGCTTCAAAAGGCCCGCACCGGGAATTTTCCGGCTAAAGTTTTTAATCATGCCTTTAATGCCGCCGCCGGAAAGTTTTTTCATCATGGTCGCCATTTGCTCATATTGCAAAATTAGCTGATTGACTTGCGCAGGCTGCACGCCCGCACCCTTGGCGATACGCAATCGACGCTGGCCGTTCAATAGACGTGGCGCACGCCGCTCCTTGTGCGTCATGGAGTTAATGATCGCAATCATGCGCACGACCAGTTTATCGTCCATTTTGCTTTTTAACTCAGACATTGAAATTTTGCCGGGCAAAGCAACCGGGAGTTTATCCAAGATATTCGCCAAGCCGCCCATACTTTGCATTTGCGTAAGATGGTCACGAAAGTCTTCAAAATTAAAGCCTTTGCCTTCGATAACTTTATTCGCCAGCCGTTCCGCTTTTTCCCGATCAACGCTACGCTCGACGTCTTCCACCAAGCTGAGCACATCGCCCATGCCCAAAATGCGCGAAACCACGCGATCAGGGTGAAACGGCTCCAGTGCATCCAATTTTTCACCAGCACCGACGTATTTCACGGGCCGTCCGGTGATATAGCGACAGCTCAATGCCGCACCACCGCGCGCATCGCCGTCGGTTTTGGTCAGGATAATGCCGGTCAAGGGCAGGGCATCGCTAAAAGCTTTGGCGGTATTCGCGGCATCCTGGCCCGTCATTGCATCCACCACAAAAAGCGTTTCAATGGGCTTAAGCGTGGCGTGCAGGTCTTTAACTTCGAGCATCATCGCTTCGTCAATCGCTAGTCGTCCAGCGGTATCGACGAGCAGCACGTCAAACAATTTCATTTTTGCATATGCGACCGCTGCTAAGGCAATGTCATGCGGCTTTTGGCTGA
>JAYUUS010000294.1:0-2494 GCA_043754435.1 Rhodanobacteraceae bacterium
AATAGCATCGGCACCGCCACCAGCAGGGCAATTTTTTCTGGGGCAATGAGCGCAATACGCTTGGGTATAAGCTCGCCCAATAGGATGGATGCGAACGTCACCAGCGTCAAAGTAACCGTTAAGCCCCAAGTTTCGGCATTCGCCGCCAACATCGGAATATGGGAAAAGTGTTGCGCCACATTCAGGCCAATCCAGCCGGAGATAACGCCCATCGTTAGGTCAATCAGCGTGATCGCCAACTGGATCGTGGATAAAAACTTATCCGGGTGCTCAGCAAGCTCCAAGGCAGCACGCGCCCGGCTGGAGTTCACCGCAAGCTGCTTGAGCCGGGATTTACGCGCCGTGACCACTGCCATTTCGGCTAGCGAAAACACGCTATTGAGCGCCATCAGCCCAAATAGCAGTGCTAAATCGGTGCCTAAACTGGGAACTGCGGCGATATTACTAGCAGTTGGCAGCATGGTGGGGTGCAAAAATTTTAGGGTTCATCATCTTGTTAAGCATGAAGGAATAAGAGTGAACGGTTGCCAGGGCTGGCCTGTGTGTCATAGCACTGTCACAATAGCATCGCACCCTGTGCATACAGCGTTTTTACCTGACTAAGGCTCCCATGTTCTCATTACAAACAATATTCGGCAAAGGTGATCAGTTTTTTACTTTGCTTGAGCACAGCGCCCAGGCGGGTCTTGATAGTGCGCAAGCAGTGACGCGGTTGGTGAGTAATCGCCAAACAGAGGTATCATTAAGTGAGTTTACCGCTGCCCGTGCGCGTGAAAAGGAACTATTTGAGCGTATCAGCCTAGAACTGGTCAATACTTTTGTAACGGCCTTAGAGCGTGAAGACATCGAAGCGCTGTCCAGCGCTTTGTACAAGATACCCAAGGTCAACGAAAAATTTGCCGAGCGCTACATGCTGGCGCGCAAACTTTTGGAAGGGGTGGACTTTGCGCCGCGTGCCGAACTGGTCGAAAAAGCCGCGAGTGCGGTGGTTGAGATAGTGCCAATGCTGCGTAAAATGAAGCTGGAAGAGGCAAAAGCAGCGGTGGATCGACTGAAAGCGATTGAGGCCGAAGCGGATCGCTTGATCCTAGAAAACTATCGTGACGTCTACACCGGCCGCTATCAGCCGCTTACCGCATTTGCGTTGAAAGACTTATACGAACTGCTAGAAAAAGCCATTGACCGCTGCCGCGATGCGGGTAACGTGGTTTATCACATCGTTTTGAAAAACTCGTAACCCGGCTATGACGCTCACAGTTGTTTTACTGGTGGTGTTAATCGCCCTTATTTTTGAATACATCAATGGCTTTCACGACACCGCAAATTCGATTGCGACGGTGGTGGCAACCAAAGTGTTGACGCCCAGCCAAGCGATTATTATGGCCGCTTCTATGAATTTATTGGGCGCGCTGTCCGGAACTGCGGTTGCGAAAACAATTTTTAGTGGTTTGATTGACTCTAGCGTCATTAGCATGGCTCCCGCGATGTTAATCTGTGCGTTGCTAGGCGCGATTGTTTGGAATTTAGTCACTTGGTGGTGGGGGCTGCCTTCCAGTTCCTCGCACGCCTTGATCGGTGGTTTGTGCGGTTCAGCGCTGGCGGCCTCGGGAAACAATTGGCACGCACTCATTTGGTCTGAACCGGCAGATCCAATCTATCAAAGCAAAGGCTTGCTTTGGAAAGTCATTGTGCCGATGGTGACTTCGCCGCTGGGTGGATTTTTCCTCGGGCTGTTGATTATGGGCGTGCTGTTCGCGGTGATTTCAAAAATGTCGCAGGCCGGTGGCGCGCTGGCGCAGATTGCGCGTCCAAAGGTGATGAATAAGGTTTTTAGCCGCCTACAAATTGTTTCGGCCGCCGCTATGGGCTTTATGCACGGCACCAACGATGCGCAAAAAACGATGGGCATCATTGCCTTGGCTTTAGCAGGCGGTACCGCCGCAGGCGCACTCGATAACTTGCCAAGCTGGCTGCAATTTTTGGTGCTCACAGAAACCGGCAAAGATTTTAAGGTGCCGCTTTGGATCGCGATTACCTGCGCGCTGGTGATGGCGGCTGGCACAGCGGCGGGCGGTTGGCGCATTATTAAAACTTTAGGTCACAAGCTAGTGAAATTGCACCCCGTACACGGTTTTGCCGCCGAAACGGCGTCGGCAACGATGATTGGTATCGCCAGCTCGCTGGGTATTCCGGTGTCGACCACGCATACTATTTCAGCCGCTATTATGGGCGTGGGCACCGCAAAGCGCGCCAATGCCATTAAGTGGAGCGTGGTGCAGCGCATGGTTTGGGCTTGGGTTTTGACCATTCCAATCGCCGGAGGGCTTGCCTATTTACTGGTCAAGCTTTCGCATGCGCTAGGCTGGATTGCGTATGGTTAATTCCAATTATATTTCAAAAGCGTCCTTGGGGCACGGCCAAAGAGTGTTTAGCTTCGATCAAATGTCAAAGGCTTGACCACAAAAAATAGTCTGTTTGAAATGGAATTAGAATG
>JAYUUS010000295.1:0-2486 GCA_043754435.1 Rhodanobacteraceae bacterium
GCAAACCAAGCCATTGCGCGCGAACAAGCCACCGTTCTGAGTCACGCGCTACAGCAGGCCAAGATCGAAATCGTCGGCGGCGACGGCGATTATTTCGAAAAGTTCATGAACAGCTTGAGCTTAGGCAAAAGCATTGATGGCGCAATCAGCAAAAGCACGCTTCTCAGCCAAGCCACCAAAGACCACCGCAGCGGCAAACGTGATTTGGTCACCGATGTGAAAGAGATCGTTGGCGCTTTAGGCGGTGCCAGTGCCGAAGTACGCGATTTGAGCGTCACCAGCTTGATTCAGCAGCTTTTAGCGAGCGGCAAAACCGATAAGGCGGGGTTGAAGAAGTTGGTGGATGGGATGTAGGAGTTTGCTAGCCTATGTTTTTCCAGCGATTCAATGAGTTTTGTCAATGCCAGAATCAGTGATGGATCCGTTCGCCCTGAGCCTGTCGAAGGGCAGAGCCGAAAAATCACTGACGAAGCGGCAGGACGTTTTGCATCTCGCCTATTGAGTTGGCACGGTTATGTTTGAATTTTGTTTGACTAACAACTCGAGAATCCGATGGTTTACAAGTGGGAAAAAACCTGGAAACCGTTTGTGCTGAGTTCTGAGCCTGTCGAAGAATCGAAGCGTGTAGCAGCATACGTCGAGACGCATAATGGCTTCGTTAGGAACTGTACGGCTCTGCTCTTCGCCCCTTCGTCGGCTCAGGGCTCAGGGCGAACGGTACTTCAGGTGAAAACTTCAAACATATTCTGGTCTTATTAATAGTACTGAGCACAAAAAACTTCAATTACATTCACCGTTTTTTAAAAGCCTAAAATTGATGCCTAACGATTTCTTCTGGTTTTATATCCTGAAAGGTGCTGACCGAAGCTATTACACCGGACATACGGATTCACTGGAGGTGCGTTTGGCACAACATGCGAGCGGCGCTATTTTAAACTGCTATACCGCTACGCGGCTTCCTGTTTCATTAGTTTATTCGGCGGCTTTCGCCAGCCGAGAAGAAGCCTTAACGGCAGAAAGGCAAGTCAAGGGTTGGAGTCGACGAAAAAAGGAGGCGATGATGCGCGGTGATTGGCCATTGGTTTCCCGCCTAGCTAGGTCAAAGGCGAAACAATGAGTATCACGAAACCCGCTCCACTCCGACCTTCGGCTGGAACAACGAAACCCGTTCGTGCTGAGCCTGTCGAAGCATGTGACCACAAACCCCGAGATGCTCAAAACCCAAAGGCTTCGTCAGTAAGCACGAGGCTCTACCCTTCGACAAGCTCAGGGCGAACGGCTCTCAAACGGCTTCGAGATGCTCAAAACCCAAAGGCTTCGTCAGTAAGCACGAGGCTCTGCCCTTCGACAGGCTCAGGGCGAACGGCTCTCAAACGGCTTCGAGATGCTCAAAACCCAAAGGCTTCGTTAGCATGTGTACGGCTCTGCCCTTCGACGGGCTCAGGGCGAACGGTTCTAGCGATTGCTTTTGGCATTACCGGTAACGCAGGGCGAACGGATCTATTTACGAACTTGCGCAATAACAAAAATTCTGGAATCCCTAATGTCTGACCCCGCCAGCTTCGAGCTATTACGCAAACGCCTGAGCGCCGCCGCTGGGGTCGTGCGTGGCAAAACCGATGCGCTCAATGCCCAGCGGTTGGCAATTTTCGGTCGCGTTGAGCCGAAATTATTGGCGCGTTTGAGTGCGCGCACAGAAAACAACTGCATCGCGCGCGATGTGGTTCGGGTGGGGGATTTATTGCTGTTTGGCTATCAGGTTTTCATGGGCCTGAAGCGGGAAACTACGATCAACGACGTATTTTGCCTGTACCGGCTAAAAGATCATACAGAAGCCGCTGAGCTAGAAACGCTGCCTATCGAAACCAGTTTCCTGAGCGATAGCCGTTTCGCTGCCGATTTCAAGGAGTTAATGACCTATTACAAAGCCACGACCTTAGAGCAGCTGCGTGTGGTCAACGATAAGCTGCTGATGTTGTTTCGCACCGGCAGTCAGCTGGGTGATCGCAAGGTTTTCCGCTTTGCAATTGAGCCTGCCAGCACTGGGCGAACCGGCGGCGTGCACTACATCGACAACCGGGGCGAGCGCGATCATGTGCTGCCAGCGGCGTTTGACTTTGAGTGGACCAACGTCACGCGTGAGATGCATGTGCTGGGGCGCCACCCGCACGTCAATATTCTGGACACTGTTTTCGTCGAAACCGTGGGCGGTGATTTGACCGTCAAAATTGAGAACAACACCGAAACCGGGCTGGGTATTTATGCCGAATTGGTCGAGGACAAAACGCAGTCGCTGGCCGACGCCGAAATCAGCTATGCCGATTTGCGCCATCAGCTTCTTATTCGCGTCAAACCCTATCGCGAAGCGGTGGTTCGCTATCTCATTTTTAATAAGCGCCTGAAAACGGTGCTGCGCTGCGATGAGATTGGGGTGTCGTGTGTGCAGCTGCCGGAAGATCATGGCATCGTCTTTCCCGGCGGCTACG
>JAYUUS010000296.1:0-7284 GCA_043754435.1 Rhodanobacteraceae bacterium
CCTTGACGTAGGCCACATGTTTGGAGTCGGGCGAAAACACATATTCGGAAATCGCGCGTGCGCGGGTAGACTGATCGATCAAGGTTGAGCGGCCATCTAACGTCATTAAAAACAAGCGGTTTTCGCTGTCACTGACTAGCAAAGCAGAATTGTCGGGCGCCCACACCGGGTTTAACCGCCAAGATTTGCCGCCTTTAGTGAGCTGCGCCGCTTCGCCGCCCTCAACTTTTCGCACGTAAAGCTCGTATTCGCCGGTGGCATCGGATAAATACGCCAGCGTTTTACCATCCGGCGAAAGAGCAACCGACATTTCCCGCGCTGCAGGCGTGTTACTCAGGTTTCGAATCACACCGTCTTTGCGCGGCACCGAAAATAGCTCGCCACGCGCAGAAAAAATAACGCGCTCACCGGCCGGTGCAATATCACTCGCTTCAATTTGGGCGGTCGCATTTTTCACTATCGGCAAAGTGCCGGGCCTATCCCCGGATACCGTAATGTTGAGTTTAGTGGGCTCAGTCGCACCCGCCGCTATTGTGTAGAGCCAGCCGCCGTTTTCAAACACGATGGCATCTTTACCGGCGCTCGGCCAGAGCACATCAAAGTCAGTGAAGTGCGTGATTTGCTTCGCCGTGCCGCCGCTGGGCGGGACTTGAAACAAATTTAAGGTGTAGTTGCGATCTGAGGTGAAATAAACCGAATCGGCTAGCCACATCGGCTGGTTGTCAGTCGCGCGGTCTTCGGTTAAGCGCAAGCTCGTGTTTTTCGCCAAGTCATACACCCAAACATCTTGGGCGCGGCCGCCACGGGTGCGTTTCCAGGTGCGAAATTCGCTGTCGATGGGCGTGTAGACAAATTTTTCGCCATCCGGCGAAAGCATGCCGCCGCCGGTTTCCGGGACGCTGAGCGGCACCTCATCGCCGCCCGCCACCGGCACTAAATAAGGCCGCCCCGCGCGCTCATCAAAACCCAGCCGATTCATGCGGACCAACACATTTTTGCCGTCCGGCGTCCAATCCAGCACGCGGTAATCAAAGCCACCGCGCGGCGGCATCGGGCCCACATCGTTGTACCAAGTCAGCTGCTTCGGCGCGGTTGAGCCGTCGCTGGGCATCACATAAACTTGGCGGCTGCCAGAATATTCCGCCGAAAAGGCGATTTGAGTGCCGTCTGGCGAAAATTTTGGGAACAACTCCATGCCGGCGTGGCTAGTCAAACGCTGTGCGGCACCGCCGGTTCTGGCGGCAGTGTAAATATCGCCGCCATAAACAAAGGCAACTTGAGTCGCCGAAATATCCGGAAAGCGCAAAATCCGGGTATCGGCGTGCGCGCAAAAAATGGCGCTGATCAGCGCGGAGGTCAGTAGCAAAGGTCGCATGGAAGGCTTGTCAGGTAGAGATTAATTCGATTGAGCCGCATGAAAACGGGTAAGCGGCGATGGTAAGTACTGAACAGCACATTTGGGAGTGCTTTTAGTCTTGAATGTTTGTTCGGCTAAAACGATATTTATAACGCAGTTCGGTAATGAAATTATGTAACATTCAAGATTCGGCAGTTTTGCCTCGCAACTCTCCCTTTTATTGCATAAATGCGCCGTAATATTTTGTAAGGCCTATGCTTGCTGCCGCTTTTCCGTCAAAATCAACCGTCTATCGCAGGTTGCTCGTACGTTTTCTCTTGTGATTGTCTATGCGGGTTGGGTTTTTTAGTTAAAGGTGAAAGATGGCTAAGGCCGAAAATTTAGTTCGAATTGTGCTCGTTGAGGACTCAACCGAAGACGCGGAACAAGCAATTAGCGTCTTGCGAAATGCCGGTATTTCCGTGCGCCCAACGCGCGCGATTGATGCCGATCAGCTTAAAGCCGCGCTGGATGCGCCGCAGGATCTGGTTTTTTACAGCGTTCGGACGAAGAAGTTGACGCTTAAAGAAACCGCCCATATGGTTCATAAAACTGGCAAAGATATTCCGGTGCTTGCGGTCATGGACGCAATCACGCAGGAGACTTTGCTCGCGGCGCTGCAAGATGGCGCTCGCACGGTCTTGATACGCGGGATGAGTGATTATTTCCAAACGATGGCGCACCGTGAATTTTTTGATTTGCAAACTCGCCGCGCGGTGCGCAAATTAGAGATTTCACTGCGGGAAAGCGAAAAACGCTGTAATGCGCTGCTGGATTCTTCGCGTGATCCGATTACTTACGTACACGAAGGCATGCACGTGTATGCGAACAAAGCCTATTTGGAGATGTTCAAAATCGAAGAATACGCAGAAATTGAAGGCACGACTTTCCTAGATATGCTGGCGGGTAAAGATGTCGCGGTGTTTCGCGATGTGCTCAAGCAAATTTCCAAAGGTGAAAAGCCGCCGGAAAAACTCAACTTAAGAGCGCAGCGTACTGACGGCTCTACTTTTGATGCGGTGATGGAGCTTTCTGAAGCCAGCGTAGAAAATGAACCTTGCACGCAGATTGTGATTCGCCAACAAACCGGCAACGCTGAGCTTGCCAAAGAGCTAGACGCGCTGCGTCGGCAAGATTTGGTGACCGGCTTGTTAAATAAGCAGGCCTTTACTGAAGAGCTACAAAAAGCGGTGGCGGCCGCCAGCGGCGGGCAAACCGATCAAGCCGTCATTTATCTGGAAATTGATAACTACAAAAAGCATCTTGAAGTTGTTGGCATTGACGGCGTGGATACGCTGCTTGCCGACATGGGTGGGTTTTTGCGCACGGCCGCCGGTACTAATGCGCGCGTTGCGCGCCTTGGGGATCACAGTTTCGGCATTATTTTGACCGGCCGCGTGCATCAACTCTGCATCGAATTTGCCACCAAGCTGGTCAAGCAATTAGAAGACCATGTGATCGACGCTGGCCGTACCTCGATTACGCTCACCGGTAGTTTTGGCATGTGCCTGATGAGCGAAAAGATGACCGCGCCGCAGGACGTGATGAATAAGGCGGCTGAGTCTAGTCAAGCCGCGATGCGCGATGGCGGTAATCGCTTGATTACTTTCGACCCGATGGAAAAGGAAAAAGCTGACGAAGCGGAGTCATCGAAGTGGATTGCATCAATTAAAAATGCGCTCACTAAAGATGGCTTTAACATGATGTATCAGCCCATCGTGAGCCTGCAGGGTGAATCGGGCGAATTCTACGAAGTGCTGTTGCGCATGAATGGGCCGAATGGCGAAGTATTGCCGAAAGTATTTTTCCCGGTCGCAGAAAAGCTTGGCCTGCTGCCGCATATTGATCGCTGGGTGATTGCAAAAATTATTCGCACCGTGGCCGAGCGCCAAGCTAGCGGCATCAACAGTACATTCTTTATTAAAATCTGCCCACAAACGCTTGAGGATGGCTCAATTTTGCCCTGGCTGGCGCAGCAGTTGAAAGTTGCGCGCGTCGCCGGTGATCGGCTGGTGTTTGAAATGCCGGAAAGTAAAGTCGTGACTTATCTTAAGCAAGTCGCGTTCTTTCAAGCGGGCTTGGCGCAACTGCGCTGCGGTTTTGCGTTAGAGCAATTTGGCCCGGGCATCAACTCTTTTCGCTTACTCAAGCACGTCAACGCCGACTATCTCAAAATTGACCGCTCCTTCATGTCCGAGCTTGCAAAAAGCAAAGAAAATCAAGAAAAAGTGCGCGCTATTGCAGCAGAAGCGCGCAACGCCGGGAAAATCACGGTGGCAGAGTTCGTTGAAGATGCTGGTTCCATGTCGATTTTGTTCTCTTGCGGCGTGAATTTTGTGCAAGGCAATTTCTTGCAAGAGCCACAGCGCGTTATGACGTATGACTTTGGCTAGAAACTTGTGGGTCTTAGCGGCGTTAGGTATAGCTTTGTGCGCTTTACAAGGCACCGCGCACAGCGATGAAGCCTATATTTGGCAGCGCCAATGGACGCCCGAACTGAGTCAAGCGGTAATC
This sequence comes from Rhodanobacteraceae bacterium, assembly GCA_043754435.1. GTDB lineage: Bacteria > Pseudomonadota > Gammaproteobacteria > Xanthomonadales > SZUA-5 > JANNYA01. The sequence goes on from JAYUUS010000296.1 coordinate 3,911, forward strand.
GCACAACGCACGCTGTTTAGCCGCTATCGGGTGCTGGGCGCACAGCACATTGCAGATGCGCAGTGGGCCGAACCAGCGATTGATTTGGCAGCGATTAAGGCGTCCGCAGTGCCGGTAGTTCTAGTGATTCGTCTGCCTGGGTCGGCACCTTTGTTAACCGCCGAACAGCTGGCGAGCAAAATTGCGGAAATCCGGGCGCGCTGGCTAACTGGCGGGGTGGCGTCTACCCGCGTAGAAATCGACTTTGATTGCGCCGAAGCGCAGCTAGAACGCTATCGCGCACAGTTGGTGGCGCTGCGCGTGTTGCTGCCGAAAGGCCTATTTTTAGACATCACCGCACTTCCTGCGTGGTTAAAGGCACCGGCCTTGCCCAGCCTTTTGGCGGCAAGCGATCGCACAACGCTGCAGGTTCATAGTGTGCTTGCGCCCAAACGCGGGTTATTTGATCCGCGCTTAGCCGAGTTTTGGATTCGCCAATTTGCCCAGCTTAGCGGCAAGCCCTTTGCGATGGCGCTGCCCGCCTATGGTGCAAAACTGTTATTAGACAGCGATGGCAAAGTGATCGGCGTGGAGCACGAGGCCGAACTTGGCACCCCGCACGCCAGCGCGCTGGAATTACAAACATCTCCAGAGTCGGTGCGCGCACTGATTGATGCTTTGAATCTGCGCCCGGTACCGAAACTTGAAGCCCCCGTTTGGTTTCGCCTACCTTTGCCCAGCGACACGCGCGCCTGGGCGCCAGTAACGCTGGCGGCGGTGATCCAAAAACAAGTGCTGCGCGCGCAAATTCGCCCAGAATTTATAGCCAATTCGGCCGGCGGCTTTGACGTGCGCCTAAGCAGTGTGGGCAACTTAAACGCCATGTCCGCATTGAGGTTCGCGGTCAACCCAAAATGCAGCGGTGATGGCATTGCGGGCTATCGGTATTTGACCGGTGTATTCACTACCAGCATCGCCGTCGAACTTAAGCCGGGTGCTAGTCGCGTGATTGGCTGGTTGCGCTGCCCAATTGGTGTGCCACCCGCCATTATTCGGCCGGTGCGCTAGCTCCTTTGTTTGCTGAGAAAGTGCATGATCTCCAAATGACTAAACCAATCCAAATTCCCCAATTCGCCGTATTCGGCGTGCCCATCAAACATTCGCTATCGCCGAAAATTCACGCTGCATTTGCAGCGCAGTGCGGTATTGCGCTGGAATATCGCGCGATTGAGGCGCATCCAGAGGACTTCGCTAGCACTCTCAGTGATTTTGCCGCGCACGGCGGTGTCGGTGCCAATGTCACTTTGCCGCTGAAAGCCTTGGCGCTCACGCTCTGTAGCAGTTTAGCTGCCAGCGCTGAGCGCGCCGGGGCGGTCAACACTCTGGTTCGCATCGGTAATAGTTGGCACGGTGCCAATACCGACGGCATTGGTTTGGTGCGCGACTTAACGCAGCGCCAGCAGCTGAATTTGCAGGGTCGGCGGCTGCTAATCATTGGCGCAGGCGGTGCGGCGCGTGGGGTTTTAGGCCCGTTACAGGATGCGGGTGCTACGGATTTGGTGATTGCCAATCGCAGTTTAGATAAAGCGCAAGCGCTGGCGCAGCAGTTTAAGGGCGATGCTTGTGCGCTGGATCAGCTCGCACATCAAGGCGCGTTTGACTTAATCGTGCATGCCAGCAGTGCGGGGTACGCTGAATTTGTGCTGCCCAGCTGGCCGGAATCTTTGGTGCGAACCGGCACGGTGCTGGTCGATTTAAGCTATGGCGTAGCGTCAAAGCCTGCGCTCGGTTGGGCATCAGAATTAGATATCGTCGCATTTGATGGTTTAGGCATGTTAATTGAACAAGCCGCTGAAGCGTTCTATCTTTGGCACTATCAACGCCCCGATACTGCACCCGTTTGGGGAATGTTACGCGCCATGAATTAGCATCGCCAAGTCTTACATAGGTTGAATTGAGGTCTGCTGATGGACACCCCGTTTTTTGCCACCCCTGAAATTGCCAACGCCGTCATTGCCAACCCGCTTTCACAGTTCGCGCTTGCCGCTGGGCTAGCCTGGGCAAGCGGCATGCGCCTTTACGCCGTGTGCTTCGTGCTGGGCGCGCTGGGTTATTTTCAGTTTGTAACACTGCCCGGGCATTTGCATGTGTTGTCAAACCCTTGGGTGCTCGGTGCCAGTGGCGTACTGTGCGTGGCGGAATTTATCGCCGATAAAGTGCCCGCTTTCGATTCGCTTTGGGACGCGGTGCATACGTTTATACGCGGCCCGGGCGGGGCAGTATTAGCCACGCTGGCGGTTTCCAACGGCGCGAATAGTGAACTTACCCAAGTGATCGCAGCACTCGTGGGCGGCACTTTGGCGACTGGCGCGCATCTGACTAAAGCCGGCACGCGCGCGCTGGTGAATCATTCGCCCGAACCCTTCAGTAACTGGGGCTTAAGCGCCGGTGAAGACGTGGCCAGCGTCGGTATTCTTTGGCTGGCTTGGCAGCATCCGGTTATTTTTTGCGTCGTTTTAGTCGCTTTCATCGCATTCATGGTTTGGGCCTTACCCAAATTGTGGCGCTTGATTCGCGGCATGTTTCGGCGTTTGCGTCGCTTTTTAGCGGGCGCTCCTGATGTCAGCGCGGCTACGCTTTCCGACGGAGGTTGAAACGGATGCCGCTAGCGCCGATTGCTATTGACGTCGCGATTTTAGGTGCCAGTGGTTTTGGCGGCGGTGAGCTGTTGCGCTTATTGCTGGCGCATCCGAACGTCGCCCGCATTGCTGCGATTTCGCGTTCGCATGTGGGCAAAGCCATAGCCAGTCTGCATCCGCATTTACGCGGGTTAAGCTCAGATACGTTCAAAGCCGAGCTTGATTTCGCCGCGCTGGACAGCGCACAAAACCCGGTGCTATTTGCCGCACTGCCGCATGGCGAGTTCGCGAAACTCTGGCCGGAGCTGCGCCAGCGCTTGCCCGCAAACACCACGGTGATCGACTTGTCGGCAGACTTTAGGCTGCGCACCAGCGAGGCCTTCGCCGCCGCCTACGGCTACGCGCACCCGTGCCCGGAGCATTTGCCAGAGTTTGTTTACGGCTTGCCGGAAGCGCGCTTAGCCAATTTGGCGGGTGCTAAACGCATCGCAAACCCAGGCTGTTTTGCCACCGCGATTGCGCTGGCACTCTTGCCGCTGGTGGCGCTGGGCCGTGATTTTGGCCGCATCCACATTAGTGCCGTTACGGGTTCATCCGGTTCCGGCACGCAAGCTAGTTCTGGCACGCACCACCCGACGCGCGCGCATGACTTTCGCGCCTATAAAATTTTGACGCATCAACACCAAAGCGAAATTCAGGCGTGTTTAGACGAAGCCGCACGTCAAATTGGTGGTGACGCGCGCGCGCCGGAATTTA
>JAYUUS010000297.1:0-7273 GCA_043754435.1 Rhodanobacteraceae bacterium
CGCCCCACGCCCGTTAAACGCCGTGCTCAACGAACGCTATAAACATTTACGCGCCGAAGTCGAAGCACGCGCCGCCAAACTCGAACTTGCACCCGAACTGGTCGCCACCCGGCGCATGTTGGAATCGCGTGTGCTGGGCAAGCCCGACACAGATGAGTGGTTGGGTTGGCGTGGGCAGGTTTTGAAGGGGATTTAGGGCCGAACGATGAGTATTTCCATCCGCTAATTTTTAGGTTTGCCTAAATTTTTGCAAGAGCGAGCAAACGATGTGGTTGGGATGTTCACAATGTCGTTGACGGCTAATTGCGATTGGGCGGACACTTTGGGAACGACGATTTGTCGTCTAAATGTAGTTAATCAATTGACCATGCCTCCTCGCATAGCCATGCTCGCATTTTCTGCGGTTCTGACAGGCTGCTTTAGCGGTGACGCACCTCTTCTTTGTACCGATCTTCCGAACGGTTACACATTCGAGTCGAATGGTGGAGGTAATGGCTTCATTAGAGGCCCTAATGGCCTCTGGCTAGCCGAGCATTTCGGCATTCAATCGGATGGAAGTGAACACTGGTGCACAGAGTTCGGATGGCAGAATGCGGTTGTCGTGTGTCGGCTCTCAGACGAAGCCAATCTCCCAGTTGTACGCGACCTTGGTTATCTTGTGCTTGATACTGAGTCAGGCTCTGTTTCAGTTTTAAGCTCCAGCGAAGAAGCAATTAGGCATCTCAGCACACTGTCGCTAGATTCATTGCCAAGCATGGCCACTCATTACGCATCTACCAAGCGGCTGTGAGTGGAGAGTGGGGAGTTGCGCAATCGTCTACTAAACATTCCAGCCGACCATTCGGCGATATCGCGCTATCATTGGCTTTCGGGCCACATGTCGGCTGAATTCAACGTTGGCCCACTCGAAATGAAACCAGTATTCCGTTTTACCTATGAGAAAGACTGGCGAACTGCGCCAGTGGCGTTTTGGGTGCACGTTCCAGTTCCCGGGTCAACGGGCGCTTGCGATCCGGCTGCTCCTGTAGCTATTCCGCATTTAGGCTATGCATTCCTTCGTGTGGAGTTTGATTCACATGAGCTGCATTTCAGTGCTTTGGCCCAGTTGGATCATTTCATTGAGGTCTTGTCGCGTAAGCCACTCCCAACTTCAAGGCAACTTTCATCCCGTCGTGGCTTGCCAATCGGCCCCAACGGGCACTGGCTAAGTCGTTTGCCCTCGGAACTCAAGTCGCCGCGCAAGCGTGGAAAGCTAGTGAATGTGCTCGGTGCCATTCGTTCGCAGGTAGACCCTTGGCCCTCCTAAAAACTCCAGCCGACCCTGCGGCATTTGGCGGTATCCCGCCATCATCGGCTTTCAGGCCCCAAACAGCGCCATTAAATCCGGTGAAACACTGGCTTTATCAACCCGCGCGGGTGGAATCGCTTGCAGCACACGCAGTGCATCGACAGTCGCCCGCACATCGTGGGTACGAATAATCGCGGCACCGCGTTGTGCTGCCACGATGTGTGCGGCAAGTGAACCGGCCATACGCGCAGAAGCCTGCGTTTGTTGGGTTAGCTCGCCAATGCTGCCTTTGCGTGACAGCCCAACCAAGACCGGGCACTCAAATTGGCTGAAGCGTTTTAATTGACCCAGCAGTTCCATATTGTGCGCGGTGGTTTTGCCAAAGCCAAAACCTGGGTCAACGATGACGCGCTTTTTGTCTAGCCCGGCCATTTGCGCGGCAAAAATACGTTCGGTCAAAAAACGCGCGACTTCTTCCACCACATCCAAATACTGCGGCGCTTGCTGCATAGTGTGGGGTTCGCCCTGCATGTGCATCAGCACCACCGCCGCACCGCTTGCAATCGCTGCCGCCAGCGCACCTTCACCGCGCAGGGCATACACATCGTTAATCAGCACCGCACCCGCAGCGGTTGCCGCACGCATCACTTCGGCTTTGCTGGTATCAATGGATATGGGTTTATTCAGTGCATTGAGCGCTTCAATGACCGGCATTACGCGATCCAGTTCTTCCTGCAGGCTGACCGGCTGTGCGCCGGGGCGCGTGGATTCCCCGCCCACGTCCAAAATATCGACGCCATCGGCCACCATTTGCGTCGCAATTTCTAGTGCCTGACCGCTACCACTTATGCGCACGCCATCCGAAAAGGAATCCGGCGTGATATTTAAAATGCCCATCACCTGCGTGCGCGTTAGATTCAGTGAATAGCGACCCAGCGCAAAGGTCGGCGTGGTATCAAACATACCCTTTATTCCTCTTCGTGCTTAGGCTTGTAAGCCTCGGTCAACTGCTTTTGCACCGCAGCCGGCACCGGTTCGTAATGGCTAAATTCGATGCCGTAAATCGCTTGCCCGGCAGTTTGGCTGTTTAGCTCACTTTGATAATCGCCCAATTCGCTGATCGGCACCTGCGCGCGCAGCACCAGTTCGCCTGGCGCGCCCGCGTCTGTCGAGGTAACGCGCGCGCGTTTACTCGCTAGGCCATTGCTGACATTGCCCATCGCTGCGTCCGGCGTGGTCACGGTTAGCTCAACAATGGGTTCTAAAACGATGGCCCGGGCTTTGCTGATCGCATCCAGCAGTGCGAATTTTCCGGCGCTAATAAACGCGATTTCTTTGGAATCCACCGGGTGATGTTTGCCATCAAACGCGCTGACTTCTAAATCCTGTAGCGGGAAACCCGCAATTGCGCCCTGCGCCAACACCAAACGCACGCCTTTTTCAACCGCAGGTATGAAGTTATGCGGAATGGAGCCGCCCTTGGTGTCATCCAGAAAGCGAAAGCCTTCGCCGCGCGCCAGCGGGCGCACGCGCAGGGAAACTTCGCCAAATTGCCCAGCGCCACCGGTTTGCTTTTTATGCCGATGATGGCCTTCGGCTTCGATACTAATCGTTTCCCGATAGGCAATGCGCGGCGGCGCAGTTTTAACCTCGACTTGAAAGCGCGCCCTTAAGCGTTCCAACATCACTTTTAGGTGTACGTCGCCCAATCCGTATAAAACCGTTTCATTGAGTTCGACATGGTGCTCGATATGAAAACTCGGGTCTTCTTCAGCCAACTTATGCAGTGCGCTGGACAGTTTTTGCTCGTGCCCACGGCTGATCGGCTGCACGCTCAGGCCAAACATGGCTTTCGGCAGCGCCAACGGCATTAGATGCCAGTGATCTTCATCATGGCTGTCGTGCAGCACGTCGCCGTAATGAATGTCGTCGATTTTTGCCACCGCGCAAATATCGCCCGCGATCCCTTCGTCAATTTCCAGATGTTTGGCACCAAATAATTTGTATAAGTGCCCGACTTTAAAAGGTTTTTTGCCATCACCAATATAAAGCTGAGTGTCGCGCTTGACGGTGCCCTGATAGATGCGAAACACCGCCATTTTGCCGACGAAAGCATCGTTGATAACTTTGAACACATGCGCCACCACATGCAGTTTTTCGTCCGCATGTACCTGCACCGATACCGCTTCGTTGCGGTCTTGCTCGTTGCTCTGCTCCGGATTGCTTTGGCCTTTAAAAAATGGCGGCGGATTGCCTTCGCTGGGATTCGGCAACAAGCGCACCAATATATCAAACAGCTCGGCGATGCCCGCACCGGTGCGCGCGCTGGTGAACAGCACTGGGATCAAATGCCCCTCCCGTAAACACTGCTCAAAGGCATCGTGCAGCTCAGCGGTGGACAGTTTGGCTTCGCCTTCTTCCAAATAATGCTCCATCACCGCCGGATTGACCTCGACGACTTGGTCGATAATTTGCTGATGCGCCACTTTTACGCTGCTGATTTCGGTGCCAAATTTGGAGTCGCTGGTAAAAAAACAGTCCACCACCCGCGTCAAGCCGCGCGAGGGTAAATTTAGCGATAGGCACTCAGGCCCCAGCGCGTTTTTCAGCTGCGCCATCACCGCCTCTAAATTGACGCCCTCCGCATCAATGCGGTTGATGATAATAATCCGTTCGTTACCGCGCGCCTTGGCCCGCTCTAGCAGTTTTAGCGCGCTCGCATCCAAACCAACCTGGGCATTTAGCAACACCGCAATCGTCTCAACCGCTGCCATAGCACTCAAAGTGGTGCCGCGAAAGTCCGCTAACCCCGGCGTGTCGATAATATTGAAATGAATCTCGCTGGCATCAAAGCTCATCACGCTAGTGTTGAGCGAATGCAGTCGCACTTTTTCCTGCCCGTCAAAATCACTGACCGTGGAGCCTTTTTCCACTGCGCCCGCGACCGCAATCGCACCCGCATGCTTTAACAGCGCCTCCACCAAAGTGGTTTTTCCAACCCCGGTGTTACCGACAACGCATAGGTTTCGAATGGAAGAGGGTGAAAATCTTGGCATAGCACACTCCAAATCAACGTAGGGAAACTTCAGGCCGGATTGACCAAGAGTGTGCCTTCAGCGATTGCGCGTCAATTGTTTCTCATTCGCCTATGGTCCAATAATTTCGTTTTCATCCCCACCCCTGTGTGCAGGCAGCAATAAAAAAGGGCACCGAAGCGCCCTTTTTTACGAGACTTTAAAACAATTTATGCTTGACGACGACCGACCAAAACCACGCCCAAGCCTAAGAAGCCAGCCATCAACAACATGAGGCTGATGTTGCCAAGTGCAGGGACTGGTATGATCGGCACAACGGCTGCGCTGACGTTCGTGGTGAAGTTATATACAAACGGGCCACCCGTGCTGCCTGCAGCGCCGGTGCATGTTACTGTTCCTGCGAAGGAGCCAGCGGTTGAACCCGTATGGGTGACCGTTACCGTTCCGGGTGTTCCCACAACGAGGTTTAACGGAGTTGGCGCAACGCTATAGCCCGCACTTGTCGTTGTACAAGTCAACGCGCTATTGGCACCAGTGACGTTAAACACCAAAGACGAAGTCGAAGTAGCGGCTGGTAGCGTACGCGCAAGCGTGATGTTGGTGCCAGACGGTGTCACTGCGGTAAATGTGCTGGTCGGGCCAGCGGTACCTTCAATAAAGCTGAAAGAATCCAGCAGAATTCTGTTCGAGTTTGCGCCGTCTGCACCATCGGGTACAGAATTACGGAACGCAATTCTGCCAGTGCCGCTGGCAGGCAGGGCGGCACCGCTAATGGTGAATTTGCACCATTGTGTCGTCGCAAATCCAGAATGTACTGCACCCGTTGCGGTAAAATTCGCTGTTGGACAGGCTTGATCTGTACCCACTAATGCGGATGTTGGGTTAATTGTCAACAATAAGCTTGTAAATGTTCCAAGATCTGTTGCTGCAGTTCCGACATCAGGAGTTCCAGCATCCGCTGCTGTACTCACACGAATTTCCATTTGGTCAGGAAATGTTCCCCTAGCACGCGCCCAAAACTCTAATGTCGCACCGGTTCCAAACGTCACTCTGGGTGTAACCAACCAAGCTGAGAGTTGCGCAGCACCAGTTCCAACATTGAAATTTGAGATAATATATCCGGTGCCCGCTTGCGGCGCTGCTAGAGTGGCACTAGGGACAACATTAGCGAGAACATTCCAACACGACGGACCCACTGGAGCGGAATTATTCTTTGCAAACCAACCCGCAGTCACAAGCGCTGGCGTCAAAGCACACCCCGCAGTGCTTGCTGTAGCACCGTCAAAGCCTTCCGTGATGGTTGCAAACGGCAGAAATGGTGGGGCGTTCGATGGCACGTCTACGACTGCGAGCGTACCTGGCTTGATCGCTTGAGCAAACACACCACCGCTGATCGCAATGCCGAGTAGAAGTGTAGGCAAACTAAGTTTTTTCATGGATGTTTTCCTGAATAAAAGGGAACTGCAAGAGCTAAAGTTAAGGCAACGCTCAAGTTAAATTTTCAAATAGCTATCCATTATGCGTGGAAAACGCGCTTGCTATCAACAATTATTTCTCTGCGCGGTTCGCTTTTTGTAGCAAGACCTGTGCGCGCCCTCAGTTTAAGAATAGTGGCGCTTAACGCTACAATTGCGCATGAAAAATCTCTCCATCGCAATTGCAGGTTGTGGTACCGCAGGCCTTGCTGCGGCAATTTATTTAGCGCGTGCGGGGCATCAAGTTCAGCTTTTTGAGCGCTCTGCTGAGTTAAAGCCTTTGGGCGCTGGTTTGCTCCTGCAGCCCACAGGACTTGCAGTTCTGCGCGAACTTGGTTTGTTTGAGCTAGCCGATGCCTGCGGGCAACGTGTGGATCGGCTTTACGGGCAAACGCCCGCTGGGCGTCGGGTTATGGACATGCGCTATTCCGATCTGGATAGCGCATGCTTTGGTCTGGGAATTCAGCGCGGCGCACTCTTCCAAACTTTATTGAGTGCGTTGCCGGAATCGGTAATCGTGCGGCTCTCATCGACCCTGACCAAAGTTGATAACCGCACCGGCACCTTGATCGAAGCATCCGGAGAACAATTTGGCCCCTATGATCTGGTCGTGATTGCCGATGGCGCGCATTCCGCGCTACGTAGCAGCTTTGCGCATGTGTGTAGCCGAGATCGTGCTTATCCCTGGGGCGCAGTTTGGTGTTTGGTAAAAGACAAAGATGCACGTTTTGCACAGGTTTTAACTCAGCGCTACCGTACGGCAAAAGCCATGTGTGGGCTTTTGCCCGTCGGACATCTGCCGGGTGAAACACGCAGCGCTGATAAACTCTGTGTTTATTGGAGCCTGCCTACCCACAAGTTCGCGGATTGGGAGTTTCATGGGCTGGGCAATTGGCGCTCGCATGTGCATGAGCTTTGGCCGGACGCCGCAGATTTATTAACGCAAATTCAGCATCCACAGCAAGCCGCAAAAGCCACCTATCGCGACGTCGTACATAAACGCTGGTTCGACGGCCGCGCAGTGCTGCTGGGGGATTCGGCGCACGCGATGAGCCCGCAATTAGGGCAAGGCGCTAATATGGCATTGCTGGATGCAAGAGCGCTCTGCCAAGCGCTTGATGCGCACCATGACTTGGCTGGCGCGCTTGCCGCTTACGACGAAGTCCGGCGCGAGCATGTCGGGATCTATCAATTCATTAGCCGCTGGCTGACACCGTTATTTCAATCGGATAGCGCAACAGCAGGCTTGATTCGCGACTGGTGTATGTATCCGGTGGGCCGCGTTCCCGGAATTAAGGGGCAAACACTGAAGGTGCTGGCCGGTGTGCAGAAGGGCTTGTTTGGGCGGATGGGGCTGTGAAGGACATTCAGTCCCCGAACCTGAACAAACTCAATTTCGCCGAAGCAAAACTAAACAAAAAAAGTTGACGCCCTGAAAAACTGATGTAGAGTATCTGGCTCACCTGACGGGAAAC
>JAYUUS010000298.1:0-2469 GCA_043754435.1 Rhodanobacteraceae bacterium
CAGGGTAATAGCCGGGCATCTGGCGCATTAGCGTTAGCGTGACCGGAAAAGCCCCGCCGTTGAGGTTTACATCGACGCCAATCACCACGCACAGCGTAGAGTCAATCGTTTGGCCGACCGCGGGCACGTTGTCGGGACTCGGCGGGTTGCTATTTGTCCACACGCGAAACCCGAGGCGATCATCGGTCAACGAAATGGTGTCGCCGATCGTCAGCTCAATTGCGCGAAGCCGCACTGGCACTTCAAAAATTCCCAGCCGCAGCTTAAACAATGTCACCAGCTGCGCCGCGCGGTTTAAATCGGGGGCGATCAAATCAAATTCCGCAGACACATTTGAGTCTGTCCGGTCTGGGCGGCCGTCTAACGGCGTGGCGCTGGCAAACGCATAGTCCACGGCGTTACCCGATATTGAAAAATACTTTTTTCCTTGCGTAGCCAGCGCATCGGTTGATTGAAATGGACCGGATGCTAAAAACCATTTCCCATAAGTGATTTGCGATTTTGTAAAATCCACCGCCGGAATTTCGTCGACTATTTTTAGCGATCGGATCGCGTAATCTGATCCATTCAGCGCCATGACTGGCAACGCAGTCGGCAGCGCCACAAAACCGACGCGCATTAGCCCGTCGGGGGTGAATCCATACCAGCTCTGCGTGTAAGACGCCTGATCGGCGAAACCTTGGCTGACTAAATTTGCCCCTGGTTGATAATACAGGCCGCCCACGCCATAGACCGATGCGGCGTAACTGGTAAACGATGCCGCGTCTTTAAAATCTAAAGATAAATTTGAGCGGGCATATAAATTATCAAAATTGGACCCGCCGACCTGTGAAATATTGGTCGCGATGACGCGGCCCGTCAATGCAGTAATAACCGTCATCGCGCCGGCCGTCTGATCAAAATAATAGGCATATCCGTCCACCACTGCGCCGGTGGCCGTGTTGGTGGCGATGATGGCTGCACCGCCTAGCGTTGCCGACAATTTAAAATCATTTAATGTCAAACCGGATGCGATCACAAAATAATCGGTGGCGTTCGCGAACGGCGTTGGGGGCGGATTAAGATATATCGGAAAGCGCACGCGATAATTCACGACCATGCCGTGCCCCGGCACCGTCAGTAAACCCGTCGTGGTATTGGCGGCCGTGACACCCAACCCCGCCACCGTCCCCAGCGATTTTAAATTATCAAACACCGTGGGGTTTTGTGAGTTGCCGTCGACCACGGTAATCGGCCCATCACTGATCGTGATGATATTGTTTTGAATGTCGGATAACGGCGGCTCAAAAAATTGACCAAAAAACGACGCGGGAAACGACGCTTTATTGCCACTGAAAGAACCGATTAATACAGGCTTAAACGCGCCCGTAAATTGCCCGGCGGTGAATTTTTGCGTACTGAGCGGCACATTGAATGCGCTTGATAGATTCTGAATTTTGAAAGATAGCGTTATTGCGTTGGGCGTGGTGGGGCGGCCAATGCGGCCCACAATCACCGCACGGAAATCGTGACGCGGCCAGCTCGGTCGCCCAAATACAGGCGTACAAACGAGCGATTCCAACGCACGCGTAGCCAGGCATCGAGCCCCGGCTCATTCGAGCCCTTGCTCGGCACGCCGTTGCTTGATTCCAGCACCAAATCCCCAAAACCGGACACGGCCTCGCCGGTTAAACCCGATGGCATTTTTTGGCTGAACGACGGCACCGATTTTATGAGTGCCGCATAACCGCGATTCGGCGGCGTGTCCCATGATTTTGAGGCAAATCCGAATCGCGACAAATACACCGAGCGCGTTTTCAAAAATGGCGTGCCGGCGGCCGAGTCATACCCGGTCGCCGTAAATTCTGCCAGCACTTCACGGCGCGCGGTTTGATTGCTCAACCAGGCTGTATATCGCGCGTTGGTGAGCGGCAGTTGCGCAACTTCGCCGCCGGTGGCGACGCTAAAAAAATTGAATGGGGCAACGGTGGCGGCGGTGGCGATATTTGCGCCGATCCCCAAACTGCCCGCCGCCGTGATGCTGCTGTCTATTACGCCAACGGTAAAAATGGGCTCGGCCGTTTCAGCGTCCCAACATTTTACTTGGATGCTGGTGCCCGTGCCTCTAAAACGCAGCATGTAGTTTTTTCCGGCGGTGTAAGTAAATGCAGTGTTGATTAGTGCCGTCAATGTGCCCGCCACGACTTTATAAATTTGCAGGTTGCCACCCAAATCGGCAATGCCTAAATATGATGTACAGGTAGCCGTGCCCGATGCGCGGCCCATTAAAATCACTCCCGCCGCCGTCGTGACGTTTTTTTCAAAGCAGGTAAGTAAATCAAAATCGGCGCGACTAGAATCGGCGTCCAGCGAGTCAACGGTCGCGAAACGAATAGACGCCGCGTTGACCAAAAAATTTAAATATCGTTTTTTGAATGCGGGCGTGCCGTAGGCGGGTGTGATCACCGGCGCGCCGCCCCCGCGAATCGT
>JAYUUS010000299.1:0-2469 GCA_043754435.1 Rhodanobacteraceae bacterium
CACGTTGCGTTGCCACAAAGTCATCAACAAGTTGAAATCGCACGCGGGCGATGGGCAACACCACCAACTGCGCCACTCGGTCGCCCGGTTGAATCGTAAACGCGGTGCTGGAGCGATTCCAACACGCCATATTGATCGGGCCTTGGTAATCCGCATCAATCAAACCGACTAAATTTCCTAAGACTAGCCCTTTAGCGCCTAAACCAGAACGTGGCAAAAGCACTGCGGCGAAGTTCGCATCGTTCAAAAAAACTGCGATTCCCGCGCTGACCATCGCAGTTTCGCCCGGGGCAAGCGTCAAATCCTGATCGATGCATGCGCGCAAATCCATGCCTGCACTCGCGGTGGTAGCGTAGTTAGGTAGTGGCCACAAGGTGCCCATGCGAGCATCTAGAATTTTGAGCTGAAGCGTTTTAACGGCGGATGCACCAAAATGATCGTTCATTAGCTAATTAATAAGTGAGGAATAAGCGCCTGCAAAAGGCGGCGTGCAAGTAGAGATTTGTTGGCGTATCCAAGTTCTAGCTCTAGCTTAGCGCCGATCAGCACTAAGGCGTTGCCCTCAGCTTCCATGCCCAATCCTGGGCCCACATGATTCGCTGCAATAAAATCCAAACCTTTGCGAATCCTCTTGGCACGCGCATTCTCTAAGACCGTCTCAGTTTCAGCGGCAAAACCAACAAGGAGTGGTCTTTTGGCTTTGCCCGACACCGCTTTGCTAACGTCGGCAATAATGTCGGGGTTTTTCACCAACGTGATTTGGGTTTCATCGCCTGTCTTTTTTATTTTTTGCAAGCTTTGCTGCGCTGGGCGATAGTCCGCTACAGCGGCTGCGGCAATAAATAAGTCGGCGGCTGGTGCCGCGCTTAGCGCTTGCGCATGCATGGATCTGGCATCTCGTACGTCGATACGGGCGACGCCAGCGGGTGTTGCTAGTACACAGGGGCCTGCGATCAGACTGACGTCAGCGCCTGCGGCGGCTGCGGCTTGCGCAATGGCAAAGCCCATTTTACCGCTGCTGCGATTGCCCAAATAACGCACCGGATCTAGATCTTCATAGGTAGGCCCGGCAGTGATCACCACGACTTTGCCACGCAGCCCACTTAAATCGATAGCTTCGTCAGTGGCTTGTGCTTGCAATAAATTAATTATCTCCAATGCTTCCAACATGCGCCCGGGTCCAACGTCGCCGCAGGCCTGCGCGCCATTGGCCGGCCCAAGGATTAATGCACCTAACGATTGCAGTAGTGTCAAATTGCTCTGCACTATTTTGCTGGCAAACATTTGCTGGTTCATTGCGGGGGCAATGACTAAGGGCGCTGTTGTCGCTAACGCAAGAGTTCCTAGTAAGTCATCGCACAGCCCGTGTGCGAGCTTGGCAATCGTGTTTGCTGAGGCGGGGGCGATCAATAAACAATCTGCCCAGCGTGCCAGCTCGATGTGACCCATCGCGGCTTCTGCGTGGTTGTCCCACAAACTGCTGCGAACGATTTCGCCGCTTAAAGCGTGAAAGGTAGTCGCAGATACGAAATTTTGGGCGTTTTCAGTCACCACAACACGGACGCTGCAGCCTAGATCAATCAGTCGCCGCGTAAGCTCGCACGCCTTGTACGCGGCAATACTGCCAGTAACGCCCAACAGAATTTTTGTGCCAGCGCTAAGCGCGGGCAAGGGGCGAGCCGAGAAACCGGAATTTTGCATCTATTTCACCCGTGCCAGGATGCCGTCAAGTTCGTCTAGGCTCGAGTAGCCAATGACTAACCTACCTTTGCCGCCACCTAATTTGCTGCTGGTGTGCTCAATCGATACACTGGCACCCAACTTTTCGCTCAAACTTTGCGCTAATGCCGCGATATTTGGGTCGGTTTTTTTTGATGCAGATATTTTGCTTGGCAGGGGCGGGTGCAAAAGCTTGCGTACTTCAAACTCGGTCTGACGTACATTTAAGCCTTCATTGATCACGCGATTCGCCAACAGCGTTTGCTTATTGGGATCCAAGCTGAGCAGGGCGCGCGCATGCCCCATATCGATTTTCGCGTTGTCTAGCAGTACGCGAACTGCCGGGGAAAGCTCCAGCAGGCGCAGCAAATTACTAACCGCCGCGCGTGATCGACCTACTGCATCCGCAGCCAATTGATGCGTCAAATCAAATTCGTCAATAAGGCGCTTGAGCGCTTGTGCTTCTTCAATGGGCGTGAGGTTTTCGCGCTGAATATTCTCAATCAACGACATTGCGATGGTTGCCTGATCTGGCACTACCCGAACAATGGCCGGAATTTGACGCAGTTCGGCAATTTGCGCCGCGCGCCAGCGGCGCTCGCCGGCGATCAACTCAAAACTATTGCCTTTCAATTGACGCACTACAACCGGCTGGACCAATCCTTGAGATTTTATCGAGGCAGCCAGCTCGTTGAGCTTCTCAACGTCAAAATGGGTTCTAGGCTGATATTTTCCTGGCTGAATCTGCTC
>JAYUUS010000300.1:0-2462 GCA_043754435.1 Rhodanobacteraceae bacterium
ATTGGGAATTCGCGAAGTTTCCCAAACATCAGGCATGCGCTTTAGAAACGCAAGCGTTGCGTGTGTGGCATCGCTCTTGAAAGCACAGCCCGAACCCGCCACCATCGGCATCCGTTTTCCTTTGGTTTTCTATTTTCATGGCAAATGACTACAACGCCGCTGATATCGAAGTTTTGCAGGGGCTTGAACCTGTGCAACGTCGGCCTGGCATGTATACCGATACCACCCGCCCGAACCATTTAGCGCAAGAAGTCATCGATAACGCGGTAGACGAAGCGCTGGCGGGCCACGCTAAACGCATTGAAGTGACGTTATTTAGCGATGGCAGCTGTGAAGTCATTGATGACGGTCGCGGCATGCCGGTGGATATTCACCCGGAACACAAGGTTTCTGGGGTTGAACTGATTCTTTGCCGTTTGCACGCCGGCGGTAAGTTTTCCAACAAAAATTATGCGTTTTCGGGTGGTTTACACGGCGTTGGCGTAAGCGTCGTCAATGCTTTGTCCGACAAACTTGAGGTTTTTATCAAGCGCGGCGGCCAGGAATACCGGATGAGCTTCGCGCACGGCGCAAAAACGTCCAATTTGAAAGTCATCGGCGAAGTCGGCAAACGCAATACCGGCACGCGCGTGCGATTTTGGCCGGAAGCGAAGTATTTCGACTCACCGCGCATTTTGGTCAGCAAACTTGAGCACCTATTGCGCGCCAAAGCAGTGCTGTGTCCAGGTTTAGAAGTCTTGCTCAGCGATGAAGCAACCGGCTTAAAGCAGCGCTGGTTCTATCAAGACGGCTTAAAAGACTATTTGCGCGGCCAGTTGGCGGATCAATTTGTATTGCCCGCTGAGCTTTTTTGCGGCGCGGTGAAAAAAGAGCACGATCAAATCGACTGGGCCTTAGCTTGGTTGCCAGAAGGCGATTTGGTGCAAGAAAGCTACGTCAACTTAATTCCCACCAGTCAGCACGGCACCCACGTCAACGGCATGCGCAGCGGGCTGACCGATGCGATTCGGGAGTTTTGTGAGTTTCGCAATTTGCTGCCGCGCGGCATCAAATTGGCACCCGAAGATGTCTGGGAGCGCCTGAGCTTTGTTTTGAGCTTCAAACAAATGGAGCCGCAATTTTCCTCGCAGACCAAAGAACGCCTGTCCAGCCGCACCGCCGCACCGATTGTGCAAAGCGCGCTGCATGATTCCTTTAGTTTGTGGCTGAATCAACATGTAGAAGCGGGCGAAAAAATTGCGCAGTTGGTGATTGAGCGCGCGCAATCACGGCTGAAAACCGAAAAGCAAATCACCCGCAAAAAGATCACCAGCGGCCCTGCCCTGCCCGGCAAACTGGCCGACTGCGTCAGTCAAGATTTGAGCCGCACTGAGCTGTTTATCGTTGAGGGCGAATCCGCAGGCGGCTCGGCCAAGCAAGCACGCGAAAAAGACTTCCAGGCGATTTTGCCGCTCAAGGGCAAAATTTTGAATACCTGGGAAGTGGAAAGCGGTGCGGTATTAGGCTCGCAAGAAGTACACGACCTAGCTGTTGCAATCGGCATGGACCCCGGCAAAGGCGATTTAAGCGGCCTGCGCTACGGAAAAATTATTATTCTGGCGGACGCTGACTCGGATGGTTTGCACATCGCGACCCTGCTGGCAGCGCTGTTTTTAAAGCATTTTCCGGCGCTGGTGCAGGCTGGACACGTTTATGTCGCGATGCCGCCGCTGTTTCGCGTAGATGTCGGCAAAAAGGTGCATTACGTCATCGACGAGTCGGAACTCAATGCGCTGCTGGAAAAACTGACTCGCGACAAAGTGCGCGGCAAGCCAGACGTAACGCGTTTCAAAGGTTTGGGCGAGATGAACCCCTCGCAGCTGCGTGAAACCACGATCAATCCCGATTCGCGCAAGCTCGTCCAGCTGTATGCAGGCGATGCAGTTTCAACCGCTGAGCTTATGGATATGCTGCTGGCGAAAAAGCGCGCATCTGATCGCAAAGAATGGCTGGAGCGCAAGGGTGATATGGTTGAGGTCGTTTAACAGCCAGCGCCATCGGCTATTTGGGTCAACAAGCCTATGACCGCAGTGCACCGCCTGTACCGCATCGACAGCAATACTGGCGAAATGACGCTGGCGTTAGAATTTCCGGTAACGGCAGCGGTTAACCAACGCAACCCGTATGCCGGCTTAGGTTTAAGCTATGACTGCGCACTGGATAGCCTATTCTTGACCAGCGTTGCCGGCTCAACGCTCCGCGAACAGCGCGGCAACGTGTTTCGTATTGCGCTGCGCCCAAGCGTCAAGATCGCCTCCACGCTAGCAGGTGTGGACATGTTTGCGGTAACCAGTGTGGGACAAGCAGACCAGTTAGCTCTGCTAACCCATCTTCACCACCAAAAATAAAATATCATTATAAATCAACGCGTTATAGTTTATTTGTTAATCACTATGGCACTACAAGTCGGTTGATTGGAACAC
>JAYUUS010000301.1:0-21791 GCA_043754435.1 Rhodanobacteraceae bacterium
GCATCAAATCGAAGCGCTTCATGGGCGTCGACGCGGTCCCCGTGAGGCTGAGAGCGCTCGCGTTGTTCACCAGGATGTCGATGCCACCGAAGGTCGCGACTGCTTTCTGCACGGCCGCCTTCACCTGCTCCTCGTCCCGGACGTCAACTACGCAGGCGAGCGCCTTTCCTCCCGCCGCCTCGATTTTCGCGGCCGCCGTGTGAATGGTCCCCGGGAGCTTGGGATTGGGGTCGCTCGTTTTCGCCGCGATGACGACATTTGCGCCGTCTTTGGCCGCGCGGAGACCGATGGCGAGGCCGATGCCTCGGCTCGCGCCGGTGATGAAGAGAGTTTTGCCTGCGAGGGTCATGCGGGGCTCCGGTCTGCTGAGGTGTGCTGCGGAAGGGGGTGGGCTCTCGACGGCGAGCTCTGTCGCGATCGAGAAGATCGAAGAGATCGGGATAGACGCTACGCGCTCGGGCAGGCGAAAGCGCGCCGAAAGGCGTTGACAAGACGGCCGCCGCAGAGCCAGGATGCGCGCCGTCGTTGGCCAGATAGCTCAGTTGGTAGAGCAGGGGATTGAAAATCCCCGTGTCGGGGGTTCAATTCCCTCTCTGGCCACCATCTCAGCAAGCAATATCGTTTCGGTGGAAGGTATGCACCGTAGCTATCAGTCGCTGCTGCACGGCATGTATTTTTACTGCCGACTGATTACTTCAGCACACTAACGATCTTCTTATAACGTTGGCTGCCCGTATGGCGACTCTTGAAAATACGCCTTCCGGGCACCTGGAAGCCAAGTCTAAAACGCCTTCAATCTCGTTTTGCGAGCGATCTGCAATGTTGAACGCGATATATCGAATATTTCTTTCTAGATGTGAGGAAATATCGAAAGCTTCGTTGCCAGCCAGCGGAAATTCAAACTGCCTTTTATATGAAGGCCGACAACGCATTTCGGCCTTGATCTCAGCGATGATCAATTCAAACCTAGGCTTTAGCCGTGCGCCCTTGCGATAAGCTGCTTGCGAACTCTTGTGACCGTGAACAGCGCAAAAGCGAGAACCACTTCCTACCTGCTGACGCCAGCAAAATTCACAGAAAGGCTCAACTTCAACCCTTCGCCGCGCTCGAACGCTGAGATCACGTTTGAGTCTGATGGTTCGCGGCCAACACAATAATATTTCATGTAAATCATCTGCAGCTCGGAGCCATCCATCACAGTAAGACTCCAGGAACCAACTACAAGCGCACCAATGGCTCGTTAACGGTCGAGCTTGTGTCTAGTAGCAAAGGGCTACCTTACGGTGCTTATCCGCGCCTATTGCTTGGATGACCACTGAAGCTGTGCTCACCAAATCACCAACATTGCAACTTAGTGAAAGCTTATCGCAGTTTATGGGCAATCTTGGCCTCACTCCCACGGGTGGCCGTTGGAGCACGATACCTAACCTAAAAGATCAGGCGCTTCGCCTCTTTGGCAGTTTTGTTACCGCGCAAGACAGCCGCGTTGGTAGCGAGCGCGGCCGCAATATTATGGTGGCGGACGAATGGGATCTTTGGTGGAACCCACTCAGAACAAACAGCAGTCGCTGTTTGGATCGTGGGTAAAGCTTACAGACCGATTTTTCAATGAAGTTACGGATCGGCCTGTGCCGCTCGATATGCGCGCAATTCGGGCGCTGAAAAAGTCCCCTTTGGCATTAGACTCATACGCATGGGCAACCTACCGCGCGAGCTACCTACAGCGGCAAACGGTGATTCCTTGGCGATTATTGCAGCAGCAGTTTGGCAGCGGCTATTCAGAGACAAGTCAAGGTCAACGCAACTTTAAAAAGAAAATACTTGAGACGCTACGCAAGGTCGGTACAGCTTATCCTGATCTGCGGTCATGCGCTGCAGAAACCGACAACGGGCTTTTGCTGTTACCGATGCCGTCACACGTAAGAAAAGCAAAGTGATTACGCATAAACGGTACCGCTTTTACGCATAAACAGTACCGCACATACGCTTTAAAGCCATGCTGGCAAAGGGTTTGCGAGCGCTCCCTGTAGTTCTTTCCTATAGTAATTCCTGTAATTAGTCAGGGTGAAATTGTGGGTAACTAATCCGCTACCCAAAAAAAAGCACAAACGTCGCTAATGCGACAAACATAAAAAAGGGAGCTTTCGCGCCCTTTGGTTGTACAAGTTTCGTGCCTAATGACTAGATCACGCTGGCATAAGCTCCAAGCGATTTTCCATTCGTTGTAAGCCACTATCGTGGCGATCAAGCCGCACTTGCACACCTGCCATGTCTTCATGCAAGCCCGCAAGTTCGCGGTGCACGCCCGCTAATTGGTGCTCAACACTGGAAATCCGGGATTTCACTTCACCAAATTCTGTTTTCATCTCTGATCGCAAAGTTGCAACATCGTTTCGCAGGTCAACCAAATGACGCAAAACCAAATTTTCAACGTTCTCTGACATATTGATACTCCCATTTTGTCGAAATTATACAACTTTTGCCGCTTCGTTTTATCGAGTGCTATTCATGGTTTTCGGTTACGCCGTAACCGGGTAAAGCAAAGCGCTCAAAGAACAAACGGGTGACAACCCGGCCAAAGCCGGCGCTGCGAGTTAGTCACCCTTCTGCGTCATACATAGCTTTCGCGTCCAATCTATAAAGCGCTTTTATAGTTGGTGAGTAAGCCTCCGCCCACCCGTTTGGGCGGAGGCTTACAAAATAGCAAGTTGTGTTGGCTTAGTTGGCCAAGAAAAAACTTCAATTTGAGCTAAATTCAATTAATTCTTGCGTGCCCGTAACTGCAGCGCCTGGGAAGCTACCCGCGCTGGCGGTTGATTCTGTTTGACCTTTAATTGTGCCAACAGTGGCGTTGGTCCACACTGGCCCGGCGGTTCGCGTTGTGATCGTGACTCCCTGTTGCGTAGTGCTGGAGTTGGTAACGATAGTGCGTTTTCAGGCACCGCTAAAAGTTCCAGCTGGCACCGTTACCGTTTCATTGGCCGCGCGTGCGACGGTTTGCGTGTAGGAGACTATTGATTGACTGAGCACAGGAATGAAATTGTCTTGGGTCAGGGTGTAATTGAGGCGTGTGATCAGGCGATTGGCTTCGTCAAACGTCTGCCACATCTGCGTGATTTTGCCTTCAAAGGTGCGCGTGCCCATCCCTTTTTCTGTGTAGTTGGCGCTTGCACTATTGGAGCTGGTCGTACGTACGCGCCGGGTTTGCCCAGCCTGTAAGATTTGGTAGCAACTGTCGGTGTTGGCTGCAGTGGGTGTGCCACTGCGGCAAATCTGCGCTGGGCTGGAAAATTGTTGGCGTTCGAAGCTCTTGGTTTGCGTGACGTTGCCGATGGTGTAGGTCATGGAACCTTTTTCGCCTGAAATCCCGGATAGCGAAGGCGAATGTACTGTCGCGATTATTCTAGGCGTTTACGACCCTTCAATTCGGGGTGCAAAGACTTAAAATTCGGAATTAGAAAAATTCGGAATGAAAGAGGTGCGTTGGCTTTCCAACGAGCGAAAAGTTTGCGACAGTTAAATACCTTAAGAAAAAGTGACTTTTGCCACCTGAGCGATGCCGGCAACCATAGGCATGCTTGACGTTCTAACCAACCGAGATTCAACCATGCGTATCATTCCCTTTGTTTTAGCACTACTCCTATCAAGTATTGCCTGCGCGCAATCAAAACTGGCAACCACCGCGCTCAGTAGGGAAGTGGTAACACTGATGCAGGCGCAAGATTTTGACGCGGCGCTAGAAAAGGCGCAGGCACAGGTGGCTAGCAATCAAAGCTCGGCCGAGGCCTACTATTGGCTGGGTGCTGCGAACGGGCGATTGGCGCAAACATCGAGTATTTTTTCCAAGCTTGGCTATGCAAAAGCAGTGCGCAGTGCGTTCGAGCGCGCCGCTGAGCTAGACTCAAAGCACATTGAAGCGCGCATGGGGCTGATCCAATTTCATCTACAAGCACCCGGAATTGCGGGTGGCGATGAAGACTTGGTGCCCGCATTGGTGCAGCAAATTACCGCTATCGATGTCGGTGCTGGCTTTCGCGCACAGGCAATCGTCAAGCAAATTGGCGATGATCTTGCAGGCGCGCAAGCGCTGTACCGTAAAGCGTTGGCGTACAACCCAGCAGATGTGGATGCGCTCTCGACGATGGTGGGTTTGCTAAGTAACGAAAAAAAGATTGCTGAAGCCGAAACCCTGGTTATGGCGGCCTTAGCTAAAGAGCCAAGCAACTTAAAAATTCAGTACCAAAAAGTAAAATGTGCCGCGTTAGGGGGCACTGACCCCGCCGGTGGATTAACAATTATCGACACAATTTTGGCGGCAAAACCCGCAGTTGAGGGCCTGTCAATTGCCGGTGCGCATTGGCGACGCGGCCAAATTTTGACGCGTTTAGGGCGCAAAGCCGAAGCGGTTCAAGCGCTTGAACGCAGCCAAGCATTAGATAACAGCATCAAAGAAGTGAAGGCAGAGCTGGCATTGATGCGCAAGAGCTAAAGCGCAATCATGCCTCCCATTGCGCTAAGCGCTTGCTGATAAGCGGCTAATTCAGCGCTACGCATACCGGCGTATTCGGCTTCCACTTGCTCAAGCTCTTGCAACAACTCCGTATGGCGTTCACGCATGCCTTGTGTGGGGGCGTCATCAGCACTTTGCGCCCAGGCATACAGCGGCACAAGCTGGTGATACAGCTTGGCACCGCCATCACGCCCGGAAAGTACGTCATAGACGACTTTTGCGCTGGGGTTGTGCAGTTTGCCTTCGATGCTCGTCAATTTCTTATTAAGTGCAGCCCCGCTGGTACGCAGCGCAAGCGCTTTACTTTCATCGCTTGCGCCAATTTTGAGCGCGTTGAGCTGGGCATTGAGCTGGTGCCTTAATGCTCGAACGCCCTCTATCATTTGGCGCGCGCGGTCAATTTCCAGGATTAAGGTGCGGGCAAAGGCATAGTCTTTTGCAATATCTGCAGCTGAGGTTTTGCTACGCTGATCGCTCAGCACTTCAAACGTCGTTTTGGCGCTGAGTTTATCTACGGTAAGTGTGGCGGTGTAGCGTCCAGGCGGCACCAGTGGGCCGGACTCTGCACTGCCAGAGTCCAGTTTGGAGTGCAATAAACGCTTGGCACCGTCGCTGCGCAGATCCCAGTTGAAGATCCCAGTTGAAGGCGTTTAAGCCTTTCTTTGCAGTGAGCGCCGCTTCAGGCGCTTCGGTCGGCTCGTCCGGGTCGTCGGTTTGATATTGCGCAGGCTCAATTGTGCTGGTGATGAGGCGAATGCGGGTGCCTGCGGCGTCAAAAATTTCGAGCTCGACCGGCGTTTTGTCGGTGGCCTTGAACTCGTCGCGCAGCCAATATTGGCCGTTGACGCCGTAGTCTTTACCATCCAGCACGCCGTCAGCTTCATCGCCCCAGCGGAGATCGGTGGCAAAGCGGGTAGCAGCGGCGGCGGGCAGGATTGTGAGCGCTTGCGTTTGCGCTTGCTTCATTGCACGCAGGGCGGCCAGATTTTCCAACGCCCAGATGGACCGGCCGCGCGTGGCAACAATCAAATCCCCGTGTTTGGTTTCCAAATCCGTCACGGTTACCTGCGGCAAGTTTAATTTGAGCGCTTGAAAGCTCTGCCCGGCATCAATGGAATACCAAACGCCGCGCTGAGTGCCTAAATAAATATAGTTAACATCTTCCGGGTCAGTGCGCACCGCCCAAAGCGTCAAATCAGCGGGAAGCTTTGTGCCAAGCCTAGTCCAGCTTTGGCCGTTATCGCTGGTTTTATAGAGATAGGGCGCATCATCATTTAAGCGATAGTTGTGCGCCACCACGAAGGCCACCAAAGGTGCTGACTTGGGCACATGAATCGACTCAATCGTCGCCCATTCCGGCAAACCCTTCGGCGTGATATTGCGCCAATTTGCGCCGCCATCGGTGGTGATGTGCAGCATGCCGTCATCAGTTCCCGCATAAATCAAACCCGCCTGATCCGGCGATTCAGCGAGTGAAAAAATCGTGTCGTAGTATTCGACTGTGGTGATATCGCCGGTAATCGGTCCGCCGCTCCAGCCTTGCTTTGACTTATCGTTGCGCGTCAAATCCGGGCTGATCGGCGTCCAGCTAGCACCTTGGTCGAGCGATTTAAACAGCACATTGCCGCCGTGATACAGCGCGCCATCGTGTACCGACGCCAACACTGGCGCCGTCCACTGGAAGCGATACTTCACGTTTTCGGCGTGCACGCCGCTCGGGTTGGCTGGGAAACTTGAAATGGTGCGCATTTGGCCCGTTGCTTCATTATAATGCGACAGATAGCCACCGTATTCACCGGCGTAAATCTCCCCAGGCTTAACCGGATCAAAAGCAAAATCCCCGGCTTCGCCACCGCCAGCGAAACGCCAGTCGCCCAAATTCGCGCCAGTTTTGCGATAAACCTGGGACGGCCCACTCGCGGTGCCCATATCCTGCATTGAGCCGCCAACGTGATAGGGAATGCGGTCATCCACGTCAATATTGTAAAACTGCGCCAGCGGCAAATTGGGGTGCAGCCAGGTTTTTCCGCCGTCATGGCTAATGCCCAAACCCCCGTCATTACCTTCAATCACGCGATTCGCGTCTTTCGGGTCAATCCATACGTCGTGATGATCCCCATGCCCGGTGCCTGACACGCGGGCAATGGTTTTGCCCCCGTCCATGCTACGCACCAAGCCCACTTGCGGGAACCACACCACGTCGGGGTTGTGTGGGTCGATCCGCATTGTGGAGTAATACCAAGCGCGCTGGCGCAGTGCATGGTTGCGGTTGATACGCGTGAATGTTTCGCCGCCGTCATCCGAGCGAAACAAGCCACCCGCCTTTGCTTCGATCAACGCATACACGCGATTGCCATCACTGGGTGCAACTGCCACGCCCACTCTGCCCCAAGGCTTTTTCGGTAAGCCTTCATCGACCCCTAATTCTGTCCAATCTGTGCCGCCATTGCCCGAGCGATGCAGGCCGCCACCGGGGCCGCCGCTGGTTAGTGCCCACGGGCTACGCCGCGCTTGCCACATCCCGGCAAAAATAACGCGAGGGTTGCTTTCACTGATCGCTACATCGCTGGCACCGGTATCAGCATTTACGTAGAGCACTTTTTGCCAACTTTTGCACCCATCAAGCGTGCAATAAACGCCGCGATCCACACTGCTACCAAACGGCGTGCCTAAAACCGCCGCAAAAGCCAGATCCGGGTTGCTCGGGTGCACCGCCATCGTGCCGATTTGGCCGCGCAGTTTGAGCACCTGCGCAAAGCTCTTACCGGCGTCGTCAGACTTCCAAATACCATAGCCAATGGCGACATTGCCGCGAATATTCGCCTCGCCCGAACCGACATAAATCACATTGGCATCGCTCGGTGCCAGGGCAAATGAGCCCACTGATTGCGTATCTTGCGCGTCAAAAATTGGCTTCCAAGCGTGGCCGCCATCAACAGATTTCCAAACGCCACCCTGTGCCGCTGATGCGTAAAAAATGCTGGCATCGCCTGCAACCCCGCCAACGCGCGTAATGCGGCCATTTACTGCGGGGCCTAACAAGCGGTATTCCAGTCCGCTTAAAGGACTTTCATCCTCTTTGGCTGGCGTGGGTTTGGCTTTTGCCGCAACGGGTATAGACATAGCCAGCACAATTACAAATGCGCTAGGCATACTTTTGACAGCCATGGGTGGAGGCCTGAACTTAGAGTTATTAGACGCTAGAGTTTGCGGCTTCAATAGCGTCCC
This sequence comes from Rhodanobacteraceae bacterium, assembly GCA_043754435.1. Taxonomy (GTDB): domain Bacteria; phylum Pseudomonadota; class Gammaproteobacteria; order Xanthomonadales; family SZUA-5; genus JANNYA01. Next base: position 7,739 of record JAYUUS010000301.1, read on the forward strand.
GCATAGGGCAGGGGCACCAAGGGTACTATTTTTTGCTTTTTCTTTCTTTGAAGAAGCTTCGTTTTCGCTTCGCAATTCATCCCGTTGCGCGGGATTGCTACACTAACGAGTGAATTTGCAGTTGCGGTGTACTCAATCTTGCTTCAACTTAGGCTTTCCCGCTGCGCTGTAGCTAACGCAGCGAGAATGAAGCCTCATAAAATCGGGAAAACCTAAGTCCGGGGTTCTAAGCCCGGGGTTCTAAGCCCGAGGTTCGCCTTGGCTGTTTACAGTAACGGTGGGGCCGGGCGGATAGGTGGTTTGCATACGATATTCCTGCCCACGGAAAGTATAGATCACGTCCCAATATTGCGGTGCGTTGCCGCCGTACTGGCCGCTGCAATGCTGCACATTTTGCTCGTAGCTTTGACCGTTGCCGTTACGGCCGGTGTTGGCACCCACGGCTGCACCAGCGATGGCACCCACCGCCGTGGCAAAGTCACGGCCTTTTCCGCCACCAACTTGGTGACCTAAAATGCCGCCGATCACCGCACCCACGACTGCACCACCGACGTTTTTGCCGCCATCACGATATTGTCCGCCGACACGTTCACGCTCAATCCAACACTGTCGATTGTCTTGAGTCACCACTGCGCGCACTGAAACCACCTGTGCTTGATAAATTCGTTCATTGCGTTGGCGGTCGTCATACACGGGCGCTGGGTCGGGCACATAGCGATTGTCGTCGTACTGAGTATTCTGAGTGTTGTACTGAGAATTGTACTGAGAATTGTATTGGGTATTCGCCTGCTCATCGGACTGAACTATGCGCACTGAGGAAATACGATCATTTAAACCCACCGTGCTTAATGACTGATAGCGCCCTGGACGAAGTACCGCACAGTTGCCGCTAAAACGAATGCCGTCACAAACTTCCCAACGGTCACGGGTAACGATGGCGGACGAGGCACGATCATTAAAGCCTTGGCGCTTAAGATTTTCGACATTTTGATTCGCAGTAAATGATTGACCGCTAAAACCATCGTTGTCGTACACCACTAATTGCGCTGCGGCTTGACCGACGAAAGTCAAACTTGCAAGTGCAACTGCAGTAGCTAATTTATTGTTCATGACTGCTCCTGAAAAGATCAACATCTGCTTAGGGTTCGCTCAGTAAGGTGCACCGATGCGATGTAACGAAGCTAAAATAGTTCACACATAAAATTAGCACTGTGTGGTGGCGAACGGAAAAATATCGCATATTTATCTTGCATTGGGCAAAGCTATTAACTAGCTACACCCCCATTAAGCCATACAAGATTCATCGGTACATTGTTCATGGTTCATGCAAACCGCCTCACTTTTTTGGGGGCCATAATAGAATTTTTGCTGGCATCTTGCATTTTAGCCGCCAACTTGCTGGCTTCTAAATCTAGAATTTTGATTGCCGGTTTTGACTTAAGTGCAGCAAGCAGTGCATAAGCAGCAGCCTCTGAGGAAGCGGGGTTTTGACCGGTCACTAACATGCCGTCAGTAATGACATAAGGCTGAGAATTGCCGACTTTTGTATAGGTGCCACCTTTTTGCTTGAGGCTATCTTCAAGGGAAAAAGGCACAACCTCGCTCAAGCCTGCCGCTTGCTCTTCGCTGTTGCTAAAGCCGGTCACTTTTTTATCGCTTAAGATAAAATTACCACTGGCATTTTTTAACTGAAGTAGCGCGGCCGGCGCATGGCATACTGCCGCTACCGGCTTGTGCGATGTAAACATCGCTTCCAATAATGCAATGGAATCTGGATCATCGACTAAATCCCACATTGGACCGTGTCCGCCTACACAAAACACCGCATCAAAATTCTTTGCGCTCAGTGATTTAAGCTTGAGCGTTTTTGCCAGACGTGCGTTTGCGTCTAAATCCTCAGCGAAGCGCCGGGTCACTTTGGTGCGGGATTCTGGCGCAGTGCTTTTAGGATCTATCGGCGGCTGACCCCCACGCGGCGAGGCCAAACTGATTTGGGCGTTCGCGTCTTTAAACACGTAGTAGGGGGCGGCAAACTCTTCTAACCAAAAACCTGTCTTTGCACCCGTTTCGCCGAGTGCTGAATGTGACGTCATAATCATCAAGATTTTCATACTTACACTTTCCTTAAAATAAAGACGAATCTGAAATAGAAATCGCCTGAACTACAGCTTAGTGTTCACCCACACGGATGATCAATTTGCCGAAGTTGTGCCCTTCTAGAAGACCAATGAAGGCTTGCGGCGCAACCTCTAGTCCGGTCTGGATATCCTCACGAAATTTTATTTTTCCTTCTTTCAACCAAGCGGTCATTTGGTTGGAAAATTCGTCAAAACGCGCTGCATAGTCTGCAAAGATAATAAAACCTTGGATTTTGATGCGCTTGGTTAGCAGTGTTCGCATGACGCCCGCTAGCCGGTCTGGCAGATGGCTTGGCGCAGGATCGTTGTAGTTCGCAATCAAGCCGCACAGCGGTATGCGTGCGCCGATATTCAGCACAGGCAGCACGGCATCGAAAACCGCGCCGCCCACATTTTCAAAATAAACATCAATGCCCTTTGGACACGCGGCAAAAAGGGCGTGTGAAAGATTGGCACTGTGATGATCTAAGCAAGCATCAAAACCTAGCTCTTCCACCGCGTAACGGCATTTACTTGCGCTGCCCGCAAGTCCGACTACCCGGCAACCTTTAAGCTTTGCAATTTGCCCAACCACCGCACCTACAGCGCCGGTTGCGGCGGCGACTACAACAGTGTCACCGGCTTTGGGCTGACCGATATCCAATAGCCCCATGTAGGCGGTAAAGCCCGGCATACCTAACACCCCTAAGTAAAGTGAATGCTGCGCTGAGTCCGGGTCAAGTTTGCTCAGTTCAGTGCCATCTGAAATCCAATAGTCCTGCCAGCCTCCCATTCCCAGCACCCAATCCCCAGGTTTAAAACCGGCGCGGTTCGAGCTCTCTACTTGTGCTACGCAAGCACCGCCCATCACCTCGCCTATGACGCTAGGTGGCGCATAAGACGCCGCCTCACTCATTCGGCCACGCATGTAGGGATCAAGCGATAAATACTCAGTACGAAGCAGCACCTCTCCAGCACTAGGTATCGGCTCAGCCGATGTTTCCAAACGAAAATTGTCCAAACTAGGCTTGCCGTCGGGGCGCGAATTCAACAAGATTTTGCGGTTTACGCCACGGATCTGTGGCATTGAAAACCTCACTTAACGAACTGAGATATCGGATCCTGAGATGCGCGCGCTTTTAGGTCTGTGCGTTAGCACTCCCAAAATCTAAATTCTTTAATGATGTTGTGTATCCCTGTGCCAAATAACTCAGGCATCCATACGCTGCGTCCTTAAGCTGGCTACCGCACAGAATGGCACTGTCTGCCCCCGCATAGTGAGCACCACAAAGCGCACGAGACGATGTGAAAATTCCAAATTAATTGCCAAATTAATGGAATGACACATTGGAAAAAAGAAAAGTTGGAAAACAATTTCAGAAACAACTTAAAGGAAATCTGATGAAAAGCAAAATTTTAAAATCCGTCTGCATCACAGCCACCGCCAGTTTAATCAGCCTGCTGAGCGGCTGCGCGTCCTATGATAATGGCTATAGATCGGGCAACCAAACAAGTGGCCGCGCGGTGCAATATGATCGTCGCGATGAGTCGCAGTACGGTACGGTAAGTAATATCGAAGTGGTTTCTACCGGCGGCAGCACTTCGGGTGGAGGCGCACTTTTAGGCGCAATTTTGGGTGCCGCGATTGGTCACCAAGTGGGTGACGGCACGGGGCGCAAGGTTGCAACCGGGGTGGGTGCAGTGAGCGGCGCGGTAATTGGCAACAATATCGAGCGACGTAATAACCGCGATGACGAAATTTTTCGCGTTCGCGTTCGCATGAACAATGGCCGAGAATATACCGCTGACTATAAGCGCATTGATGACCTTGAAGTAGGGGATCGGGTGCGTATTGATGACGGTCAAATTTATCGCATGTGATGGGAGCGTAAAATTTCGCTGCAGCTAGGCAGTTGAGTTTGTAAATTCTGAAGAATTTATTTGAAACCTAAACGAGCGGGTGTGCTAACGGTGCCGTGGCATAAGTTTTGCCATTGCACTTTCGCATGTAAGACACAGCTACGAGTTCCTATCGCGATACTGGTCTGTTAAAAACGACATTATTAATGTTACGTGCATTTGACATATTTCAGACTTTTTTGAGCTATATTATGCCTGCGTTTATCTGCCCTTTTTTTTGTTCAGCATTATGGCCTTGTTAGGCTATGTTCCAAGACGCGCTTTACTTGGCTTTGCTTAACTCTGAACTTTGAACTTTGAATAGGGTTTTCTCAGTTCTCGATTTTTGGAGTTTTGTTTTATGAAAAAGTTTCATTTGCTCGCCACTGGTTTTGCATCGGCCTGTATGATTTTGCCATTGATGGCGCAAACAATTGCGGTCAAAGATCCGCTTGTCAATGCTTCAACGCAATTGTCAATCTATCTAATTACTTTTGCTGAGCCTGGTCTGCTTTACAATACCGGGCAAAATCGCTCTTTTGCAGCGACTTCCCCAAGTAGTACCGGTGTCCGTAAGTTAGAAGCGCGCTCAAGCGCATCAGTGGCTTACTTGAGCTATCTCAAGGCGCAACAGGATGATTATCTTGCACAGATCAGTAGCAAAATTGGACGATTCGTTAACCCCGCGCATCGTTATGACATTACCGAAAATGGCATGGCAATTGCGCTCACAAAAGCGGAATCAGAGGTAGTTAGCAAAATTCCTGGCGTTACCCGGGTTCGCGCTGACGAGGTTTTTGAGTTGAATACCGATGCCGGCCCCGCATTCATCGGCGCGCCCGCTATTTGGGGCGGTACGGCGACGCCAACGGGCTTTGGTAGTCGTGGGGAAGGAGTGATTGTTGGGGTGTTTGATAGTGGTGCTAATCCTGATCACCCCTCCTTTGCCAACGATCCTAGCTGTGGTTTTTCAACGCTTAACCCAAAACTGGTAGCGTTTAAAGATTGCAACACCACTAATTGCGCGACGGGTAATGGCGAAGATGTCAGTATTTTTGTTGATGCAAATAACTCAGGGAGTAGTGGTCATGGCGTGCATACCTCCTCAACTGCGGCCGGAAGCGTAGTTACAGCTGGCACCTTAGCCGCTGGCGTTCCTGCGGCGTATAATATGTCGGGCGTAGCGCCCTGTGCCAAAATTATTAGTTACAAAATTTGCGGTGATACCTTGCCAACCGGTTTTGGTGACTGTAACTTCTCAGCGATCGAGGCTGCAATCCAAACATCAATTGTGGATCAGGTGGATGTTGTAAATTTCTCCGTTTCCGGCGGTATCAACCCTTGGTATGATAGTGATCGCGGTTTCCTCGATATGCTCAATGCGGACATTTTGGTATCCGCCTCGGCTGGCAACACGCGCCCGGCACCGAATGACATCGCTGCAGGTGCCGTTAATCACCGTGGCCCATGGGTGATGACCGTGGCAAATTCGACGCATGACCGTGTGATCACTAACCCGGTCAGCGTAGTCGGCAGCTTGCAAAATGTACTCAGCCAGACCAGCAGCGTTGGCTTCTCCTCAACCGTCACTGCACAAGTTGCGTCCGCATTAACGTTGGGCAACGAATATGGCTGCACCGCTTCAGGCGGTTTTGCTGCCGGTTCAATGGCCGGGAAAATCGCATTGATTCAGCGCGGCCCACCGGCTCCAGGTACTTCCTGTACCTTTGTTGAAAAAATCAACAATGCAAGCGGCGCGGGCGCTATGGCCGTAGTTATGTATGACCGAACAGCGGGTGTACCTTTTACCATGTTGGTTACTGGCACCACTATTCCATCCGTTCTTATTCGTCAAGCGGCGGGCTATGCCTTTCGGGATTTTTTAACCACCAATCCGACGGCACTAATGACTGTAATTGCACCGTTGCAGCGAATTATCAGCCCGTTGGTCGCCGATGTATTGAACTCAAGTAGCTTGAAGGGTCCCAATATTATTGGCTCTACGACTGTGGGGAGCAATAACTACAACGGCACGGACACCACTAAGCCTGACATCACCGGTCCCGGTACCAATATTTATGCGGCTTTGAGCGATAACTTCGGGCAATTTGGCTTTTTGACGGGTACCAGCATGTCAGCGCCGCACTTAGCAGGCGCTGCCGCCCTGCTGCGTTCCGTCCACCCAACATGGACGCCAACCGAAGTGAAGTCGGCACTGATGCTAACCGCACAAACCAGCGGAAGGAAACCCGACGAAGTTGCCGCTTGGGATAACGACGACGTTGGTAACGGCCGTAGTGAATTACGTCGTGCAGCAATGGCTGGCTTTGTTATGGACGAAACTTTTGCAAGATTTTTAGCCGCAAACCCGGCTACTACCACAACCCAAGAGGGTGTGCGTCAGTTGAATTCGCCGGGCATGCGTAACACGCAAATGGTGGGGTCCTATGTATTTACCCGTACACTTCGCAATACCCGTACTAGGCCCACGACTTGGTCGGCCATTACGACGGGTGCGCCTGTCGGCACCACGGTCACTGTTGTCCCTTCGACCTTTAGCTTCACCGGTAATCTTGCGCAGACACAAGTCGTCACGATCACTGTGCAAATGACCGCAGCATCCACAACGCCAAAATTTGGCGACGTGCGTTTTGTCGGTCAAGATGCAACGGCGTATGACATCTTTAAAGCAGGTTTTGAAGACTTACCGCTGATTCCCGATGCACGTTTGACGCTGACGGTGCAGGGCACACCTTAAAGTTAGGTGAGCCTAACAAAATGGGTTAGTCTCATGACCTGAAAAACCCCGCTGCGGCGGGGTTTTTTAATTCCCGAGAATTTTTGCCTTTGAGGTAAGACTCCACTCAGCTAGCAACCCCTAAGATCACCTACCGCTGAATTAAATAAAAAGCTATGCCGCCGTTTCCGCAAATTGATGGCTATCGAATTACTCGACTGATTGGTCAAGGCGGCATGGCGCGCGTTTATGCGGCCGTAGAGGCGGAATTAGAACGCGAAGTGGCCATTAAAGTGGTTAACTTAGATCCCAACCGCGATGTTGAGATTGCGAGCCGCTTAGAATTTGAGGCACGCAGCTTGGCGCGCCTGCGGCATCCGCATATTGTGGAGCTTTATCGTTTCGGCCGACTGTCAACATCAGCCCTGTACTACGTGATGCCCTTACTGACCGGGGGCGATTTGGGGCATTGGCTTAAACCTGTTACGGAAAGCAAAGTCCGCGCTTTAATGTGTGATTTACTTGATGCCCTAGGCCACGCGCATGATGTGGGCATTGTGCACCGTGATGTGAAGCCAGAAAACATCTTGTTTGATCAGCACGGTCGCGTCCAGCTAGCGGATTTTGGCGCTGCCTTTGCGCTCGATTCGAGTTCGAGCACGACGAGCCGTTTAACTCAAGAAGGTTTTGCCGTCGGCAGTTTGGGTTATATGAGCCCAGAACAGGCGCGCGGACAAGGCGTCAGTGGACTCAGTGATTTATATTCGCTAGCGGTCGTGGCCTTTGAGCTGCTAACCGATTCGCGCTGCCACAGTGGCGATGACGCCGTGTCAATCGCACTTGCGCAAATTGAACAGCCGCCTGCACAGCTTCCCACCGAACTTGCACACTGGCAAGCATTTTTCGCCCGGGCGCTCCATCCAAACCCGCATCAGCGTTATTCAAGTGCTGCTGCGATGAAAGCTGCTTTGCCAAATGCTCACGCTAGCGCGAGCGTTGCAAATGTTGAGCTAATTCGCTCTAGCCTGACGGCTTCGACTCGCGTTATGCCCATTACCCAAATTACTTCAGTGCGAAAAGGCGCTAAAAAATGGCTGACGATTGCATTAATAAGCGCAGGTTTCTTGAGCGCAGTAAGCCTTAGCGGGGTGGCTTGGTATGCGTCGAATAAAAACCAGCAGCAACAGGAGCACGCACAGGAACAGGAACAGAAGCAGCAACAACTGCTATTTGAGCGCCTACAAATACAGCTGGCGCAAGTGCCAGAGAACACAGCACTCGAGTTACTGAGCAATAGTGCAGGGGGGTTGAGTGCATCCCAAACATCTGTACTGGCCGCTAAAATCATGCAGCGCATGCTGCGCACCATTCAAAGTCTAGCCGTGGCAGAGGGTGAGGCGTCAGCAAATTTAAACGCAATCGCCGCCCCTTGGGCTAATCTGGATTTGCTGCGGCGTAAATACCCGCTAACCAACACCCCTGAACTTGCTGAGTTAGAGGCCGCATTGACCAGACGTGTTGAGGAAACCCTGGTGCTTGCCAGTGAGGAGTTTGATCGCGTGACTGCACAACGAATTTTGCCACTAGCCCAGGCGTTATCGCGCACGCAGCCTAAGCTTTCGGCAACAATGCAGCGTGCGGCCAATATTCCTAAAATTGGCGGCGAATTTACCGACGTAAGCGGTATTCGAATGCGTCTAGTGGTTCCACCCCAAGGCAAAAGTTCGGGGTTTGCAGTGATGGCAAATGCGCTTACCGCACATGAGTTTGACCGTTATGCCTCGGCGTTAAAATTGCAGCCAAAAGCATGTGTCCAAGCTGGAGTGCGCGCTTGCATGGATCAAAAGCAAGCAAACGCTATCGCAAGCTGGTACAGCACGCAGTCGGGTTCTCTATATAAAGTTCCAAATAGCGCAGAGTGGAAGCAGACTATTAATTTAGCGCCTCGTATAAAAAATAAATTTGCCATCAGCCGTGATGAATGCCACATGCTGACTCAGACCCAGCGCCCGAATGTCCTCAAGCGCACCTTGGGCAATATAAAAGGCTTCTTTGGCGGCCAAAAAGCACAGGCTATTTCCACACAGTCATGCCGAGGTGAACTTGTATTTGCGCTCGATGGAAGCGGCAAAAGTACCGTCACAAGCTCGGAAAAGACGGTACTTGTGCTGGTTAAAGTCCTGCGTTAAAACGTTTCAGCGGGTAAGTTATTTTTAGAGGTCAAACCACTCATTTTCATTGACCCAACACCTTGGTTGACAAATGCGTGGGCTACGCCGCTGACGCTAACGCTCGGAAGTCCGCCAATCGCTTCGTTGTCAGACAGCGTAACGTTTTGAAGTTCAGCTTTGCCATAGTTTAAAAGCACCGATGCTAAAACTAAAGACTGGAATCGCCGCGATACAATATTGCCGCGAATACGCGTATTTTTAATGCCTGCAAAACCATAATTAATGATCGTACCGGCGTTTTGTGAGGCATTAATAGTGTTGAAACTCAATTCGCAGCGTACCAGCGCCATTTCGCCAAAATTACTAATAATGGCAGGGGCAGTGCGCGTGGTTTGGTCGATAACCGAAACCCCACGTAGCTCAGCGCGGCCATAATTCACCAATGCGCCATCCGTACCTTCTGCAAGAGTAACGCCGGTAATTTTGAGCGAAGCGTCGGAAGCCACTTCCAAAAGATGTACGCTGCGTTTTGTGTACGCGCGCAACTCTGTCTTAGCACCGCGAATCACCAGCTGGCCCGTAATGACCGGAAGTGCGACAAAACTCTCCTTGCCTTTAAACTCTTCCCCCAGTGCATAAACACCCGCCGCCAATTCAATGACATCGGCTTCTGGAGACGCATTTGATAGGGTAATCGCCTTAGCAAAACCTACCGAATCCCCGTGAGTGACGCTATAGACCAACGCATTAGCCTGACAGGTGAAGGCGGCGGCAAAAACCACCGCACTCCGTACCACCAACTTCGAACTTAGACTTTTCATAGAACGCTCCTGTTTGTTCGATTGCCAAAGCAAAATGGTTTGCTGTTTATTCGTCCGTCAAAGCAAACGCGTCTTTCTCATGGATGCGTTTGCCAACGCAGGAACAATGAACCTTAAGTTTTGGGGTCACGACGTGACATGTTTAGCCTGAATTAGGCATGCTAGAGAAAACATTCTATTACCAAAATTTATTCAGCTATTACAATGCAATGATTTTATTGAAGTTTTTTTAAAGTTCAAAAAAAACGAGAACCAGTTGGCAAATTGAATAAAAAATACGAGTAATAAACCCGAGACACTTAGATCTAATACAATTCCTCACGTACGAATCATCGCACTGTTGGTAACCAAAAGGCCTAAACCATGAAAAAACTTTTAATCTCGATTGCTCTCACGATCAGCACTTCCGTACTTGCGCCCACGGCATTTGCCGGCGCGTCAAAACCGACTATTGCCGTTATTGAGTTCAAAAATGAATCCGGTGCGGGCTGGTGGGGCGGTGGCGTGGGTTGGGAGCTATCGGGTATGTTGAGCAACGAACTGGCCTCTAGCCGAGCCTTCACCGTACTTGAGCGCAGTAAAATTCAGAGTGTTTTGGAAGAACAAAATTTAGCCGCATCGGGCCGTGTCACGGCGCAAACAGGTGCGCGCATGGGCAAACTGCTCGGTGCTCAATATCTCGTTGCTGGTACGGTCACCGCCTATGAAGAAAACGTCGCCAGTACCGGAGGCGGCATTAGTTTTGGCGGTATTTCGGTTGGCGGCAATAGTGAAAGTGCTTATTTAGCGGTTGATTTACGCATTATTGATTCCACCACTGGTGCCATTGCGTACAGCCGCAGCATTGAAGGCCGTAGCAAGGGCGGTGGTATCAGCCTGGGCTTGTCGCGTGGTGGCTTCGGTGGCACATTGGCAAATCAAAACAAAACGCCTGCTGGTAAAGCGATTCGTGCCGCGTTAATTGAAGCGTCTGATTACATGGAATGCTTCATGGTGACTAAATCTAAGCGCTGTATGGCTGACTTCGATGCGAAAGAACAAAAACGCCGCGATTCTAGCCGGGGTGCGTTAAAGCTGGATTGATCCCTAACCAGCGCAACGCAGTTCGAAAATTCAGATGCTCTAGTTGTGCTTCACGTCCCGGCAAATTCGCAATCAGCGCGCCGGGACTTTGTTCGCCAAGCGGGAACGGGTAATCGGTTCCCAGCATCACTTGCTCAGGGCCAACAGTGTCGATTAGATATTCCAGGGCGCGTTGATCGTGTACGCAGCTATCAAAATACAAGCGTGATAGATATTCGCGCGGGTTGCGTGCGTTGTCGGTTGCAACTAAGTCTGGGCGCATAGTAAATCCGTGTTCAATACGCCCTAGCGTGTAGGGAAATGCGCCGCCGCCGTGGGCAAACGCCACACGCAGGCGCGGATTACGCTCCAATACGCCGCCAAAAATAAGTGAGCATGCTGCGCGCGATTGTTCAGCTGGCATCCCAACCAGCCAAGGTAACCAATACTTCGGCATTGATGCACTGCCCATCATGTCCCACGGATGCACTAACACGGCCAGGTCTAAATCAGCACATGCAGAGAAAAAATCGGCTAATTCAGGCGCGTCCAAATTCCAATCACCAATATGGGAGCCAATTTGTACGCCCGCCAAGCCACAGTCGCGCTTGGCACGCTCCAATTCGGTGATCGCTAAGTCCGGGCTTTGCAATGGCACCGTCGCCAGTGCGTGATACTGTTCCGCATAGGTGCGGCATACGTCCGCCATGTGATCATTGAGTGCCCGATGCAGCTCCAATGCCCGCGCACCTTCCGCCCAATAGCAAAACATGACGGGAACGGTGCTAATAACCTGTTCGGTGACGCCAAATTTTAGATATTCCTCAATACGCAGCTCTGCGTCCCAAGTATTAGGCCAAATTTCGCGAAAAAATTTGCCGTCTTTATAAATTCGATGCTGCTCAACGCCATCGGCATTGACGCTATGCGTAATGCTTGGAAAACGCCGATCACCATATTTAGTCGCTAAATCGGGCCAATTGCGCGGCAAAATGTGCGCGTGCGTGTCGATTTTGCGCATGCTCATCGAACAGCCTCGTATGCTGGGCTTGCGGGGCCCAAACTCATTATCAAGTCCAGTGTTTTATTATCTTCTGCGGCTAATTGATCGGGCGCTTCTTTGCCTGCCTTGCGCACATGCGCTGGCCAACTATTTTCAATGTCTTTAGGCAGTACGCCAAACGCGCGATTACGGCCACCGCGTTTGCTCAAGTACACCGCGTTATCGGCCATAAAAAGCACGTCTTCTTGACTCACCGCCTGCGGGTTTGCACGATTCCATGGAAACGGTGCCCAACCAATGGACGCGGTGACCCGTAACGCGTGGCCGCTGGGAATTACAATGGGCGTATCGGCGAGCGCTGCCATAATACGCTGGGCAAAACCTGCGCCATTATCCCGCCTTACACCCCGCGAAACGACTAAAAACTCCTCACCACCCCAGCGCATCAGTGAATCACCGCCGCGCGCGGTTGCCCGCAATCGGCGTGCAACTTCGACGAGCACGACATCACCCGCATCGTGGCCGTAGGTGTCGTTGATATTTTTGAAATGATCCAAATCAAAAATATATATTAGTAAGTCATCGCCAACTTCGCGGCGCTGCGGGTCCTCATGTGGATCTGCCAGCCCAGCCATTGATGCGGCTGTTTCAGGCTCCCAATCATGAAATTCGGCTTCGATATAGGTTTTGAAGTAGCGTCGATTTCGCAAACCCGTCAAGGCATCGGAGAATGCACTTTCTGCAAGCTCTTGATTGGCCTTTTCTAACATCAGTGCCTGTTGCTCAAGCAGCGCCTTTTGCCGCTCGATTTCAATGTTGCGCGCGCGCATCGCGCGTTGCCCTTCCACCACCGCGCGATACGCCGCGTGGCGCTGCTGAGAGGCCAAATAGGCTTGGCTGTGATAGCGCACGCGTGCGGCTAGCTCCAGTGCGCTGGGCAATTTCACCACGTAATCGTTCGCACCACTTAAAAAGGCGTTTGCCTTGATTTCGGGTGCCACCAAATCAGACAGCATCATCACCGGAACTTCGCGCAGAGCGGAATTGACACGATAGCGCTTGACTAAGCTCAGGCCGTCCAAGCCCCCTAAGCCGCCCATTTTGAGCTCTTGCAAAATCACCGTTGGCAGCACTTCCATGGCCGTTTCTTCCGCCTGCGTCGCGTCGCTGCAAAAGTGAAACTCAATATCGCGACAGCTTTCTAGCATTCGTCGAATGGCTTTTACGGATGCGGCTTGGTCATCTACGAGCAACACAACCGCGCGAACCTCCGTCGCTACAATCGGGTGAGACTGGGTGTTGTCCATATGTTATGACCCGAAAGAGTAGGAAGCCGATGATCTGACTGATGATTTGGCTGATGATTTGGCCGATGATCTGGCCCAACATCTTGCCCGGGATGGAGCGGCAAGTTTGGCCCAATAAGAAGTGGCATTAATTCCCCCTATCTTAAGTGCCAAAGTGCTCTGTCGTCGCACTATTTTTACCCATTGAGCCATTGACGAGAATTGTGGCTTCATCCTACAACTCTAGCGACTTTTTGCACCACGTCCACTGCACGCATGCGCTGCATTAAATCTTCTAAATGCGCAATAGATCGCACTTGCACGGTAAAGACCACTACGGCGCTGTCGCCATCGCTGGTGGTTTTTTGAAAATCTAAAATATTGATGCGCGCTTCGGCGAAAGTTCCCGTAACACGTGCCAAAACGCCGGCTTGATCGGTCACTTCAATGCGTAACTGCACGTTAAAATCACCGCTGACCTGCGCGTCCCAGGCCACCGCTACCACGCGTTCCACACTTTTTCGCAAGTCTGCAACATTGTGGCAACCCGCCTCATGCACCATCAGGCCCCGGCCTGGGCTCAAAAAGCCAAAAATGGCGTCCCCGGGGATCGGGTGACAGCAATGCGCAAAAGTTACCGCGCCGCGCTCCGTGCCGCTAATTCGCACCACATCCAAACGCGCATGTTCGGCCGCCGCGATCACGCCGATCGTGAGCTGACGTGCGACCACCTCGGGCGTGCGATTTCCCAAGCCAATATCAGACAATAAATCTTCTAGATGGCTAAATTTCAATTCCGCCAATGTCGTATCCACAGCACCTTCCGGCACGGTGTCCAGCGAGCTGCCCAGCGCGCTCAATGCGCGATCAAGCATTCGGTGCCCCAGACTAATTACTTCCGCATAGCTCAGGGTCTTCAAATGATGCCGAATCGCGGTGCGCGCTTTGGAGGTGGTC
>JAYUUS010000302.1:0-2454 GCA_043754435.1 Rhodanobacteraceae bacterium
AAGGCGGTTTTTAAGTTAAATAAACCTGAAAATTGCTAATTTTTTAGTGGGCTTGACGCTGTCGGGGAAATGGGTGCGTGAATTTCAACAGCCTGGTAGATACTTTTGATGCGCCAAGCGCCAAGCGGCATGTGTTGGCATTGGTTCGCGTGATCTTGAGCAAGGCAAAAAAGCGCGGGCTTATTGGCGAGAATCCGGCTATCGGTGCAGACGTGCCAGTTATGGGCAAGCGTAAACGTGTGTTGACGGATGCCGAGATATGCACGCTATGGCACGCCAAACCCAAAGGCGTGCGCAGCATCAGCATAGACGCGCTGCGCACCCAGCTTGCCACTGCGCAGCGTATCGGCGAAGTGCTGGCGATGCGTTGGGAAGATATAGACGCGGGCGTTTGGAAGATTACGAGCTACATCGCCAAGAATGGGCGTGAACACTTCGTGCCACTGGCGTCATGCGTGCTGCAAATTATCGAGCGCCAGCCTAGGCTTTGTGCCTATGTGTTTGCGCCAATGCGCGGCGATGGGCCGATACGCGCGGATACTCTCGCTAGCGTGCTGGAAAAGGTACGCAATCAAACCGGCATGGCGCACTTTGGCACGCACGATCTAAGGCGCACAGCGTCTACACGCATCGCAAAGCTAGGCATTAGCCCGCACGTCCTAGAGGCTGTACTGAATCACAAAACCGGCACCGTTAGCGGGGTGGCAGCGCTCTACAACCGTTATGAATATAGTGCTGAAAAGATCGCAGCGCTAGCCGCTTGGGGCGCTGAATTGGAGCGCATCGTAGGGCTGAATTTTCAACGTGATAACGTGGTGCAGATTAGGCGCAACGGGTGAACTAGAAAGCACCGAGATACTGAGACCGGCGTTGACAAGCTAGTTCAAACATATTAGGTGCCACACAAAACACCCGTACAAAATAACACTAGATTTCGGCGTTTTTCCAGTGAACGAAAACACTAAAAATATTTTTTTATAGCAAACCCGGATTTCTATGGGATCGCGCATTGCCTGCAAAAGTCAAGGCCTTGACCAGATGATTTAACAAAATTAATCTGTGCAGGCCGGAGCAATACTGCATTGCACGGAAATAAAAAAACCCCCGAGTTCCTACGCTCAGGGGTTTTGAATCAACCTTTATCTATATCAATCCCCGTCCAAAGAGATTCAATATGACAAATCGAAACATAGTCCACGTTGGTGGACTACCAGAAAAGGCTAACGCAAACGCGGTTACTAAACAAGATGATGTTTACTCCACTAAACAATCTAGCCCCATGCAAGCCGCCAAACCGCAACCAGAGTTTCCGCATCAAGGGCTAGCCAAAGAACCGGCGGTAACTGCGTTTATGACGATCAGTCGTTCAACGTTATGGAATCAAGTTCGCGATGGCAAGTTCCCTAAGCCAGTCAAAATAGGCGCGCGCGCAGTTGCGTGGCGATGCGCTGAAGTTCGCGCACACGTCGATTCACTAGGGGGCTAATCATGCAAACGAACCTAAGCCCGAGCAATCGGGCAACGGGCGAACATGCCCAAAATCTAGACCGTGCGTTAACCCAACTCTTTGCGATGCGTTCGCATTGGGGGCACGCTTGAGCGCATTTAACAGCTTCATTTTAGCCATGCGTGCGGCGGGCCTTGCGCCCGCTGACCCTTCCCGCATCAATCAATCTGGCGAGCTAAACCGCTATCAGGTAGAAAACGACAAGCCCGGCACCTTGAACGGCTGGTGCGTCTTTCATCCTGATAATTTAGCGGCTGGCGCGTTTGGTTCCTGGCGCACCGGCGAGTCACACACATGGCGCGAACAGTCCGACCGGCCTATTGATGCTGCACAACAAGCCAAAATCCACGCGCAGATACGCGAGGCGCGGGCAAAACACGAACGCGACCAAGCCGACCGCCACGCCAAAGCCGCAATCCGAGCCGCTGCAATTTGGGCAAGCGCTAAAGCAACACCCTTGGCGCACCCTTACTTAATCCGCAAAGGCGTAAGTAGTGTTCACGGCCTGCGCATTTTGGATAGTGCCGACCCTTGGGGGCGGCGTGGTTCGTTGCTGGTGCCTTGCTCCATTAACGGCAAACTTTCCAGCCTGCAATTCATCGCAGCCAATGGCGACAAATTCTTTCTTCCGGGCGGGCAAAAGCGCGGCGGTTACTTTGTAGCGGGCGCGCTGGTTGGCTCCGGTTACGTCGCCATTGTGGAGGGATTAGCCACCGGCCTAAGTATTCGAGAGGCTACCGGCTGGCCTGTTGTGGTGGCATTTGACGCAGGTAATCTGCACGCAGTAGGGGAAGCGATTCAATACCGGCACCCAGCCTTAACCCTGGTGTTTTGCGCGGATAACGACACCGGCACGCCCGGCAATCCTGGCCTAGCAGCGGCCAAACACGCAGCGGAAAAACTAGGCGGCGTGCTGGCACTGGCTGAAGCCTTGGGTGGCTGTTCGA
>JAYUUS010000303.1:0-21759 GCA_043754435.1 Rhodanobacteraceae bacterium
TGGTATTGCGCATCAAATGATGCTTTGGAACTAGATTGCATGTTGATATCCTTAGCGAATAGGTCAAAGTGCTGCCAACGTGGAAGCGCTTTCAACATAAGCAAACCGCCGTCCCATCATCGGCTTAGCTTTTGGCGTTATCTCGACACGGCACGCTGCGGGCACAATTTCTTGGAGACATTAATGCGATTGGCTGAATTCATTCTCGCGAATATCGAGCCTATCCTTGCGGAATGGGAAGCATTTGCACGCAGCCTTTTGCCCGGAGCGACGATGACCATTGTCGCGTTGCGCGACGATGCGGGAGCGATCCTGCTTGCCACCGCGCGAGATATGCAGAACCGCCAGAGTCTAGAGCAGCAGGCGAGTAAGTCCAAAGGGGATGGCGGTGCTGAGAGTGCGGCGAGTGACCGGCTCGATAACGCCTCAGATTCGCATGGCGTGGATCGGGTCGGTGCGGGCTTTCACATCACCGATGTCATCGCTGAATACCGTGCGCTTCGTGCCAGCGTGCTGCGCTTGTGGCGGGAAAGTCTTCCGCAGCCGAACCTAAACGACCTTGACGACATCACACGCTTCGACGAGTCGTTGGATCAATCGCTTGCTCGTGGAGTAAGCAGTTACTCCAAACGCATTGACGAGTCGCGGCAGATGTTCCTTGCGATCCTCAGCCACGACCTGCGCAACCCGCTGCATACGATCCGCATGGCCGCACAGATCGTCTCGCTAAAAGGCCTAGACCCGGCCACGGCCAGCATGATGTCGATGATCACAAGGAGCACGGATGCGATGATGCAGTTAATCAGCGACTTGATCGACTTCTCGTCGAGCGGCTTGGGCCGCGCGATGCCGCTGAATCGCGGGCCGCTCGACCTGGAAGAACTTTGCCGCGAGGTGATCGACGCGTGTCGCACAGCGCACCCAGGGCGTGTGCTAAGACTTCACTGCGATGGCGATGTTCACGGCGTTTGGGATGCGGGTCGAATCCGCCAAGTCGTCTCAAACCTAATCGGTAACGCCGTTCAGCACGGGTCGCCTGACGGGTCGATTGAACTGTCGGTAACTTCAAAAGGGACGGCTTCGGCGGAGCCCAGCCTGGAAGGATCCACCGTAGTGTTGAGCGTCCACAATGAGGGCATGCCGATCCCGCCCGATCTTTTGCCGACAATCTTTGATCCACTGAAACGTTACGCGACTTACGAATCGGCAGAGCAGCGATCTGCGGGCAGTATCGGGCTGGGTTTGTACATCGTGCGCGAAATTGTCGTCGCCAAAGGAGGCACGGTGACCGTCACCTCGACGGCGGAGGAAGGCACCACCTTCACTGTCCGCCTTCCGCGCTTCTTCCCGGTTGAAGATAACACTCGGGACGATGCGAAAGCAGCGAGATAACCATGCGCTGCAGCAGATGGCGGTGGCGGGTAGGCTTTTCGAGGGTATTAGCTCTAGTAGCCGAGGGGCATGTTAAGCGCGAAAATCCCAGCACATCGTCTCGCAATAGTTTAAAGATCGCAACGGCTTGCGCCGCAGTTGGCTTCGTTGTAGTTTGTCGAATAATTGCAGGTTTTGCAGTTAAACAAACAGGAGCTCGCCGTGCTTAGTTTTAACGCGGCGCTAAAGCCGTCCCATCACCAACGCCTGCGCTTCTCAGCCACCGTTATCTCGCCGAATGCGCGCGGATTTACGCAGCCGTTAACATCAGGTAGTCTGTTAGAACTTCTGCAAAAGGTGGTGGCACACTCGTGCCAAGCAAGGATGATCGATTTGCCTCAGACGACGGAACTGTCCGACAGCCCGCAATATATTTTGGTGATGCGTCACGCTGAAAAGCCCGTGGATATGAATATTTCTGACTTGGCGCTGGCAGGACATGCTCGTGCCGAGGCGTTGGCAGAGTACATTCCACGCACCTTCGGCGTGCCAGACGCCATCTTTGCGGCGGCGCTATCCAAGCACAGCGAGCGGTCCTTGCAGACCGTCATGCCACTTTCCAAGGTGACGGGCGTTCTGATCGACGCTACAATTGCCGATGAAGACTACGCGGTTCTCGCCTCCAAAGTGCTGTCGGATGTGAAGTTACGGGGAGCACGGGTGGTGATTTGTTGGCACCACGGGCGTATTCCTGCGCTGATGAATGCTTTGGGTGCAGCGCCGGGCAGCTACCCGGATCCTTGGGGTCAGGAGGTCTTCAATCTGATCCTGCGGGTCGAATTTGTCGATTCGTACGCGCAAGTCGCTCACATTGTCGAACCGTTCTGAGGGCGTTGCCGGCAATGGCTAATAAGAGGCTTGCGAAGGCAAGGTGTGCGTGCCCGCAATCCTGCGCCGCAACCTATTCCGACAGCAGCGCATTCACCGCTTTCAAATCATCAAGCGTGATGGTGCCGGCCGAAGATTTTAGCCGTAGCCCGTTCACTAAGAAATTGTGCCGCGCTTGCGAATAATCGCGCTGCGCTTGGAACAGCACTTGCTGGCTCAAAAGCACATCAACAATGGTGCGTGTTCCGACTTCAAAACCGGCCTCCGTCGCTTCGAGTGCGCTTTTAGCGCTGACCAAGGCCTGCTTGCGTGCGCCGACTTCGCTGACGCCAGCGATCACTGAGCGATAGGCGTTGCGAGTGGCGCGGGTGATGGTTCGGCGCTCTTGTTCCAAGCGGTCTTTCGAAATCTCGGAATCCAGTACGGCTTGGCGTATACGTGAGCTGGTGCTAAAGCCAGAAAATAGCGGAACGTTGACATTGATGCCTATGGAAGAGCCATCGCTATCATCGGTAGAGCTGACACTGCGGGAGCTGCCGCTAATGCTCAAATCTGAAGTGGATCGACTGCCGTTGTTTGAGTAATTGACGGTACTAGAGATCGTTGGATAACGTGCCGCCTTTGCGGTTGCGATTTGCTGCTCGCTCGCTTTCGCATCGGCTTCGCGCGCTGCCAACGTTGGGCTAAATTTGAGGGCGCTTTCAACCCACGTTTGCCAATCGGCTGGGCTGGGCGGTACCAGCGGAATTTCTGCGCGCACGACCACCACGGAATCAATGGTTTTCCCGGTTAGTTCAGTCAACGCCGCTTTCGCGTCGTCCAAGGCATTTTCCGACAAAATCGCCGCCGCAACCGCGCCATCGTGGCGCGCCCTGGCTTCATGCACGTCGGTAATGGCGGTTAAACCCACGTTGTAGCGCTGTTCGGCTTGGTCAAGTTGACGCCCAACCGCCTTTTCTTCGGCTTGCGAGCTTTTCAGTGAATCTTGCGCGGTCAGCACTTGAAAATACGCGGTCGCGACCCGCACCAGCAAGGTTTGCTGGGCGGCACGAAACGTGGCTTCAGCGCTTTCAGCCTGGGATTTCGCGGCTTTTAGCCGGGTGTAATTGGCATAGTCATAGATACTTTGATTCAGCTGAGCGCCGTAGTTATTCGCATTCGTGGTGCCCGTACCGGAGCCAACCACCACTCGAGAAACCGAATCTTTCAACGGAAAATTGTTTTTTGAGTGCTGATAGCCCAACGATGCGTTGATTTGCGGCAGTAATGCACTGCGCGCTTGGACAATGCCTTCGGCCGCGATATCGCGCGCAGCCTCAGCAATTTGCAGCTGCGGGTCACTCGCGCGCGCGAGTTCATAGGACTGCAACAAATCTTCCGCGTGCAGCGGCGCGGTGGCTAAGGCTGCAAGCAATCCTGCAGCGATCGCGGTTAGTCGAATACTCATAGTCAGTCCTATCAAATTCATCAAAAATTGGCTTGCGAAAATTGGGGCAATGCAGCGACAGGTTGAGTCACAGCACAAATGGCCTTGCCGCAGGCTCTGCACCGGTTAGATAAGGCAAGTCCGTCTCAAAGAGCGAGCTTGATTTTGGCAGTTTTGCGGTACCGCTCAGCACAACCGCATCCATCACTGGGCTTAAGCCGCGCACCGCAAAAATATGGCCGTTCGGGTTGAGCATTTGCCAAAGCACCGCCGGCACCTCCGCCACCGCACCGCCTAGCACGATCACATCGAACTTGTGCGCGGGCGTATAGCCGTTAAACGCATCGGCACAGGCAATGCTCAAATTGAAAATGCCGAGCGCTTTGAGACGCGCTGCTGCCATTTCGGCAAAATCCGCGCGCCGATCAATACTCGTCACCCGGCGCGCTAGCTTTGCCAAACAAGCGGTGGTGTAGCCACTTCCCGTGCCAATTTCTAACACTTCCTCATCGCCCGTGAGCGCAATGGATTGCAAAATGCGGCCATCAATCACGGGTTTGAACAGCTTTTCGGACGTGCCGCCCGCAGGCCCGTTAAGCACCGGCAGCTCGACGTCCGCATACGCTATCGCGCGGTGTTCGGGGCGGACAAACTCTTCCCTAGGAATGGCGTGCAGTACATCCAGCACCCGATAGTCCAACACGTCCCAAGTTCGGACTTGCTGTTCGACCATGTTAAAGCGTGCTTGGGCGTGTTGTGCGGGCGTGTTTTGAACGGACATGGAGGCTAACTCATTGATTAATTTAGGAGAACGCACGGTTTGAGGAGCTTTTTTTGGCTTGGCCTAAGCGGCAAAGCAAAATGAGCGTTACGCGTGCGTCCCCAAGAATAGTGCTTCCCACTTGCAGCGGACAAGAGAAAGCTTGTTTGCAATGGCCTATGCAACGTTAGTGCCAATTGTCACGGCAAAATCTAGCCATAAGTCATTTTGACGCTTTGTGACATTTTAAAATACGTTCGTGCTTAGCTAAGTCGAAGCATGTAGCCGCACTCTTGGTGATGCGCAAAGTGTTTCGGCTGCGTCAGTATTTGTACGGCTCTACCCTTCGACAATCTCAGGGCGAACGGATCTACCCACAAAACATCAATGCCAAACTTTCAGAGTTTGCAAAACACCTGCGTTTTTAGATGTTTTATTGCGCGCTGAACGAGTATCTTTCGCGCACCACGCTGCACAATCGTCACACGCCCCGAACTCACCTTTATTGAGGAAAACCGCATGTCTCAGCCTTTTCAACTGACCGACCCGAACTCTGGTAAATCCGTAGCACTTCCGCTGATTTCAGGCACGCAGGGTGATCCAGCGGTCGATATTGGCAAGCTCAATAAGGATTTGGGTGTTTTCACCTTTGATCCAGGCTTTGTATCCACCTGCTCTACCAAGTCGGCGATTACCTTTATTGATGGCGACAAAGGCATTTTGCAGTATCGCGGCTACCCCATTGAGCAACTGGCCGAGCACTCGAACTTTTTAGAAGTAGCGTACTTGCTCATCAAAGGTGAGCTACCCAACGCCAAAGAAGCGCAAGAATTTACCAATCACGTCACCAATCACACCATGGTGCATGAGTCGCTCAAAACCTTCATGAATGGCTTTCACCACAACGCGCACCCGATGGCAATGATGTGCGGCATGGTTGGCTCCTTAGCCGCGTTCTATCACGACTCGCTCGATCCAAATAACCCTGAGCACCGCATGATTACCGCGATTCGCTTGATCGCGAAAATGCCGACCGTTGCCGCCGCTTGCTACAAACACATGGTCGGCCAACCCAGCGTGTACCCGAAGAATTCCCTGGACTACTGCAGCCGCTTTTTAGACATGATGTTTGCCGTGCCGGCCGAACCGTATCAAGTCGATCCTATTGCCGCTAAAGCGCTGGATTTGCTGTTTATTTTGCACGCCGATCATGAGCAAAACGCCTCGACATCTACCGTGCGTTTGGTTGGCTCGACAGGTGCTAACCCGATTGCCTGTATCGCTGCGGGTGTGGCTGCACTTTGGGGGCCAGCACATGGCGGTGCGAATGAAGCGGTGTTAGAAATGTTGGCGGAAATTGGTACTAAAGCCAATGTTGCGAAAGCCATCGCGCGTTCAAAAGACAAAACCGACGACTTTCGCTTAATGGGTTTCGGCCACCGCGTGTATAAAAATTTCGATCCGCGCGCCACCATTATTCGCAAAATGACGCACGAAGTGCTGGAAAAACTGGGCGTGCATGACCCGATGCTAGAAGTCGCTTTGGAATTAGAGCAAGCGGCGCTGAAAGACGATTATTTTGTCGAGCGCAAGCTGTATCCAAACGTCGATTTTTACTCCGGCTTGATTTACAAAGCGCTCAACATTCCGGTGGAAATGTTCACGGTCATGTTCGCACTCGGCCGCACTGCAGGCTGGATTGCGCATTGGCTGGAGCAAAATGCCGCTGGCGACGTGAAAATCGGCCGCCCACGGCAAATTTACACCGGTGCGACGCATCGCGATTACGTGCCGCTGGGCAATCGCTAGTCCGGTCAAAAGACCTTTTTAGTCGAACTTTTTTCCATCGAAACTGCAACCTCGAACGAACTCGCCCATGCCGCCAGCATGGGCGAGCCCACTGCCCTTGCGACGCGACTAGCGCAGCTACGCGCGCAAAACCCCGAGCTTATCGACGACCCTGAGTTTATTTATTGGGAAGCTGTGCTCGCCGCGCGTGAAAAACGCACTGACGAGGCTATTGCCAACCTTGAACGCTGTATTTTAATCGCGCCCGATGCACCTGCGCCGCAGTTTACATTGGGCAAGTTACTGGTGCAAAACGGCGCGCTTGAGCGCGCAACTGAGCATTTTGAAGCCAGCATTCAAGCCGCCCCAGACAACGCGCAGGCTTGGTTGGCACTAGCCCAGACGCGCCTGCGCCTGGGCCACGCTGCACGCGCAGAGTGCGCATTCACTGCCGCACTATATCTGGGCGCGCCGCACACTGAAGCGCTGATTGGACTGGCGCATGCTTTAGAAGCGCAAGGCCGTTGGCAAGGCGCATTCACCGTGCTTGAGCCGCATCATAAGGATCTCAGCATTGATTCGCAGCTGATCCGCCTCATGGTGCAGCACGGCTCCTCTGATCAAGCAAAAACCTATTTGGCGCAGGTATTGATGCGCTCGCCCGAGCATGTACAAGCCGCACACTTGCTCGGTGGTTTGGAGCAGAGCGCGCAAACCGCACGCGCCAGCGACGCCTATGTGCGTGCGCTTTTTGACGGCTACGCCAGCCGCTACGACGTCCACATGACTGAGCAAATGGGCTACGTGGTACACAAACTGGTGGCGCAACGCGTGAAGGAACTCATCCCGGCAACATTGCCGCCGTCCCAGGTTCTAGATTTGGGCTGCGGCACAGGCCTATTGGGTCTTGAGCTTGCGGGCTACGAGTTGACCGGCGTCGATCTATCGCAACCGATGCTAGCGCTTGCGCAGGATCGTAATTATCAGCATTTGGTGTGTGCCGAATTAGGCAGCTTTCTAAACCAATGCGCATCAGCAGAGTTCGATGCCATTGTGGCTGCCGATACTGTCATCTATTTCGGGGATGTCAGTGCCATCCTGCGGCAATCTGCACGCGTGCTGCGCCCCGGCGGCTGGCTCATTTTTAATGTTGAAACCCCAAGCTTACCTACCCCCAGTGGCTTTGAACAAACGCCGGTCGGGCGCTACGGACATGAAGCTGGCTATCTAGAGCGTTTAGCGCGTGCAGTCGGCTTGGTCGAAATCAGCACGCGCGCGATCATGCCTAGACGTGAAGCTGGGGTGGCCATGACCGGGATCCTATTTTCGGCACAGCGGATTGCTGCATTAACTGAAGCAAACTGACCGTCTGTCTGAGCCATCTATCTAACGCGAAACCGAACGCTTTTAGAGCTAGAGCAAAATGTCAGTTTGTGTTCAGTCGGACGATGCTGGAATGCTTGCTGTTCCGAATCCGCAGCAAACGGATCATTAGGAAACACGGTCGCAATGAGTCCTGACAGCAGGACGTATAAACCTAAGGATCAATATGACTCGTCATTGTCAAATAACCGCAATACTTGCCACGGTAATGAGTCTCACCGCGCCCTATTCGCTCTGGGCACAAGGTTACGAAAGCGCGGCGGTGGAAGCGGAAGAAGCCATTAGTTTTGGATTTGCTGATGTTTTGCGCAGTGATCCCATTTATGAAACGGTGCAAGAAGCAAGGCCACACGAGGTTTGCGCGGATGTCAGCACCGAACACAATCGCCGCTATGACAACACCAATACGGGCACCGTGATTGGTGCCCTAGTCGGTGCCGCATTGGGAAACCAAGTCGGTGCGGGCGATGGCCGCCGCGCCGCGACCGTTGCAGGCGCAGTTGTGGGTGGTGCCGTGGGGCGCGAAGTTGACGCCTCTGACAATCCACAGGGCACCGAACGCTCACTGCGCAACGAATGCCGCGTGGTAGATCAATACGTTGAGCGCAAAGAAGTGGTTGGTTACGACGTACAATATCGCTATCGCGGTGAAGTGTATAGCTCGCGCCTGGACTATGACCCAGGCGAAAAACTGCGCGTGCGGGTTGCGGTGTCGCCGGCGGATTAGTGCGTGAACTCAGTTAGGCTATGCTTAGATTTTAAAAAAGCGGGTGAGCGTATGACGGAGTTTTCTTGAACAACGCAGGCACTCTTGCCCTGCCGGAAGTAGCGCTATCAGATTATCTAAGCCAGCATATTTCAGGCTTTTGTGGGCCGTTGAGCGCTGAAAAGTTTAAAGGCGGGCAGTCGAACCCAACGTATTTGATTCGCGCGGCGAGCGGTAATTATGTGTTGCGCCGCAAGCCGCCGGGTGTACTACTGGCGTCTGCGCATGCGGTGGATCGGGAGTTCCGGGTGCTTTCGGCGCTATCCGCTACCGACGTGCCGGTAGCAAAACCGCTACATTATTGCAGCGATGACGCCATTATTGGCAGCGCGTTCTATGTCATGGAATATTTGGATGGGCGGGTGTTTTGGGACCCAGCGTTGCCAGAAATCTTGGCGCATGAACGCGCTGCGTATTACCGCGAAATCGCGCGCGTACTGGGCAATATTCATCGACTCAATCCAAATGACATTGGTCTTAGCGACTACGGCAAGCCGGGCAATTATTTCGCGCGCCAGCTCAAACGCTGGGGCGAGCAATATCAGCAAAGCGCCACCGAAGTCATTCCCGCTATGGATCAGTTGATCGAAAAACTAAACGCGCGGGTTCCCACTGACAGTGAAAGTG
Source organism: Rhodanobacteraceae bacterium (assembly GCA_043754435.1). GTDB lineage: Bacteria > Pseudomonadota > Gammaproteobacteria > Xanthomonadales > SZUA-5 > JANNYA01. The sequence continues at coordinate 9,010 of JAYUUS010000303.1, forward strand.
CACCCGCTTTAGTGCATGGCGATTTTCGTGTCGACAATTTGATGTTTCATCCTACCGAGCCGAAAATTATCGCGGTCATGGATTGGGAGCTATCAACACTGGGCGAAGCACTCAGCGATGCTGGATATTTTTGCATGGCGCTGCGCTTACCGGCAAACCCAACGCTGCCGGGCTTAGCCGGCAAAAACCGCGCGGAAATCGGGGTTCCGCAGGAATCCGAATGGCTTGCAGACTATTTTTCAAGCTCTGGTCGTGAAAAACCCGCCGACTGGCCGTTCTATTTGGCGTTCAACTTTTTTCGTTTAGCCGCAATCGCACAGGGCGTAAAAAAGCGCGCGGCTTTAGGTAACGCCTCGAACGCGCGCGCCAATGAAGTGGGCGCAATGGTGGGTTTGCTGGCAAAGCAGGGTTTAGCGGCGCTCGACGGCGCGTAAGTGTTACTTTTTTAGAGTTAGTGCTGCGCCGCCAACAATTCCCGCTGTTGCCAACGCGCGCGGCGCGCACGGTTGGTAACCGCCGCGACTAAGTGTCGTGGCCGTATCGGCTTGGTCAAATAGTCATCGCCGCCAAAATGCAGCGCGTCAAAACGCTTCTCAGTGTCGTCATCACCGGACAGCAAAATCACTGGTGTGAAGATTGTGCGCTGATGCGATCGGTACAGTGCGAGCAGTTCAAGGCCGGTAATGTCTGGCATATATAAGTCCGCCAAAATCACATCTGGGTGAAAACTCTCCAGCACTTTCAAAGCATTGTGCGGTGAATTCAGCACACAAGTGACCATGCCGTTATGGCGTAAGACGGAATCAACGAACATCGTCATCGATAAATCATCGTCAATAATCAGCACTTGATAGGGCTTGCGACGATCCTCCACCAACTCCCGCAAGCGCGCACCGATTTTTTCCTTATCGGCCGGATACAGAAAAAACTGATCCGCACCCGAACGAATCGCCTTGAGCCGAAGTTCAAGCGAGTCATTATCAGACAGCACAATCAAAGGCGGCAGCATCGCGTCCTTGCCGCCGCCGCGTGAGCCCACAATCGTTTGCCAGCTTTGCAGCTGCTCAATGTCGATTAGCAGCGCCTGCACCTGCGAATTGCCAATTTCAGCGATCACGGGTGCTGCGGTTTGCGAATGGCGCAAAATAAAGCCATCGTTTGCCAGCGAGTATTCCAGCTCCTTCGCGCGGTCAACGCGTGCACCGATATAAAAAATCTGCGGTTTCTCTGGCTCAATGACCGTCGCATGCTGGGTAAGATCAGTGACCGTGACATCCATCTGCAAGCGAAACAGCGCTTCCCCAATACCCTCGACGAGCGTTCCGAGCTGGCCTAGTTGGTGCGGCTTTGGCGTCATCGCGCCATCTACGAAAGAGCTCAAATAAGCCGAAAACCCGAGCAAGCTTTCGCCTAAGTCGTTTAACCCCTGGTCTTGCGCCTGCTCGCTTAAGGAATCGGATAGCTCATAAAGCTCTTTCGCTTGGTCGCGATTCCAGTTTTCGCTCAACGCTTTACGCGCAGACAGGAAAACTTCACGCGACTGGCGTGCAATCAATTCTTGGTCGGGTGACAAACTGGCCATTTTCTAAGTCCTTAAACCATTCACCTAAGTGTAGCTTTCATATGCACCGAAAATTACGACGCGTGTCTATTGGCGTGACCTTACGGCAAAATGTTACAGCGCTAACTTTCCACACAGCCTTGTTAACTGGGGGTGGCAGTTACCCGTGAACGATTAGTATTACGGAATGCATCCGTTCGTTGTGCCGGGCGACGCTGTAAAAACAGCACAACTTGGCGAAAGCATTTGGGGCATGGTTGCGCATCCATCGCGCTCGCATAAGGCATCACCCATGCAATCCATTGAAGCTAGTAGCTACAAACCGCGCCTTAATCTTAGCGAAAATGAAACAGCGCTTTGGCTGGACTGTATCAAGCGGCCTAATTTTCCCGGACATGTGTTGCCGGTGTACTTTCACTTTGAGCCAGAGCCCAGTCCCGCAGCGCTGCAAAAAGCTCTGGATAGTTTGGTTTTGCAATTCCCACGGTTGGCAATGACGGTTGTTGAGAACAACGGCATGCCCAGATTTATGTCATGCGCTGCGCCAAAAATCAAATTCCACATCTTGACGGCGTTGCCGAAGCAAGACTTTTTAATGCAGCTCGCTTTTGCAGACATGCCGCTGGGCGATGCGCCAATGATGCAATGGCATAGTTTTCAGATTGGCTCGGCTACAGCGCCCCATACGCGGCATCTGCTGCGCTGCCATCATTTGCTGGGTGATCAGCAAAGCGTAGCTGGGCTTTGGCAAGCGCTTGCGCAGGCCTTGAACAAAGAATCTGCACTAGTCAAGGATGCACTGGTCAACGGCAACCAGGCGACGACAAAAGTGCAGCCCGTGCTTGGATTAGGCTATCCGATCACCCTTGAACGTTGGCAAGCAGCCCATGCGAGCCCAGCATTACATCCTGAATTTGACCCTGAGCCATTACCTAGCGGGCTCGCACTCAGCGTATTTGAGTCACTCTCTACAGCACAAAGCAAGGCGATCCAGCAAAGGGCCAAAGCCGCACAGCTAACTACGTTTGAGTTGCTATTGGCTGCCTATGCCAATAGTTTGGATAACATTTATGGCGCACATGCGCGCAGCCTCTACGTACCCGCAATAAGCCAGAAAAATTCTGGGCAATATGATGTTTGCACGGTGCCATTGCTGTTGGAACCAATGCAGGCGACCTCCAGCTCGACCGGCATGCTCCGTGCGCAGGATTTGGCGGCACAATTGCGTGCTGCAAACCACGCACTGTTTCCGCCGCACATGAAAATCGCGCCTGTAGGCGTCAGGCACGGCATTGTTTATTCAAGAGCGCCGTTAGCCGCATGCGCCGGGTTTTCAGGGCTTTCAAGCAATTTGGAAGGCCATCGAATTTCATTAGGCCAAGCAAATTCAACGCCACTGAGTATCGTTCTACATCGACTACCCGCGCAGCCCGCGCCATTTGCCAGTTGCGCGCAGATCTACTATTGGGATGATCGCCTGCACTTGAGCATGCAGCTTGACCGTGCGCTATATTCCAAGCGCACCGCGTCGCTGATTTTGCACTGTTGGCAAACCGAGATTGAAAGATTGATTGCGGCCAAGCCGACTCAGAGAGGTGATCGCGTTTTTGGCAGCGAATCGCAACGCTGCGTGAGTAATTTGCAAGCAGCCTCAATCTCAGTCCTGCTTGCACAAGCCAGCGCTCGATTTGCAGATTGCATAGCGCTTGACGATGGGTATAGCAAGCTTAGCTACCGCGACCTGGAAAGTTTTTGTAGTCGCCAAGACGCGTTGCCTGATGAACTAGAAACAGCGCCGAGCATCACTCAAGCGGTGCAGTGTTATGTCGCCCTGCGTACGCGAAGGACGCTAGATTTTCGCGTCGCGAAATCGCCATCACCCACACAATTAGCAGTGCAATCCGAAGTGGATTGCGCGGTAATTTTCGCCAGCTCAGGCACGACTGCCAAACCTGCAACGATCACCCTTTCCAGCGCCAACTTAGCCGCCTACGCAACCGCGATGATCCCAGCACTTGCACTCAAGCCAGGCGATCGCGTGTTGCGATTCGCCGCCAGCGCATTTGACGCGGTACTTGAGGAGCTGCTAGTTTGTTTCCTTTCCGGCGCAACGCTAGTGTGCCCGGTTGATTTGCACTCGCGGCAAACTCTTGAAGCGCGCTTTGAAAGCTTTCTGGCACTTTCAAAGCGAATGGAAGCACTAGGAATTACCGCATTGAACGTCTCGACTTCCTGGTGGCATGCGGCGGTGCAGGATAAAATGGCAATCCCTTTGGGTATCCGGCAAATTGTGATCGGTGGTGAAGCGGCGTGCGCCAAACTATGGCGGCAATTTAACAAGCAATATCCAGCTATTGATTTGGTCAATACCTATGGCCTGACTGAAGTTTGCGTTTCACAATGTATTTTTCGCGGTAAGGTTGATTCGCGTCGAAAATTCGTGCCCATTGGTGAACCGATGTCACATGTTGACGCGGTCATTTTCCAAGTTAATACAGATAGCCGTGCGGGGGCACTGGAGCCTGGCGAGCTGTGCTTAAGAGGTGCGAGTTTGGGCGAAACCAGCCGAGCGGATCGTTACTTTGAGCATTTCGGTAAACGCTACCTGCGCACTGGTGATCGCGCGGTACTGGATGCCAGCGACGTAATGCACTATTTGGGCCGTTTGAATCGAACGGTAAAACATCTTGGCAAAGGGCTGGATTTGGACGCTCTGGGCTTGGGCGCAAGCGAGGTGCAGGCCAAAACTGCCGGTGCAAATTGCCAAATACACGCGCTGCTAGTTGCCACTGACGGTAACCAAAGTCAGCTCGTGTTGCTGCATGAAGACGCACCCACTAAGGAACTGTGCGCATTTGCAGCTTTGCATCATGCGCTGCTTTTTCGATTAAAAAGCATCCCAAGGACGTCGGGTGGCAAGCCGGACTACCAGCAAATGCAGGACGCGTTTTCGCAAACGCAAACATCTTGCCAAGTATCTATTTGTGAAAATGCGAAAATGACCGCTGCTAGAGGTGGACTTGACGCGCTAATTCGCGCGGCAGTAAGTACGCATTTTGATGACTCGACCCAGCTTTCTACAGTCTTAAATTCGCTGGACTGGCTGCGATTGCGTGGCGCAATTGAGCTGCAATTTGGCGTGCAGCTTAAACACGCGGATCACGATCTTAGCGTGGCAAAATTGCGGCAGCTATTGGACATTGCCAATGCGCCATTACTCGGAACCGATGAAAAAAGTTTTAGGCATAAATTTGGTACTAATGTATTACCAAGGCAAAGCGACTATTTGCACAGTGGCTTTTCACGGGCACAAGCACAGTTCCCAGACGCAATCGCGCTTATTTCAGCAGGGCAATCGCTGAGCTATCGCGAGCTGTTTGCCCAAAGTTTGGCACTACAAAAACGCATACAGCAAGCCGGAGTAGCGCCGGGCGCGCGCGTAGCGTTTAGCGCTACGCGAACGATTTTCGATGTGCTTGCGATGCTAGCAATCTCAGCTGCAGGTGCGGTATTTGTGCCACTTTCGATGACACTCAAAAAGTCTGAAGCGGCTGAACAAATAGCGCAAGTCGGCGCGAATTTCTGGCTGCATGAGGGCAAGGTTGCGCCAGTTCTTGAGCCAATCGCGCAAACTATAAAAGAGGAAATTCCTGATTTGGCCTACATCTTGCTCACCTCAGGTTCGAGTGGCAGGCCAAAGGCGGTCGCGATGACGCATGCCGCCGCGAACAATACGCTCAACGATCTTATTCGCCGAGTGGCACTTGGATCCCGTGACACGCTGCTTGCACTGTCGCCGACGCAATTTGATCTGAGCATATTCGACGTGTTCGCCGTGCTGAGCGTTGGCGCAACGTTAGTTTGGCCGGACGAACCACAACGCTGTGATGTCAGCGCTTGGCCCGAATTGGTCTTACAGCACGTAATCACGATTTGGAACAGTGTGCCATCCAGCTTAAATTTACTGCTCGCCGATGCAGATGCTGCCGATATTCGTCTCAAGAGCCTGCGCTTTGTACTTTTAAGCGGTGACTTTGTGGCGCAGAGCTTAATTAGGCGAGCGTTACAAGCGCTTCCTGAAGCTGAAGTTGCGGTACTTGGCGGCGCCACGGAAGCGGGCATTTGGTCATGCATATTCGATGCCCGGCAATTGGGCGAGCGCATGTACGCGCCCTACGGCGAAGCACTTGCCGGCCAGCAACTTATCGTTGAAGCAGCGCAAGGTGAAGTTGGTGAAATCATCATCATGGGTGCCAGTGTTGCTGCAGGTTATTTACAAAACGGCGATTTGGCGCTGCGCTTCGTTGATGAAAACGGCGCGCAACGCTATCACACCGGCGATTTAGGGCGCACCTTAGCGGATGGCTGTATTGAAATACATGGCCGACAAGATCAGCAAGTCAAATGGCGTGGATTGCGCGTCAGCGTCGCAGATACAGAGGCACTGCTGCTTAGCGAAGCAGGCATTTATCAAGCGGTGGCGATCAACTTAGACTCGATTTTGGTGGCCGTAATTGTGTTGGAAAAGTTGGGAAAAAATGACCACGATAATCATCCGGACGCCATAATTTCGAGGCTAAAACGCCGCTTTGCCCAATCGGATGCAGTAGCGCCAGATACTTATGAAATTTTCCATCGGCCATTGCCGCTAACAGTGAACGGCAAGCTGGATCGGATTGCGCTGCGACAACAGCTGCTTACTGCTAAATCGGCTGGAACAAAGGCTATCCACGCAGCGCATTCCTTGACGCAGGGATATTCCGCACATCCCAGCGCGCTGTCGCTTTGGCAGCAATTCTTGCCGTCTGGATACAAACCAGAAGCGGGTGACTGGTTTAGCCAGGGTGGACATTCGCTGCAAGCGCTGAAACTCATTGAAGCTGCGCGTTCGCTCGGCGCTGGTAAAGCCACGCTGGGCAGCTTCCTTAGGCAACCTACATTGCGGCATTTATCAAGCTGGTTTGAAGGACGACCGCAGCAGTTAATTGTCATGGATCTGGCCGCCACGAATACCACCGAGATCACCCAGTTGCAACGAACGCAAGATGCGATTTTGATTACCGGCGCAACCGGCATGCTGGCGCTTGGCCTAATTAAACAGCTGCTTGAGCGCACCACGCGCCCACTGATTCTTTGTGTGCGTGGTAAAACGCAGGCGCTTGCCGAGCAGCGCATGATGGCGGCGATTTCGGAGGCCGAATTAAACCTAGGCGTTGGGTGGGTTCAAACACTGTTATTTGATCTTGCCGAGCCAGAATTGGGTTGGTCAGCGCCGCTTTTCGATGCTGTTGCTGGGGCGATAACCGAAATTTGGCATTTAGGTGCCGAGGTCAATTTTCTGTTGAGCGATGCTGAGCTTGCCGCCTGCAACACAGGCTCAGTTGAAGCCATTTTCAAACTTGCAGAACGAAACGGCGCATTGCTGCACTTTGCTTCTAGCCTTGGCGTCTTCCCTTATCAGCTAGATCAGGATGTTGATGAGTACAGTGATCGGCCTACCGGGCTTTTTGCATCCGGCTATGCACGTAGCAAATGGCATGCCGAGCAGCGGTTACGCGTCTTGACGGATCAATCAAAAGCTCAACCAAACCCGGTGCGATTGCGCATTTATCGGCTTGGGCTGTGTGTGTCAAGCATAAAGCGCGCGCGGGATATTGTGGCAATAAGCCGCATTGCACTCTCGCTCTGTAAAAGCTGGCCAGATTCCATGATGCCGGTTAACGCATTGGCACAAGCAGACGCAGTATCGGCGCTACTTTTGCTTGCAGACTTTGATGAGAATAGTGCTCAAACCCGGATTTGGCACGTACAACACGATCAGCCGGAATCAATCAATGCACTGCGCGCGCAGATTGCGCCAAGTGCTGCCAAAATTTCCCTGCGTGATTGGCTAACAACGCTTGCGCTCAGCAAACCGTCGAGTCTGGATACCGATGCAGCGCTTGCCCGTGATCTTTTGCTGCTGCTGATTCCCGCAAGATTGCATGAGCCTATTGATGCGCACGGACAGGTGCTCAACACACATACGATTTCCGTGTTGAAGTCACGAGGTTGGCGGCCACAGTCGGTGGCAACCGCGCTTAGGACCGCGCTAGTTGAATAATGTAACGAGATTGCGTCGCGGCAACTATGCTCTGACCCTAGCCGGTATCGCTGCACTTCCCTATCGCAGCGTTTACGCCGATCTATCGCTGGCGCAGCGTCGTCGAGCGGCGCAATTTCAAAACGCGAAACTAAAACGGCAGTATTTGGCATGCAAGTGGCTGCAGCTTCAGCTTCGCCAGCAACAGCCTAAACATCATTTCAGCATGAGTCACACGGGTAAGTGGGTTGTGATCGCGAGTGCTCGCCGCCGCATTGGTATCGATGCTGAGCGCGCTGGCGACAAGATTTCGTCAGAGTTCGTCAAACTTATCGCTGCGAACCCGTGCGAAGGGATATGGGCCGCAGCAGATACTTTTACTGGCCCGAACCGTTCGCTATTACTTTGGCTCGCTAAAGAAGCGCGATTTAAGTCCGCAGGAAATTTTCAGGCAAATTTTGACCCGCAAACTATTGCCGTTTATGGTGCAAGTGGCTGGCTTCCAAAATTGTGCTTTGAAAGAGTTTGGGGATTGCAGATTGCGGTGTACTTAGGCTGATTCGTGCGCACCATAAAAAAGGCGAGCGCCTATTAAACGCCCGCCTTTTAGCTTACTTGATTGACCGAACTAGCGTGCTGCGTTGGCGTTCATCGTGGAATTTCTGGATGCATCGCGATATTGCGCCGGGTCGCGCATGCCATCGGTGTGGCATTGGCCGGTGACGTGACCACGGTTGATGCCGCCGCTGAGCTGACCGTTCGCCTGTTCGGTGGTGCCATCTTCTGGATCGCCCAAAACTAAGTCGCTTGCGAAGTTGCAATAGTCATTGGTCCACCAGTTCGTCAGGTTGAAACTCGTGGTGTGGTAGTTGACTTTGGCACGGCTGGCAGTGGAAATCCCAGCCAGCCAGTTTGCCGCGCCGGTGTAAGTTAAATCGTTATTGGTACCGCAGCCGACACCAAAGATTCCACCCAGCGCTGCCAATACGCCAGCCAAGTTTGTGCCCTTGTACGGTGTGCCTACCGATTGAATCAAACGGCTGCCGACCGCATTGTCCAAGCCGCTCCAGTAATAATTATACAAATGCAAACTTGCCATGCCGCCCTGGCTGTGGGCCACGATACCGTAAGAGTTCCAGGTGCTGCCAAAGGTTTTAATGCGTTGCGCAAACTCGTCATTGCTGCGATTTTGATTCAAATCAAGGAAAACTGACGCGTTGGTGAAATTCGGTGCAGTCCAGACGTTGCCAGAGCAATAGCCGTGCACCAAAAGTAAACGCGAGCCGACACCTTTGGCTTGAACCGATGCCTGTACGGGGCGTAAGCCCATAGTCATGGCTTCATCAATCTGTACTGATTTATTAGCGGCAATTGGCGCAATGCGGTCACTAATAGCGAGTTCAGCCGTTTGTGCAAGGGTGATAAAATTGTCTGGGTCTTCAAAACGCACGGCGCGTAGAGAATAGGGCGCGTTAGCGCCTGCCAAAGCAATCCATCGCGCATCAAATTCAAATGTGGCTGCACCATTTGCGGGTGTGACCATACCACCTAGCCAAGCGATTGCGACTTCTTTGCCGCCGCTATCGCGGCCCCAAAGTTGTGCATACGCGCGGTAGTGTTGACCTGGTTTATTGCTCGACATCGGCACCGAGATTGCAAGCCGTCCCGGGGTTTTAGCGTCTGCTAATTGTGCAACGCCACGGCTGAAATTTAGCTCGTCGGCAATCACCGGGATCAAGTGCTCAGCGGTGCGCAAGACTTCAACGCCGCCTGCGCTCCCTTCAACGCGCGCTTGCGCTTTGTAGTCACCGCTTTCACTCGGCACAAAGGTGGCACCAAATAGGCCATCACTGGCTACGCCGTCGCTATGCTTACCGTCGTCAAAAAATGCGACTTGGCTTTGCACGCCAGAAGGCGCGGTTACGTTGAGCACGGCCGTAGCAATTTTTGTCGAGCTCGCACTTTTCGCGAAGTTTTGCAGCGCTGCAGTAATTGAAATGGGGTTATTTAAGCGCTGGTTTGATGCCGTTTGATAGGAAATTAACAGCGTATTGGAATCCCCTTCGAGCAGCAAAAAGCCGTTGGAGGCTTTGTTATCGTTTGAGCTGATATCAAAAGTGACTTTGCTTTTGCTTAAACTTTCAAAAGCGAATAGCTCCCCCGGAACCTGCATTGACTGCATGCCAAAGGTGGTTAGTGTGTGTACTGATGCAAGCGTTTCAGCGCGGCTCAGCGCTGCGTTACCCCGACTGGCGGAACCCAAGCTCATCTGCCAATTGTCATCGTTAGGTTTAAGCAACAGCACGCGCGCGCGCCCTGAATCAATAGCTAGATTTTCTTGCCAATGATATTTGCCATCAGCACCTAGTGTGGTACTGACGGGCACCAACGCACTCTTAGAACGAATCGCTGCGGCCGCAGGATCAGCCGGCTGCATGGCGGCAAACTCTTCTGGCGCACCGGCAAGCTGCTTTGCAATCATCACTTCTTGCGCCTGAGCGCCATTCGCCATCACTAAAATTACCGCCGCATAAATCAACCGTGTTTTCATCGTTCCCGCCCTCCCAGGCATTTGTTGGTACGAGTAGCATACGCATGAGTATGGTCGCAAGCAAGCACAACACATGACTTTCGGCAACTAATTTTTTCGGCAGCGTTTCGCAATTTCCGCAAATTTCGCCTTCTCATCGGGATAGAAAAGCGTGAGCGCTGCCTGTGCATCTTTCAAACGCTGTTCAATTGCCCGCCTTTGCTCAGTCAGTAGGAGGCCCCACTGCACGCCCACTTTACTGGTTTGAGATGCTCCCAATTCCAGCGAATTTTGCTCCAGTGCAGCGCGGGCATTTTTTAGATTGAGTTCGATCTCGATAAAGCGCGTATCCAGCACCCGCTTTAGATCAAACATCTCCTTGCGACAGCTTTCCAGTACGGGCGGCATCGGCGTGCGGTGCGGCGTCGTGTCCACCGGCGGCTCTGGACTAATTTGGCCTCGACGCCCTGGAATGTTGCCGGGCAATACTGGCTCTGCACCGACCACGACAACCCTAGGCTCAATTTTCTTAACCTGCGCGCTGCCGACACAGGGTTTCGCTGAAAATATCACCGCACCGCTTGCGGTGGTGCATTTATAGATGGTGTCGGCAGCAGCGCTATCTCCAGCAGAGCTATCTCCAACAAAGCCAATCGCGATGGTACAGAGCAAAAAACCAACTGCGCGAGCGTGTCGCGTTGGATCTCGATTCGGATCGCGAGTCAAATCAAACCAGTTCATAAAGATCTCATCGGTGGAGTTCCGCCAGTTTAGCTGCGTTTGGCGCTACCATGCGCGCCCTTACCTTAACGCCCAAGGCACTTATGGCCCGCAGCATGACCGCTTTTGCCAACGCTGAATCCAAAGGCGCGCCTGGCCAGTTAATTTTTGAGTTGCGCTCAGTCAATCACCGCTTTCTGGAGCTGGGCTTAAAATTACCGGAAGAGCTGCGTGCGCTGGAGCCGCATCTGCGCGAAATGGCGCAAAAGCTGATTCAACGCGGCAAAGTAGATTTAACTCTGCGCTATAAAGCGCCGGTACAACAAAATGCGCTTGCACTGAATCAGCCGCTGGTGGAGGATTTATTAGCTTTGGCTGATGCCCTGCACAATCGCCACCCGGAATTAAAACCGCTATCGACCAGCGACGTACTGGCGTGGCCCGGCGCGGTACAGGGCAGCGAATGCGATAGCGAGGCTTTGAAGAAAGCAGCGATCACCACTTTTCGCGAATGCCTAAGCGAATTTGATGCTGCGCGTGCGCGTGAAGGCAATAAGCTGGCAGAAACACTTCGCGATAAATTGGCGCAGTTGGAGCAATTGCGCGAGCAGGCTTTGCTGTTACTGCCGCACATTAAAGCCGCCCTGCATGAAAAACTAACGCTGCGTTTGGCCGAATTTAAAGAAACCCTCGACCCCAACCGTTTGGAAGCGGAGCTGGTGTTAAACCTACACAAGCTTGATGTCGATGAGGAGCTAGAACGGCTGCGCATCCATCTGCAGGAAGCTAATCGCGTGCTCAATCTTAACGAGCCGATTGGCCGACGCATGGATTTTTTAATCCAAGAGCTGCACCGCGAATGCAACACTTTCGGGGCCAAATCGGTGGATGCACGCACCAGTCAATTAGGTATTGATATGAAAGTATTAGTCGAACAAGTGCGCGAACAGGTGCAAAATCTCGAATAGTCTAAGCTTAAAGCCTGTGAGCAACCACGTATGAGCGGTACCCTTTTCATCATCGCAGCGCCCTCCGGGGCCGGGAAAACCTCCTTGGTGCGCGAATTAATGCGCAGCGATGCCAAGCTCAGGCTTTCCATCAGCTTCACCACCCGCGAGGCTAGACCGGGTGAAGTGAACGCGGTGGACTATCATTTCGTTTCACCTGATGTATTTAAAGCAAAAATTGCGGCAAACGAATTGCTGGAATGGGCGCTGGTACACGGCAACTATTACGGCACCGCACGCGTAATGGTGGCCACTGAACTCGGTGCAGACCGTGATGTCATCTTAGAAATTGACTGGCAAGGGGCGCGCCAAGTGCGTTTAAGCTTCCCCGACGCGCGCGAGATTTTTATCCTGCCGCCATCCCGCGATACGCTTAAATTTCGCCTGGAAAATCGCGCCCAAGATTCTGCGGAAGTAATCGCCAAGCGCATGCGCAACGCCGTCGAAGAAATGCAGCACTGCGGCGAATTTGAGTTTATTGTGATTAACGACGCCTTTGATACCGCGCTACACGAGCTTAAAACCATTGTCGCTGCGTGTCGGCTATCGACCAGTGTGCAGAAAAGCCGCCACAGCGCTTTACTGACGCGGTTGCTAGATGAAAGCTAATATCTCGTGAGCGCGATGATACAAACCCAACGCTTGATCTTGCGGCCGTTCACCGAGGCCGATGCGCCGGCCTACCATGCCTTGGTGTCTGACCCTGAGGTGCTGCGCTATATGGGTGCGATTCAAACTGATGTGGAGTTATTCTCGGCACACTGGGTAACTAAATGCGGCTGAAGATGACTGAGCGATATTTGAGTGACGATGAGTTTGTGAGGCGGTTGAGCGGTCATCCTGAATTGCG
>JAYUUS010000304.1:0-2453 GCA_043754435.1 Rhodanobacteraceae bacterium
ATTAGGCCGACGGAAAACAGCTGCATGATTTCCCGCGAATAGTTTTCATCCGGTGCCAATAGGCCCGGTGTAGCTACCCCGCCCACCAACGTCCAGTCAGTTTTTTGATTGCGCAAGGTGGTTAAAAACTGCCCCATCATCGGGCTGTAGGTCACCTCTTTCAGCAGCGTGCGATAGCTGCCAAAAGCGTTGCGCAACAAAATATCGTTGTACTCTGAAACGGCAATTGGGGAATTACTGAGCGTGCCGACTTCCGAAAGCACTAGCACCTGCGACAGTGCAAAGGCGACCCGCTGGCGCAGCTGATCGGGTGCCATGGCCGCCGTGGCAAACCAGCGTTCCTGGCGAAAGCCTAAATAAAACCCAGCGCCGCGTGGGTTAGCGGCAACATCCGCCGCGATTTGGCTTTCTAAAACCGGCCGTTGCAGCGTCGGGTCAATATTGAGCTGGCGATCCACCCAGGCGCTGTAGCCAATGGATTTGAGTTCGCCCAACTCGGTCTGCGTCGGCCCAAACGTAGCTTGGGTTAAAAAGCGCGCCGCCTCGGCGTCATTGGCGGGCGTATTGCTGTGGTTCTCAAAATCACCCGCCAAACCGCCGAATAAAATATCGTTTGGCGCGGTTGGTAGCTGTTGATCGAGCTGCACCGCTAGCATTTCAGGGTCGCTAGTACTGGCGTCAGCCAAGCGCTGTTGAGCGTTGGCAGGGCCATAACCCAAGGCAATGGCCAGCAAAGCAGCCAATCTGGTGATGGCAAGTGGTGTCGATGCAGTCGGTTTGAGCTTCATGGGCGTGCTCCAAGCATTTGGGGGTTGAGCGTTTCGACAATCCTAAACGCATGTCGAATAGATTGGTTGACGGCCAATTGTGGATTTAACGCAACGGGCAAAAATTAGGAGGCAAAAGCTATTTCCAGATGTCGCCAATGACCGTGCAGATTTCTGCTACCGTCAGCGCGTTAATTAGCACGCACACTTTTTCCCATTTATTGAAGCACTATGATCTATCGCACCCCTACCGAACTCGATTGTGCCACCCTATCTGAACTCGGTTGTTCAAGTTTTGCCGAAACCTTCGGGCACTTATACAGCGCCGAAAACTTAAATCTTTTCTTAGCGCAAACGCACAGCATTGCCGTCGTAACGCAGGAACTTCTAAGCCCCATGCGGCGTTACCGAGTGGCCGAGGAATCCGGTCGTATGATTGGCTATTGCAAGTTAGGACTGGACCACACGCTGCCGCTGGACTTACCCGGCCGCGCGGTGCTGGAGCTTAAACAGCTTTACTTGCGCAGCAGCCATTTTGGTGCTGGAGTTGCGGATAATCTAATGGAATGGGCGATTGATTCGGCGCGCAGTCTGAACATGGACGATGTGGTGCTGAGCGTGTACAGCGATAACCCGCGCGCCCAGCGTTTTTATCAGCGCTATGGTTTCACGCACACGGCGAATTGCTTTTTTATGGTCGGTGCGCATCGGGATGATGAGTTTTTGTACCGGCTGAAATTGCGTGACTGACGTGCCCGTACTCAATAAAATCAACAAAGCTATAGGCCTCACCGGCGGCATTGCCTCGGGCAAAAGCTTTGTCAGCGATCAATTTGCCGCACTTGGGGCGGCGATCATTGACACCGATGTACTTGCGCGCGCCGTGCTGGCAACGGGCAGTGAGGGTTTGGCGGCCGTGCTTGAGGCATTTGGGGCCGGTATCTTAGATGCAAACGGCGCGCTAGATCGGCGCGCGCTGCGGGCGCGAGTGTTTGCGGATGCGCAGGCTCGCGCCCAGCTTGAGGCGATTACGCATCCGCGCATTCGGGCGTTGGCGATGGCGGGCGTGCAGGAAAGCGCTGCCTCCTATGCCATCGTGGTGGTGCCGTTGATGGCGGAAAAAGGCCGCTATGATTTTCTCAGTGACATCATCGTCGTCGATTGCAGTGTCGCCAGCCAAATTCAGCGGCTGATGCAGCGGGATGCTATTGATGCGCAGTTGGCGCAACAAATGCTCAGCGCGCAAGCGTCGCGCGCCCAGCGTCTCGGGATCGCAGATCACGTGCTTGGCAATGACAGCGCGGATCGCACTGTATTGTGTCGCAATATCGCGACACTGCATGCGCGCTTTTTGCAGCAATTCCAAGTCACCTAATTTTAGGTTTAAACTGCCCGGCATGAGCGAACTTGCGATTAAATTGAATGACGGCTTGGATCTACGCCTAAGCATTGCTGGGCCGGGCGCGCGCGCCTACGCCTTTTTGCTTGATTTCAAGTTCCGTGTGCTGGCGGCGTTGCTGTGGCTCGGTATTGGCATGACGATTTTTCATCTGCTCGGGCGCAATGAATTTGCCAAAATTTTTGAAGAACAGCAAAAGCCGTTTTTGCTTACCGTGGTGATCCCGATCATGGTGATTTACTTTCTGTACCACCCCATATTTGAGCTGCTGTTAGGCGGCCGCACAC
>JAYUUS010000305.1:0-2439 GCA_043754435.1 Rhodanobacteraceae bacterium
TATGGAAAAGTGTCGAGAAATAAATCGCTGTGCGACAGTGCGGCCAAATACTCGGGGTGCGGCATTTTCGGTAAAAAAACGATCCGCGCTGGGTCAATACCTGCAGCAGTTGCGTGCGCCTGCATATTTTGTGCGTAGGCCTCGGCATCTGCGGCGTGCAGCAGCCAAAGCACAGCACTGGGCACCGCGTGCAAAATGCGACACCAGACCGCAAACACCTCAGGATTGATTTTGTAGCTATTGTTCAAACTGCTCAGCACTACCGCATTTTCCGGCAAACCATAATGCGATCTGGGCTTTAACGTGGCCACTTGTGTTTGCGCGTCATAGGGCTGAAATGGGCTTTCCAGATACACCACTGCCTCGCTAAAACCAGCGCGAATAGCCGCTGGCAAAACTTGCGCATCGGCAAAAATATAGTCCATCCAGGGCGCGCCGGAGGTGCCGGGATAGGCCAACCAATTGACCTGCAACGGTGCGGGCCGCAGCGCAAACAATTCAGGCGTGCCGCCATCGCCAAAGCCGCGCAGGTCAAACAGCACATCAATTTCAAGCTCGCAAATTTTGTTGGCGCTGAGCTGTGCGGGCAAGTGCGTGAAATCGCAAATCAGCTCGACCGCATTGGCGAGTCGCTGGCGAATCGGTCCGCCGTCGGACGGTGCGGTGGCAAACAGCAGCGTTTGCATCCGCGCGCGATCCAACAATTCAAAAAACTCAACCGTTAGCAGCCCGGTTGGGTGCTGACCAAAGCCATTGCTGACAAAACCTAAGCGCAATGGGCGTTTGCCGCCGTGCACATTGCTCCGACTCTGGCCCCTGGGCGTTAAACCGCGATGTTTGGCGGGCGCCTCAAAGCCACAATTTTCAAACCCAATCCCGACCCCGCGCGCCACCTGTTTGCTCATCGCGCGCGCGCAGCTCAGTTGATCTATCGCGCTGGCAGGCTCGGCCAAAAATGAAAACGGTGTAATTCCAGGCACGCCCAGCTTAACCAGCTCGATTAAGCGGTTGCTGTTCGCAGCAAGATCGCGCCAATCAGCCAATTTGCGCTGAGTAAAAACCCGCTGCGCCAGCGCGGTATACAGCTTTGGATCGAGCGCCAAGGCGCGGTCGTAGGCAATTAGAGCGCGCTCGGACATGTGCAATTTACCCATACACAAGCCCACGTTGTACCAAAGTTTGGCCGAGACTGCGGCGCCCTCGCGGTTGGCTAGCGTCAAGGCGCGCTCGAAACTGCGCAGCGCCGCCTGCCAATCGCCTTGCGCATAGGCGCTGTCCGCCAGCACGTACCAACCGGCCTGCAAATCGGGCGCGCGCGTCACCACTTGCCGCGCCAACATCGCCGCCTCTGCGGGTTTGCCGGTGCTCAGTAAAACCGCCGCAAGCTTGAGGCGGTGCTTGATTTCGCCCGGCTCCAGCCGAATCGCCTCGTGCAGCTGTGTTTGCGCTTCGCCAAACTCGCCTAGCAACTCCAAAACCGCCGCCAACTCAGCGCGCAGCATGCCGGATTCTGGCGCGAGCGCAATCGCACGACGTAAGCCACTGACCGCATCAGCCGGTTCACCCAAATGCACTGCGATCAGGGCCGCCGTGCGCCAATGCTCGGGTTGATTCGGCAATTGCTGCGTCAAGGTATGGGCAAGCGCTTTTGCGGCGATCAAATCACCACGCTGCAGCGCATGGTCAAGCTGCGCCGCTACGCTTGCAGAGCTAGTCTGCATAGCTTTCTGTGCCTGTCGAAAAGCGCTGTGGCGCATTGTCACTTAGCGACAATGGCGCAATGGGCGTTTGCGTCAAAACATCAACGCGCGCAAAACGCGGGCCTTGCGCTAAAAACTGCGCCAGCGCATCCAGGGCTGAATTACTGCCAAAGGCATGCACCCTAACCGCACCGTCGGGCAAATTATGCGCGTGTCCAACTAGCCCAAGACGCATTGCCTCGCGCTGGGTGGCGGCGCGAAACCCAACACCCTGCACCCGCCCACGCACCAGAAACTCACGTCCCTCAAACTCACGCTCACGTGTTGCTGTGCTCACAGCTTGGCGCTCACTTTTTAAGTATAGGTGCACTCGCAGGCGCTGCCGCGACAATGACTTTTTCGATCTCGCTGCGCGTCACTGGGCCTAAAAACTTCTTCAGCAATAGCCCCTGGCGATCAAACACCAGCGTAGTGGGCAAGCCTTTGGGCACTTCTAAGGGTGCTGGCAGCGGGGCATAAACATCGACTTTGGAAACCGGATAGATCACTTTAAGTTTAGCCAAAAAGGCCACTAGTTCGGTATCCGTGGTGTCCTCATAAGCCAAACCGAGTACTGCGGTATCAGTGCGCTGGCTTAATAGCTGAAAGTCCGGCATTTCTTTCACGCACGGCTTGCACCAAGTTGCCCAAAAATTGAGCACCACAAATTTGCCGCGCTGTGCTTTGGCGCTCCAGCTTT
>JAYUUS010000306.1:0-7166 GCA_043754435.1 Rhodanobacteraceae bacterium
TTACCAGGTCATCAATATATTGATTGCGTACCGACTTGCTTCGAATTTTGCCTAAGTCGGCGGCATTAGTCCCGCCCACATTGATATAGCTGGTGCTGGCCGTTTGGGTTTCGGCGAGCGTCATATTGCCGTTGCCATCGGCGTAGCAAAAGGTATTAAACACCTCCGACGTGGCTTGGGTACCACCTGGGCTTTGCAGTTCATAACTATTGTCGACACTGCCCAACACATAGGCAAAAAGACCCTGCGGTTTGCCAGCGCTGGCAAAGCGATTGACGCTGTCGCCATTGCTCATCACTTTGTGGCTTTCGCTGACCCCTTCGCTGGCAAACAGCGTCGGCGCACGTACGCTGGTGTAACACTGGGATGTGCCGCTATTGTAGGGTGCTGGGCAAATATCGGTGCTGCCATTCGCGGTTTGGCAGGCCATAGCGTGGGCGGCGAATTTAACTAGCTTATTAAGCCCGGTTTCGAAACTCGGAAACACGGCATTGGTTTGCGCGCAACTGTCGCTTTGGCGGCCTGTGGTGCGGCACAGGGAGGGCGTGTAGGTGCCGGCCATCACCAAAGTTTTACTCGTGTTCGGTGCGCCGATGTAAGGAAATTCTTGAAAGTAGCTCGAAACGCTCGCGATGTAGCAGCCGTCACTGCTGGGGCCGCAGTTGCTGGCACCCGTGCCGTCATAGTTGGCGTCAAAGCTCACCACTTCGCGAAACCCCAAAAAGCCACGCCCGCCGCCCTGAATTTTGGCACCCGCGTAACGATAATCGATGCTGCTGAAGGCGGTTGGGTTGCTAAGGATGGGTGCACTGGAACGCACATTCGCCACTACATACATCGGCATTAGCAAATCTTGCACCGGCGATAAGCGCCCGATTTTTTGACTATTGCGGCTGCCTTGATCGCGGCGGTAAACGTCCTTATTGGTTAACGGCAAGTAGTCAATGATCGTGCTGGCACCGTAGCCGTTTTTGATGGTGGTGATGACGTCGTAGGCGGCAAAAGCATTGTTTACGCCAACGCTTGCGGTACGGACGTTTTCATTTCCATTCGGCGCAGCCTGTAGCGCTAGAAAATCAACGTGACCATCGCCATCGAAGTCGGCGAAATAGCTGGTGCCGAATTCAAAGGGACTTGCACTACAGAAAGAAACACTGCATCCGGGTAGTGCGCCACTGGCCCCAAAACTACCATCGCTTGCTGCCAGCATGACTAAATACGGCCCATCGCTAGGACTAGTTCCCGGGCGATAGAGCAAGTCGCTGCGTCCGTCGTTGTTTACATCTAGCAATTTGCGTTGACTGCTATCGGGCAACACTGAACCGACTGCGATAAAACTGTACTTGCCTGCTAAGCCGGTATTGAGATACGCCTGGCAACTGGACTGGGTGGTTCCGTTACAAGACAAGACGTCAATTAAACCATCGCCGTTAAAGTCACCGCGCTCGCCATCCGCGACGGGCGCGCGCTCTGAGGCTGGCAAGTTGGGCGATGTGCTGGCATGAAACTTCAAGCGCATACTGCGCAGCGGTGTTTCCGTGCGCTCATAGGCCAACAGCCACATTGCGCGCGCCGGAATGGACTGCACCGCTTCGGGTTGCAGCAAGTTTGGGTTTGCCAAACGATAGCCCAACAAAATATCTGAGCGGCCATCGCCATTGACGTCGCCCAAATGATCCGTCGTGGTCGATAAGCGCACGGTGCAATCCCCGGTGCTGCATCCCAGCGCAGGCGGCAATACCGATTGCCAGTCCAGCGCATAGGCGGGCGTAAACGCAAATACATCACTACTGTTACGCTCTAGAAAGTGAATCACAGGCGCATTGTTTTCGATATTTAAGACATCATTGATGCCATCGCCATTGAAATCCCCTAACTGCAGCGTCCACAGAATGCCGTCAGCCAGGGTCGTGCTTGCAACATAGACCGTCATCGGCGTGTTGATCGGTGTGCTGCTGTAACCGACACCAGAACTTGACGCTAAAAACACTTGCCAGACCGCGTTTGGCGTCACAGATGGGCGTTGAGCGAGCAACAAATCATCACGGCCATCACCGTTGTAATCGAGCAACTGCCAGTAGCGGCGAATATCGGACAGCGGTGCGGTGCCGGTCAAATTCGAATCCCATTGGGTACAAATGCCGGTATCTATAGGCGTAGCAAAGGCAAGCTGACCCGCAGTATTTTTGATACTTCGGGAAACATAGATCTTATTGGTTGCGCAGCCATCACTCGCACTAGTGTTACGCACCCAGATAAAGTCAGCGCGGGCATCACCGTCGATATCACCAATTTTGCTATCCACAAATTTGCCGAACTCTGACTGGCTGTAGATACTTTGATCGGCAAACTGCTGCTGCGCCTGCGACCACTGAAACACCGTTGGCTTTAGGCACACCTGCTCACTGGTGTCACGGCATTCGGTGATCTGGTTCAGCACGTCATCGCCTAAACCACTCGTGCCGGTAATGAAATCCATTTTGTAGTGCCGCACTACGACCGCGCCGATTTTGGAGTCAATGCTGTCCAAGCGCTTGCTGCGCACGAAGCGACTACCGGCGTTAAAACCACTACGCTGGCCACTGAGAAGCGTCGAATAATTCATCACCACCGAAGCGTAAGGCGCGCTCGGTACGCCTGAGATGCCGGGAAACACCGCAAAGCCGGTAAAGTCGACTTGTGCGAGCACAAACTCACCTTTGAGCGCATCGGTTGCATAGACAAAATCGACGTAGTTGCCATTCGAGTCATAGGAGCGATTCATCGCCCACGCTGACGCTTGCGCGCGCAAAACGGTGGTGCCACTGGCGTCCAGCGTATTGGCTAACACCAACGCATCGGCTCGGTTGGCAACGGTGCGCACAGCCGAACACACATTGCCGCTCAGCTGACAGCCGTTAAAATCACCATACCAAGCGGTAGTGCCATCGCGCCGCTGCACTTTGAATGCGCGCGGGCCATTGGCGGGCGTTGCATCAAAAACCGCAGTAACGCGCGTAAAGGCGTCCAGCTCAAGCCGATACACATTGTTAATCGGCGCGCCTGAGACATCCAATTCGGCAAGCAGCCGTTGGCCGTCCAAGCAAAACTTGTCGGTCGCAGAAAAATTGATCGGATCCCCATAGCCGTCAATCGGCGCATTCATCACGTCCAGAAAATCCCCAGCCTCGCGCGTTGCGCGGCACCGCGTAATCGCACTCATACCCGAAAGCTGCCAGCCTTTGCCCAAAACGCCATCACCACCGTTGGAGGAATACGACAGCGCCATTTGCGGCGCGACACCCGCCGTGCCCGGCACGGTGTAAAGCGGGATCGAATAGGTTGCTGCACCGCCTTCATCGACGCGGAACTCGCCAGCGGTTGCGCCAACGCGGTCACTGATTGGATCGCGCAGCGGTGGCGTTGCGAGGGCACTGGTTGCCAGCAAAGCGGCGATGAGGGTAAATAAATACTTTATATCAAGCTGCATTGCGTATCCAAGAAAATATGGGTTAAGTGGTGAAGCATCAGCTGACTGCAAAAGCCAAATTTGCCGCCGTCTTCCGTCTTATTGAACCAAACGACCTATATTGATTTTTCGTATCAGCTTTCTTGCAACAATTAAAAAATATTTATTTTGAGTTCAGTAATTGGGTGTCGATTTGAGCACCGTGAAGTACACGCAGCACTTCAATGACACCACCGGCAACGCGATACACGGCTATATACGGCGTACCGGTGAGCACCCATTCACGGGTGCCTTCCACGCGCCCTGCGCGTCCACTACCTCGATGCTCAGCCAGCACAGCAATGCGATCGCGCAGCACTCGCACGTAAGCAACGGGATCTGGCCACTGTTCACCACGGCCATACTGAATGATTTGCAATAGATCTGAGCGCGCACGCCCCAGGTAGCGCGGCAGACTATTTTTGTGCATTGCGTTCGTTGTACGCAAGGCGCTCGCGTTCGTTTAGTTTACGAAGGTTCTCAGCCGCACGCGCGGAATGAATTGCCATATCACGACTAATCTCGGCTTCAATAAGCACGTCCGCGTTGAGTGCTGCCGTTTGCACATCACCCAATATTTGCATTTTTTTCCACACCCGCAGCATGGTGCCCAACGTCACGCTCTGGTCGCCTGCTTCCACGGCCTGCAGGGTGGCCACATCAATGCCCAGCGATTTAGCGGCCGCTTCTTCTGTGAGCTTCCATTGCAGCTCACGCGCCATTTTTGCAAATTGCCCCATCGACTGCGCAACTAGGTTGATTTGACGTTCCTGGTGATAATCACCCACGTGCCGCTCCTGCTTCTAATTCCAACGCATCAAACATCGCATCGTGCTCATGCCATACGGCTCCGGGTGAATCTGCTTCGACAACCGCCAATTCGACCTGATCGCGAAACCACTTGTCATGCAGCGCCGCTTTGTGTGCGTCTTTTAGTGCCTGGGTACGATCAGGCCGACGCTTGCTCAGCATCGAGCCAGGTGTGTGACCGCTGATGTCCAGCTCGGCTTTAACGACGCCCAACCCGCGCAAAGTTTTCGCGGCCGCATCAATTTTTGCGAAGATCCGCACGTCGCCCGTTCGGGCAGCAAGGGCGCGATCGCTCATGCCGTAGCGCACCTGGACGGCATAGCCACCGGGCAAGCCAACGATGGCGGCAGAGCGGACCGAACCGGCCTCGACCAGCTCTCGCAACATGGCCAACTTTACAGTTTTAGCATTCATGGGATACCTTTTGACTATTAACTATAATCGACAGTATGACATATCGCAGTGACTTAATAACCAAATAGACCGCTCAAGGTGACATAACACTTATCAGCCGACATGGTCGGCTGCAATTTTCAGTTAACCACCATCCGCAGCGCGTGCCCGCAGCTCGCGCACCTGGCGCCTCTTGAGCTCCAGAACCTTATCACTGACTCGTCCTGACAGCTCGTAGCCGTCGGGCGTTGTCATAGGCTGAGTTCCCGAGCAGCTGTAGAACTCACCTTGGCTGTTCGTAAAGAACCAATAGATGGACGGCACCGTAACGCTGCTTCCGCACATAGCCGATTCGCTCGGGGTACGGACGGACTCGAATGGCAGCGTTGTCCCCTTGTAGAGGATGGGGTCCTTGAACCGCACGATCATCCACCCCTGATTTGGCCCTTGCTCAGAAACAACTGCTGAAGTGGTCCAAGCCATGAACACGTAGTCCGCAGCCAGAATCTTCTCTTCCAGCGTGATCTGGCTGCACGAGCACGCAAGTGCATCTGCACACGATCCGAGTAAGAGCGACAAGCACAAAGCAAGGCGAAGCGAAAGGTTGGACATGGTGGCTAACGAGGCTGTAGAAAAAGTAAGTCTCTCAAATTGTCGGCACACTGGGCCAACAAAATTGGCGCAGATTGACTAAATCCAACGGCACCCGACGGTGCGCAACGCGGCGATCTGCGCCGTTGTATCTTGATCCTGGGTGGAAACCCGTGCGTAGCCTAGGAGCATCGTTGCGCAAACCTGTTGCTATTTCAGACTATTTTGCAATACCTTTATGCACCGCGCAATGCCTTGCTGGACGGTCGGCCCGCCCGCGTTGCGCAAACGACCGTTTGTGCAACGGAGCCGAGGCAATTCGATGCCCGTCCAATTTTGATCTTGCCCCCGTTTTCCATACTCCATAGCATCCATTAATCATGCCGCTATTCGTTTTGATGGTTGCGTGGCGAACTAATGCTTTTCATAGGTCACCGCGGGCTGACATAGCCCAAGGTTTGATGTAGTGCCATCACCACACAAAAATACGGGGTTGGTGAAGCGCTAAACTTCTGGGAAACTTGAGACTTTCAAGCATCATAGAGATATCGTGTGCACAAGCAATATATCGTTCGGTTGTCAGATGCGGAACGCGCGGTTTGTCAGAGCGTGGTCAAGCAGTTGAAGGGGACGTCAGAGAAGGTGAGGCGTGCGCAGATGCTGCTCAAGGTGGATGCCGATGGTCCGGCCTGGATCGACACCCGAGTTGCGGAGGCGTTTGATTGCCGGGTGCAAACAGTCGAGGAGTTACGCAAGCGATTGGTCACCCAAGGCTTTGAGCAGGCGTTGGAGCGCAAGCTGCGCGCGACGTCGCCGACGCCCCGCAAGCTTGATGGTGTGGCCGAAGCGAAGCTGATCGCGATGCGCCTGGGGCAACCGCCTGCAGGGTATGGTCAGTGGTCGCTGCGCTTGCTGGCGGATACTTTGGTGACATTGGAGGTAGTCGACTCGATCTGTCCCGAGACGGTGCGTAAGACGCTAAAAAAAACGGTATGACGAAGTCCAAGATCGCGTACTGGGTGATTCCACCTCAGCAAGATGCGGAATTCGTGGCGCACATGGAAGACGTGCTGGAAATCTACGCCACGGCGTATGACCCGCAGCAGCCGGTGCTGTGCATGGACGAGCAGCCTGTGCAGTTGCTGTTGGAGACCCGCGCGCCGATCACCGCGACGAAGCAGCATGCGAAGCGCGTCGATTACGAATACGAACGCAATGGTACAGCGAGCATTTTTATGTTCGCCGAACCGCTATCTGGGTTTCGCCAAGCGAGCGCTCGCCCGCGTCGGACTAAGGTCGATTGGGCGATCGAAGTGGCGCAGCTATTGGACACTCGGTATGCCGCTTGCACGAAGATAAAGCTGGTCTGTGACAACCTCAACACGCACACCAAGGGCGCGTTTTACGAGGCGTTCGCGCCCGATGTTGCGCGCGCGTATGTCAAACGGATCGACTTCCATTACACGCCAAAGCACGGGAGTTGGCTGAACGTTGCCGAATGCGAATTGAGTTGCCTGACCCGCCAATGTTTAGCGGGCCGACGCATCGGTGAACTGACAACGCTGCAAAGTGAAATCAAGATCTGGGCTGACAAAACCAATGCCCAACAACGCGCCGTCGATTGGCAATTCAAGGTCACCGACGCCCGCATAAAGCTCAAGCGTCTGTACCCCATTTTTAAGAGTGGATGAGGCAGTAGTCGCAGCTGTGATTTCTAGAAATTAATGCGATTCTCTAGAATTAGATGCGACTCGCGATGCGCCAGGTACGCTCAGCAGCTCCAGCGTACAAATTTACGGTCATGATGGCAGTGCGAGCAACGGGTCAGCGCAAGCCACGCCCAGCGGCTCAAAGTGTTTGAGGTTGCAGGTCAGCAGCAGCAGGC
>JAYUUS010000307.1:0-2430 GCA_043754435.1 Rhodanobacteraceae bacterium
TGCGCAGCAATCGGCTGGCCTCGGCGGTGATTGGTTCGAGCAGCTTGGCCGAAGACGCCAGCCACCTAGCGCTGGGTACGCGCTTCTTTGATGTCATTGAGGATGGGCGAATCGGTGATTTCTCGCCCGTATTGGTCAACACTCTCGGGGAAGCGCTACTCACCGCCAAAAAGGATTTGGCAACGCGCTCGCCGGAGTTTATTGAGTCAGTTTATTCGATCACGCTGTTTGGGGATCCGGCGGCACCGATTCGCTGAGGTAAGCGGGAGTGAAAGGCGCGCTTGCGAGGGCGAGGTCGGTGTGGCATTGTTTAAATGTGCTACCGCCCACGCGCAAACAAGCGATCTAAATCCGCCTGCCCTAACTGCACCCAAGTCGGGCGACCATGATTGCACTGCCCGGAACGCTCTGTGCTTTCCATATCACGCAACAGCGCGTTCATTTCTGGAATGCTCAAGCGTCGATTTGCGCGCACGCTGGCGTGGCAGGCGATATTGCCCAGCACTTCATCGCTGACCGCACTCAGGCGCGCCGCACTTTGGTGCTGCACCAAATCCGCCACCAAATCACGCGTTAAGGTGTCCAAATCCAGGTCTTGCAGCAAACTGGGCACCCGGCTTAAGCGCACGCTTTCTGGGCCTGCGCGCAGTAGGGTGAAGGATAAGGAATCTAATAAATCCGCGTGATCCTCAACCGCCTGCGCTTCGCGCTGACTGACCGAAAAATGCATCGGCACCAATAGGGTTTGCGCGCTTAAAGATTGCGTATTGATGGCCGCCTTCATGCGTTCTAGCGTGATGCGCTCGTGCGCGGCGTGCATATCGACAATCACCAAACCGGCGTTATTCTGCGCCAAGATAAAAACACCGTGCAGCTGCGCTAACGCATAGCCCAGTGGCGCCTCGGTTCGACTTTCTGCGCTGGTTTGACCGGCTAAGTCGGCATTGGGCGCAATTGCAGCACTGACCTCGTATCGCGACATCGGCGCGCTGTCGCTCAAACCTGATGGCGCGGCCATTTGCGCGGCTTGCGGGCCGTACAGCGTTGCAAGGGATGTCAGCGACGTGCTGGGAGCCGGGGATTGATAGCGATTCCAGCTGAAAGCAGGTGCTGCGCCAGACTGCGGCGCGGCGCTATTTGGCAACACCAGCCGCCCTTGCTCAGGGTTCTGGAGCGCCACTGGCAAACCTGCAGGCACGGCAGCGGTCAAACCGGCACGGGTGTCTTTAAGCGCTTCGTGCAGGGTGCGAAAAATAAAATCATGCACGAGCCGGCCGTCACGAAAGCGCACTTCGGACTTTGCCGGATGCACATTCACATCCACGCGCGCTGGATCGAGCGTCAAAAACAGCACATAGGCAGGGTGGCGTCCGTGAAAAAGTACATCGGAATAAGCTTGACGCACCGCGTGCGTCACCACGCGGTCGCGCACCGGGCGGCCATTCACGTAAAAATATTGCTGATCCGCCTGCGCCCGCGCCGCCGTCGGCAAGCCCAAACGCCCACGCAGCCATAAGCCCGCTAAAGATTCATCCAAAGCAATCGAAGCGGCTTCAAAATTCGGGCCAAATACGCTGCGCAGCCGGTCATCGGGGCGCGCTGCGCCTTCTTGCAACCCGTCTTTCGGCAAGCGCTCCAATTGCGGCGCGTACACGCGCTCACTTTTGCCGTTGTGGCTTAAGCGAAATTCAACCTGCGGGTGCGCCAAAGCGATGGTGTGCAGCGCGTCTTCAATATGGCCGTACTCGGTTCGCTCAGCTTTCAAAAACTTACGCCGCGCCGGAATATTGTAAAATAGCTCGCGCACGTCAATGCGGGTGCCGTAGGGCATCGCCAGCGGCTCGGGCGCGACTAGTTTTGACGCGTCGGCCGTCACCACAAAGCCATGTTCGGTGCCAGCCGTGCGGGAAGCCAGAGAAAAACGCGATACCGAGGCGACGCTTGGCAAAGCTTCACCGCGAAAGCCAAAGCTTAAGACCTGCTCCAAATCCTCTAAGCTGTTGATTTTACTGGTCGCGTGCCGCGTCAACGCCAGCTGCAATTCATCCGCCGCAATGCCTGCACCATTATCGCTAATGCGAATACGCCGCGCGCCACCGCCTTCGATTTCGATCTCAATCCGGCTCGCACCCGCGTCTAAGCTATTTTCTACTAACTCTTTGAGCACCGAAGCCGGGCGCTCAACGACCTCGCCCGCCGCAATTTGGTTGATTAGCACATCCGGTAAGCGTTTGATGGACACGCATTACGCTCAGTTGGACGGTGAATTGTGGCGCGCAAAGACCGCGTCAAGCTCAGCTATCCAGCCTGTAATCGCGGAGGGCGGTGCAAAACTGGCTTCGAGTGAATTGCGCGCCAAGGTGTAAGCGTGGCCGGCATCTAAATCTAATGCCGCAAACGTTTCGACAAAATTTTGC
This sequence comes from Rhodanobacteraceae bacterium, assembly GCA_043754435.1. Lineage (GTDB taxonomy): Bacteria > Pseudomonadota > Gammaproteobacteria > Xanthomonadales > SZUA-5 > JANNYA01. The sequence goes on from JAYUUS010000307.1 coordinate 2,418, forward strand.
AGCAAATAGCCGC
>JAYUUS010000308.1:0-7137 GCA_043754435.1 Rhodanobacteraceae bacterium
TCAGCACCGGCTCGCCTTATATTAAAGCCTCGCTCGGTTTTACCGACGCGGGCAATGCCACAAGTCGGGGCGCGAAACAAGAAACGCTATTCCGGGGGCTTTACGATCTGCCTAATTTCATCGGCGTGCTCGCCTTTAGCGGTGCCACACTGTCGCGCACCACCGCAACGCCTGACGCGCTCGCCTTTGGCGGCAGTTTAAGCACACTGATTATTGATGCCAAAGTCTGCACTTACAAAGGCTTATCGCCCAGCATTTCGAGCTATGCCAGCACCGGCGGCACGTTGCGCGCGGCAGCACTGACCAATTTGCGGGTGCATGTTCTGGGCGAAACCAGTGTCGCAAGTCGCGGCGTTTCCTATAACACCCGCTTACACACGCTGGTCGGGGCACCTGATGGAAGTGGCGGTGGCGGCGGTGGCGGTGGATCGGGCAGCATGAGTGAGCTAGAACCCAACGACACACGCAGCAGCGCGAACGACCTCACAAATGCAACGTTTCCGGTCAATGTGAGCGGGCAAATCTCAAGCACAACCGACATCGACCACTTTAAGTTGAGCTTGGCGGCTGGGCGTCAGCTCAATATTGATTTCAGCATGCCAAGCGATAAGGATTACGATGTCTACCTGCTTTCTGCCAGCGGCGTCATCGAAGCGCGCTCGACTCGGGTGGGTAATGGCGTGGCGGAGGCCATTCGCTTTACCAATACTTCCAGCGGCACCAACACTTATTACATCAAGCTCGTTGGCTATGCGGGTGCCAACAGCAGCACGCTGTATGCGCTGAGTATTGCTAAGCCTTAATATAGGGCGCAATCACACCCGTTTGAAATTCCCAATCTAATTGTTCGGTTTTGCTTCTCATAGGCGTTAAAGCTTATAGCGGCTAGTAATAGCTAATTAGAGAAGAATTTTTATGCACGCATCAGACCTGAGCACACCTTTAGCCCGCCGGGCTATTCTGGGCTATGTATTTTTATGGGCCGCATCGAGCGTGTATTTGGCGCTATGCGGCGCGGATTGGACCTTTCCAATTATCTCGTTCGTTATTTTTGGCCTAATCCTATCCGGCATTATTTGGTTATTAACCCGGAAAAACGATGCGCCAGCAATTGCTATCTATCAAGCTAAGCGCGAATCTGTAGGCTTGTTGTGCTATCTGCTGATCTATGCAGTGTTGTTTTTAGGCTGGGCGTTTGGGCCTATTAAAGCAGTCTTTCCGCCTGGGCAAATGCAGGAAATCTGGGTAATTTCGATCAAACTTTTGGTGCATGTAGTGCTACCTGCAGGGTTGATCGTGCTGCTGGGCGGGGAAATACGTTCACAGTGGACGGCTGGATTTAAGCAAAAAGGCTTTTGGTGGACGCTCATCATCTTGAGTCTGCTGCTGATTGGGCTGCTGGCGCTTGTAAGCCCCTCGCTTAAGCAAATCGGCGCACTGCATCTTTCGCCACTGCCAGCGGTGCTATGGTTTCTCGGCGCGTGGGCCTGGGTAGCGGTTGAAGCGGGGCTATGCGAGGAGTATTTGTTTCGCGCCCTGCTGCAGTCACGTCTGGGCGCTTGGCTGCAATCGCCGGTGACGGCGATCGTGCTGACCTCAATTATTTTTGCGCTTTGCCACATGCCAGGGCTTTATCTGCGCGGCACGCCCGATACCGATGGCTATTCGATTAATCCATTGCAGGTCGCCGCATTCACAATCGCAACGCTGTCCCCGCTGTCGATTGCACTCGGCGTCCTGTGGGCGCGCACCCGCAGTCTGCTGATGGTGGTTTTGGTACACGGAGCCATTGATGCACTACCGTTTACCGCCGAATTTGTACGGATTTGGAATTAAGGGGCGGTGGCTCAAAACCGTCAAATTTTCGTGCCAACCGCTTGCAACTCTAGCAACCAACGTTGCTGTACCGCAACTGGGACGTCGGTAATCGGGAAGGTCATCAAGCTAGCTTTATGCGTCAATAAAACCCAAAAGCCGGGAAAGCGCTTAAGCTGAGTGACGCGTGCCAGCGGAATGTCGGTGTTGCCCATCGCCGAAGCAATGCGCAAACGTCCTGCCAAAATATCGATGCTTAGCTTGCCATTATCAAGTTCGCGCAACCGCCTAAGGGCGGCCTGAATATGCTGACGCAGCACTCCTAACGGCACTAAGATTCCAAGCGCAAATACGGTGACGGTAACGCCGAAAAACCAATCGTAATAACCGCGCAAGACACTAAAGCTGATCGAGCTACTGAGTAGCAGCATGGCGATTAGATACAGCGGCCCAAGATTGCGATACATTGAATGGCGCGTCCAACGGCGGATGAGCGCTTCGGTGTATTGGACTTCTTGCATGGATTCAGTCATGGGACGGGTAAAAATAAGGGCGAATATTTTATGAACGCACATTCGAAGTGAAACCGAACATCTGTCATGTGACAAGGCAGGCACTTTGCAATCATGCCCACGCCGTGGCAACGTGCACGGCCCAAATAACCCAATAACAGCGAGCGAACCTTGACTGAACCTGCCGAGCCTATACCCGCACCGGCGTTAGCCGACGCTGAGCCACAAGACGCCCCGCAACTACCCCTTTGCGGCAATTGCGAAACGGCCTTGCAAGGGCCGTTTTGCCATATGTGTGGGCAAGCGGTGCGAACGCCAGTACGGGAGTTTTTCAGCTTTATTTTTGATAGCGCGGGCGAAATCATGCGCCCCGACGGTAAGTTTTTCCGCTCACTAGCGGCGCTGTATTTTCGCCCAGGCATGCTCACCACGCGCTATTTAGCCGGTCAGCGGATGAACTTCCTTAAGCCGGTCAGACTGTATTTTAGCCTCAGCGTGGTTTTGTTTTTGCTGGTCGGCTTTGATATGAGCATTAAGAGCGAGCTGCGTCCAACAGTGCGGGCCAACGGCCATGACGTGATGATAGGCTTTGATACTCCAAACGCCCAACCCGCCGAAAAGCTGCCGGTAAAAGCAGCGCCCGCTGCGGCCAAACCTGACCTGGGCACTGACGTGGACAAGGGCGGCAACGATAAATTCATCAGCTTTAAAGTTAAAGGCAAGCCGTGGAACGCCACGACGAATCCCTTTGTATTGAACTGGCTGCCCGCATTCGCCAACCACTGGCTTAACAACAAACTTGCACACTTTAATGAAGTCGGTGATGAGGCTAACAAACACCCTGAGAAGGTCGTTGATAGCCTGTTTCAGGTATTGCCGACGATGATGTTTTTGCTGCTGCCGGTATTCGCGCTGGTGCTGAAAGGTCTGTATTTTTTTCGCAAAAGGCTATATGCCGAGCATTTGTTGGTGGCGGTGCAAAGCCACAGTTTTCTATTTTTGAGCTTCATTGTACTGGTGTTATTGACGGATATCGCTGAGCTAGCGGGGCCGAACGTGGCAAAATTCACCACGCCGCTGGCCTTCTTTGTTGCCTGTTGGATGCCGATTTATTTGTTTTTGATGCAAAAACGCGTGTATCGCCAGGGTTGGTTTTGGACGACGTTTAAATACGGCGTCGGGGGCTTTACTTACACCCTGCTGTTGAGCATTGGCTTAACGTTCTCGCTCGTTGCCGCTTTGGTCAATATGTAATGCACGCGACGCTGGATTCTGATCGCGTTTTTGCGCCCGAGTTTGATGTCGCCATTATTGGCGCTGGTGCCGCAGGCTTGATGTGCGCGCTGACCGCCGGGCACGCAGGCCTGCGGGTGGTGCTGCTGGAGCACGCAAATCGCGTCGGCAAGAAAATTCTTATGAGCGGTGGCGGCCGCTGTAACTTCACCAATACCGGCACCAGCCCGGCAAACTTTATCTCGGCGAATCCGCATTTTTGCAAGTCTGCACTTGCGCGATTTCGGCCCGCAGACTTTGTTGCGTTAGTGGAAAAGCACGGCATTCGCTATCACGAGAAAGAGCTTGGGCAGCTGTTTTGCGATGATTCGTCCAAGCAAATCGTGAAAATGCTGACTGACGAATGCGATCAGGCGAGTGTGCGCATTTTGACTTCAACGCACATTAATAGCGTTACCCGGTCAGCGAGCGGCTTCACAATTGCCAGCAGTGCTGGCGCAATAAACGCCAGCAAATTGGTGATTGCGACGGGTGGTTTAAGCATTCCGGCGATGGGCGCAACCGGCTTTGGCTATGACGTTGCGCGCCAATTTGGCCACACCGTACTGCCCACGCGTGCAGGCTTGGTGCCCTTGACTTTAAGCGGGCGCTATTCGGAACAATTTGCCGAACTTTCCGGCGTCGCCTTGCCGGTGCGCGCCAACGTGGGTCGCGTGCAGTTCGAGAACGCCATGCTGATTACGCATCGCGGCTTGAGCGGGCCTGCGATTTTGCAGATTTCGTCCTACTGGCAAAGCGGATCGGGCGCGCCGCTGGTGCTGAATTTGCTTCCCGGTATTGCCGATGCACTTAGCACCGCCCAGCGCAGCAAAGGACATTTGACCGTTGCGGATTGGCTGGCGGAAATATTGCCAAAGCGTTTCGCACAGCGCTTTAGCGAGGTCTATGGCGAGGCCATTGGTGCGCGCAGCAAAATTGCGGAATGCAGCAAAGCCACGTTGACTCAGCTTCGCCAGCATTTAAGCGCTTGGCCGATCGTTCCCAGCGGCACCGAAGGTTATCGCACCGCAGAAGTTACTTTGGGCGGCGTGGACACCACCGAAATATCGTCCAGCACGATGGAGTCCAAACGTGTGCCGGGGCTGTATTTCATCGGCGAAGTGCTGGATGTGACTGGCCATTTGGGCGGCTATAACTTTCAAATGGCTTGGGCCAGTGGCGTGGCTGCGGCGCGGGCGATGACGGGGATTTATTAACTCACGCCCATTTTAAGCGCAGAGGGCCTAGCGATCCCGGCCATGAAACCCGCTAAACTTAGCCCATGCAAATACTCAATATCGCTGCCTATTTATTCGTAGAAATCCATGACACACCGGCAACACGCGATGCCATCCGAGCGAAATGCCTGGAGCTAGATCTGAAAGGCACCGTGCTGATAGCACCCGAAGGCATCAATCTTTTTCTAGCTGCCCAAGCCGACCACATCGAGCAATTTCTAACCTGGCTGCGCCGCGACCCGCGCTTTGCCGCGCTGACTGAAAAGCGTCAGCTTTCCACCGAGCAGCCGTTCAAGCGCATGAAAGTTAAGTTAAAACGCGAAATTGTGCCGCTGGGCGTAAACAATCTATCCGTCGCGCAAAACCCAGCGCCGCGCATGACCGCCGAGCTGCTTAAACAGTGGTTGGATGCCGGAAAGGAATTTATTTTGCTGGACACGCGCAACCGCTTCGAGTTCGAGCGCGGCACGTTTACCTCAGCGGTGGATTTAAATATCGGCCAGTTCCGTCATTTCCCTGATGCGGTTGAGGCCAAGCTCAGCGAATGGCAGGACAAACCCATCGTCACCTTTTGCACCGGCGGCATACGCTGCGAGAAAGCCGCGCCCTTGATGCAAAAAATGGGTTTTCGCGACGTACACCAGTTGGACGGCGGCATTTTGAAGTATTTCGAGCTATGTGGCGCTGCGCACTATCAGGGCGATTGCTTTGTTTTTGACGAGCGCACGGCGCTGGATGGGGCGTTGGCACCCGTCAGCTGAAGTGCCTTCGCTGGCCACGCTACGCACGAACCTCATGCTCAAGCGCCTGCTGCACCCACTGATTAAGACTCACACCCGCTGCATTGGCAGCTTCCGTGACGCGCGCATGTAGCCCAGAAGGAACCCGAACCACAAACTTGCCAGAGAAGTTTTTATATGGCTCAACGCCGCGCTCCTTGCACACGGTTAGAAAGGTCTGCAGTGAGCGGCTACCTTCAGCTTTCAAAGCTTCGACACTGCCCGCATAAAAATCTGCGCCGCCATTAAGGCCAGTAAACTCGCCACGGAATTGTTCAAGGTCGGGGTCATAGCTGATAACTGCCGTGTGCCCTTCAATTTGCATGGTGTTGTTCATGGTTTCACTCCGTGTGACTCAAGCCATTTGCGGACGCTGGCAACGGCACCTTTGTCGGTGGTGGGTTCTGGATGCGGACGATGGAAAACTTGCACTTCCCCAAACAAGATAACGGCAACTCGCGAGCCTTCACGTTCTTCGATGTCTGCGCCCAGTGACTTGAATAGATTTTCAATGTCATGCCAGTCGATGTTGGCGGACGTTGGGTGAGCAAAGATGGCTGCGAGCAGCTTTTCGTGTTTGCGCTTCATGACAAAACAGTATCATTTAAAGATACTAATAACAAGATTGCAACGGAGAAAAATCTGGTGCGTCCAAGGTTTAGACAATTGCGGTCAAAATAGTAAGACCCAACTTGCTGCATAGCGATACGCCTCAAACCGGTCAACCCACGCGCCCAGTCTGAGTGCTACACATGGATGCAATTTCACCAAGCAGGTTCGCGCATGTTTCTGTTCTTTCTATTTCCGGCATTTTTGGTTTTATTCGTTGGCTTAGCCATTTCCCGAACCGGGCAGCGCGGGGCTTGCGCAGCTATTTGGGTGTGTAGCCTTTTGGTCAGCAATATCAGCGCCTATCTGGCAGGATCTCTAGAACCACCCCGAATTTGGCTGGTACTGGCATTGGGCGCGCCGCTAATTTGCGTAGTGTTCGGGCTTTACTCACGTTTTGCTCAAGCAAATCAAAATAGTGAATCAGAAGCGTCCAATTTACTGATACGCCGCTTGAAAATTGCGACGCTGGCTATCGCCCTGCTGCCCATTAGCTGCATCATTATTACTAAGTTTCAGATGATGCAGTTCGCTGCTAGCGTTGCCGACTGCAAGCAAGCATTGGCAAGCGCGTTAATAGCAAATAAGACAGTCAACCCATGCAAAGAACCCAAGTTGACGTGTTCAGCACCAAACGGTTTTAGCGCTCCGAGTGTCTCCGAAGGCAGTTTGGTCTACACCGGCACTTTGGTTGGACAAGGCGTGTTCTTGGACGCGCACCTGCATGAGGGCGAAGTGCTTTGGGAATGCCACGTTTTTCCAAAAATTTTCGGCAGCTCGACTTGCGAAGGGTACGAAGTCGGCTGGCATTAACAAATTTCGCCCGCACCGCTTGAGCTTTGCCAATCAACCCCCAAATGCTTGTTCGATATTTATCGAATAAGCGAGCAGGAATTCTATGAGTTCACCCGT
>JAYUUS010000309.1:0-2418 GCA_043754435.1 Rhodanobacteraceae bacterium
CCCTTTACATACATATAATATGCACACTATTGCAATTGATTTTGACCTTGCCAAAGCGCAAAGCAACTTTAGTAAACATGGCGTCACGTTTGAAGAAGCCGCTACCTGCTTATTAGATGCACAGGCTTTGGTGCGTGAAGATCAGAGTGCGGAGGGTGAGGTTCGCATTGTGTTGTTAGGGCGCAGCGCAAGGGGCCGTTTATTGGCCGTGGTATACACCTTGCGCGGCGAAACTCCTCGAATTATCAGCGCCAGAAAAGCCACCAAAAACGAGACTAAATCCTATGAAACGTGAGTACGACTTCAGCACCGCCAAGCGCGCGAAAGATGTTCCACACCTAGCGAAAATTCAAGCCGCTGTGAATGCCGGTGCCAGCATCACGACGCCCAATAAAACCCGCGTGACGATGTATTTAGACGCGCAAGTGGTTGAAGTTTTCAAAGCGCGTGCCGAGGCTGAGGGCAAAGGCTATCAAACCGCGATCAATGAAGCTCTACGTGCTGCCATCAGTTCGGACAATGCGCCGCTGACGTTGACGGTGTTGCGCAAAGAACTGAAAGCAGCGCTAAGGCAGGCGGCGGCATGACGCGGCTCAGTGAGAAAGCTCTGTTAGCACGCGATGCCAAGCGCGATGTAGGCGCGGAGCTTTTGCAAGCCGTCAAAGAAATGAAAGCCGGGCTTGGCAAAGTGGTTTATTCCACGGTGACCGATGCGCGGGAAAAATCCGGGCTATCGCAGGCGAAGTTTGCCGACCTGTTGGGCGTGTCTGTGCGCACGCTGCAAAGTTGGGAACAAGGGCGTAAGCAGCCATCAGGGGCGGCGCGCACGTTGATAAAAATCGCGCTGACTCAGCCGGGTGTTTTGCGGAAGTTGGCGGCCTAGCGCTATGGAATCCAAGAAAGTCGAAACGCCACGTCGCCACTATCACAATTGGCAACGAAAGCGACCCGACCTTTGGCTAGAATTGCGGGGCAAATTCAAGGGAAGCGACATAGACTTTTGTCGTTTTGAACATTCGCTTTTCTGCATCTATTCCGAGGTTCCACACCCGTTCCGTCCATCTCAATTGAAAAATGAAAAAAAGCGGTTCCGTTCGTTGGCAGCTCAATTGGTTAAGCTGAAAGAGACAATCGAACCTATGAATTTGACAGAGTACTTTGCACTTGAAAATCAACTACAAGAACAAGCTAGGAATGCAAGGCGCATCGCGCGTTATCCATCGCCTGCTTTTAGTGAGGGATATGCCGACCACGTTTATGCAGGACGAAACCGTCCATTTTCAGCAAAGGCATTAACCGCGCACATGGGTATGAAAGTGCTCCCGGACGACCCCGGCATGGCGATTGCTTCACTTGAACATATTGCAATGGCATGCCAAGTACTCGCCAAGAGCTATGTGCCAATGGATAGCATTGGGCCAATTTTTGAAAAAGTGGAGCGCGGCTCTAAACAGGTAATCGCTAACTCTATAAAGCGGATATTCGCAACGTACCGTCAAAAGTTTTCGACATCTGAAACAGGTTTTGCCGCGCATGCATTCCGTGCATTGATGTCAGAGTATGCAGATTCAACAGATGAAACCACAGTTCAATACTGGCTGAAAAATGCAGAAGAATAAATTTGGGTAAATTTGGGATTTTTTCTGACCAAAAGCTCTGAATCGCATAAGAGTTGTAGCTGTCTATTGTCAGTCTCCGATCAAAACGAGGCTACAAATGTCAAACCCAATCAACACCCAGCAGCATAAACAAGCAATCTCACTTAACGAATTCGGCAAGCGCTACAGCCTGAGCATCGCCACCGTTTTTCGCTTAATTCGCGATCAAAAAATAGAAGCGCGAAAATGCGGACGGCGCACACTGATTACCGCTGAGGCCGAAAAAACCTGGCTGGATTCACTGCCACGCGCGGGCGGTGGCTAAATGAGCCTAACCCACAACGAAAAACGCCCTGCAGGCAAGGTGGGGCGCGGATTCAAACCAAAACAATTTCAAGCTCAAAGCTACCAAAAATCTACCGGCCAAAGCAATTTCAATCGTGATCGTTTGCCCGTGCCGGCGGATTATTACAGCCAGCATTTGCCAAGCCTGAAAAAACATAATGCCGATGGTTGGGCGTTTGCGCTTTGCCCGTTCCATGCCGATAGCGCGCCATCGTTACGGGTGAATGTGTTGACCGGCGCTTACAAGTGCATGGCCTGCGGTGCGCACGGTGGCGACGTGCTGGCGTTCCACATGGCAGCGCATGGGCTAGATTTTGTGAGCGCTGCGAAGGCGTTAGGCGCTTGGGAATTGGCCGCAAGTTGGAGGGTGTACCTATCAGGCTGTTGATTTTCTACCCAAAACATATAGTTAGTTACTTAATTATGGTGTACAATAGCTCATTGCTTTAGCGGTGTGACCATAATGCGCGGACGT
>JAYUUS010000310.1:0-7074 GCA_043754435.1 Rhodanobacteraceae bacterium
CGTATTAATTACCGGCGCAGGCCCGATTGGCATTATTGCCGCCGGTATTTGCAAACATATTGGTGCTCGTAATGTGGTGGTTACCGACGTTAATGATTACCGCTTGAAATTGGCGGCCGACATGGGTGCAACGCGGGTGGTGAATGTGTCCAAGCAATCTTTGAAAGACGTGATGAAAGATCTGCATATGGAAGGCTTCGATGTGGCGCTTGAAATGAGCGGCAATCCGCAAGCGTTCAACGACATGCTCGATTGCATGTATCACGGCGGCAAAGTCGCGTTGCTCGGCATTCTGCCCAAAGGTGCCGGCATTGACTGGGATAAAGTGATCTTCAAAGGCCTGACCATGCAGGGCATCTATGGCCGAAAGATGTATGAAACCTGGTACAAGATGACGCAAATGGTGCTGACGGGCTTTCCGCTACAAAAAGTTCTGACGCATCAAATCCCTATTAATGACTTCCAAAAAGGCTTTGATTTAATGGATTCCGGCCAATGTGGCAAGGTGGTTTGTTCTTGGAATTAGGCCGCACACGCTTCAACCTTCCTTCAAGCGTCAGTTTAGCTTTTGCCGTTAAGGGCGCTTTGACACTGATTTCACGAGCCGCAGAGCGTGCGTGTGTGATGATTCGGCTGGTTGAACTGGCCGGACACGATGGAACTACAGCAAAAACTCGAAATTTTGGCGGACGCGGCGAAATACGACGCGTCCTGCGCCAGCAGTGGTGCGGCGCGTAAAGATTCACGTGCCGGAAAGGGCGTGGGCTCAACCGGCGGGGCGGGCATCTGCCATTCCTACACGCCGGATGGGCGCTGTATTTCGCTGCTGAAAGTGCTGATGACGAATGTCTGTTTGTACGACTGCCATTATTGCGTTAATCGCCGGTCTAGCAATGTTGAGCGCGCGCGCTTTACTCCGCAAGAAGTGGTGCAGATCACTCTGGATTTTTACAAGCGTAACTATATTGAAGGTTTGTTTTTAAGTAGCGGCATTGTTCGCAGCGCCGACTACACGATGGAGCTGGTGATTGAAGTCGCACGCCAACTGCGCGAGCTGCACCACTTTCGCGGCTATATCCATTTAAAGACCATTCCTGAGGCATCGCCCGAGCTGATCGAGCGCGCCGGGCGCTATGCAGACCGCATCAGTATCAATATTGAGCTGCCGATCCAGTCTAGTTTAGTGGCGCTGGCACCGGAAAAAAACCTGCCGCGCACGCTGGCGGCGATGGCGCATATTCGCAACAAAATTGATGAAGCGCGTGACGCGGTGATGGCCTCGCCGATTCGTGTGGGTGCGGCTGGTTCTGCTGCGGCAAAACCGACCGCCGTCAAATCCGGGCCAGTGAAGTCCACACTGGCAAAAGCCGCACCCTTTGCGCGCAGCCAAAGCACGCAGATGATTATTGGCGCAGACGCTTCGACCGACGCAGTGATTTTGCAGCGCTCGAATTCGCTGTATCAAGATTACAAACTGCGGCGCGTGTACTACTCCGGGTTTAGCCCAACCGCGCAGCCGTCCATTCTATTGCCGCCTCAAGCGCCGCCGCTGCTGCGCGAACATCGTTTGTATCAGGCCGACTGGCTGCTGCGCTTTTACGAATACAAAGTCGAAGAAATAGCCTCCGCGCAAGCGCCGAATTTGGATTTGGAAGTCGACCCTAAGCTTGGCTGGGCGCTGCAAAACCGCGAGAGTTTCCCCATTGATATCAACCGCGCCGCGCGCGAACAGCTGCTTCGTATTCCCGGCGTCGGCGTGCGCAGCGTGGATCGCATTATTAGTGCGCGCCGCTTTGCACGCTTGCGTTTGGCGGACTTAGTGCGGCTGCGCTTAGCCATGAAAAAGCTGCTGCCTTTTATTATTACCGCCGATCATCACCCGCAAAATAGCCTAGATAGCGACCAGCTGCGCGCCCGCTTTGTCGCGCCCGCGCAGCTTACGCTAGACTTTTCCAACGCAGCCAAACCCACGGCGCTTGATCTGCAGGCGACGCTAAGCGGCGAGATGTAATTCCAGTGCTAAATCATTTGGCTAACTTCGTTGCCTCGTTCCGGTCTCCTAGACGCACATGTAGTGCGCCGTCGTCGATCCTCACATCGGCGCCTAGTTATCCTTCTGATTTAGCGCCGGAATAAATGCACGTCGCGACGGTGGCGCAAAGCGCCGCACACGCCACACTCTGGGACAGTTGGCGCCAGCAAGCCCGCACGCTTTTGCATGCAGGCGTGCGCCCAGAAGATATTGCCTGGAATGAAGGCGCGCAGCAGGCATCGCTATTTGGCAGCACCGATGCGGACGCTGAAGATGCAGTTGACAATCCGCCTAGCAACCACGCGAATATTGTCATTTCCAAAGCTTTTTTAGAGCTAGCGCACAGCGTTGCCGCCCACAGCGACAGCACGCGCTGGGCGCTGCTATACCGCATGCTGTGGCGGCAAACTCTGGGCGGCGAACGCGCCTTGCTGGCGATGGCAACCGATAGCGATGTCAGGCTGGCTGGGCGCTGGGTGAAAGCGGTGGGCCGCGATATCCACAAGATGCACGCGTTTGTGCGCTTTCGTCGTGTCGATGCAATTGACCCCGAAGTTGATCCATCGAGCCAGCGCGAGTGCTTCATCGCCTGGTTTGAACCCGAACACGACATTGTGCGTCTGGCCGCGCCGTTCTTTAAGGCCCGGTTCGCCGCTATGAATTGGTCCATTTTGACACCGCGCGAATGCGTGCATTGGCAAGGCAGCACGCTACAGTTCAGCCCCGGCGTAACCCGTGAACACGCGCCCAGCGACGATCTGCTCGATGACTTGTGGCGTAGCTATTACCGCAGTATTTTCAACCCTGCACGCTTAAAAATTAAAGCGATGCAGTCAGAAATGCCGAAAAAATATTGGAAAAACTTGCCCGAGGCACGCTTGATTGCAGAGCTGATTGCAGAGAGCCAAACGCGAACTCAAGAAATGTTAACGACTGAACAACGGCTGGTGAAGGCTGCGCCTAAGAATGCTTATTTGCGGTCGTTGCAGGAGATGGGTTCGGGGGGCTTGGATGAGGATGGATTGTGAAAGCGCCAATTTAGCGCCCCGGCTCAATTCCGGAACAAGATTGCAAATAGATAATTACTCGTTACTTTCAATTTCCACCGCTACCGTCGCCAAGATTTGCTCAACCTCATTGCAGAGATCAATTTCAATCTCAGTCTCCGGTGTCTTGATTGAAACTACCAAACTGTAACGAGCCTTATCTTCAAATCGATTCAAAGCTTCGCGATTTTTCCACCAACCACCAACTGGATAAACTGCAATGTGTTCACGAGTAGCCAACTCTGCGGCATCGCAGATTAGCCGATCATGGTGCAGTGAGCCGCGAAAACGCTTCTGCGTGCCAAGCAGCCAATCCGAATCTTCGTCTTTTATCGATACAGCTGAATCGTTCAGCTCTTCATTTTCAGCATCGATTGCTAACCTATTAATACGCTTACGAAATGCAGGCAAAGATTCAAGCTTTTTCTTAACTGCGAAGCGAAGCCCAAACGATTGATAAGAAAAGCGATTGCTGCGACCTCGTTTCCCCGGGTTGGGCTCAACGAAATACGATAGTGTTATGCGTAGTTCTACGTCCTGCCCAAAAAGTCGACCTAGCGATTCTGTTGGCCATGGCAGTTGATGCAAATGCATATCGCGCGCGGTTACATTTCCTCCCGATGGTTGTCCATCAACTTTTAATCGAGGTTTCTTCTGAAATGGCTGCAAAACGCCCTGCACAATTAGCGTGAGGGAATCTGCGCCGCTGTGCAAGGCGCGATCCAAATTGGGTTCACCCCAACCACAATGTCGTAGTCTATTTTCAACATGTGATTTAGATTCGCCCGGATACTGTCTGAGCAACGTGGGTGTCCACTCGGCACTGTGTACCGTTAGCGCCCGAATCGTTTCGGGCCAATAATCCGGGTAGCCCGCCATAAGTCTTGCGCAAAATCGTGACGCGAGCGCTGTTGCAGCGCTTGTGCCATGGCTGGTCGCGAAGAATTGGCTAACGGGCTCGTGGTGCGCGGTGAGTACCTCTAAACTGTCAAAGCCGCTAACAATTGTGCCGTCATCGCCAACATTTCCGCCTTCAAATACAACCTCCGGTTTGAATGGGGAAGATTCTTTCCATGTTGAAGAAGTGGAGCTATATGGGCTCAATCCACCCTTCGCCGCAATCAATACATACGACTCGGTGTTTGCTTCCGTTATTGCCGTCTTGTAAGTTATCGCGCCCACACTTAATGCATTCCAGGCTTGTGCAGGGTCTTCAACCGATGTGAGCGAATTGCGACTTAGATATTCCCCGGAAATCAGAGGATTCACGTTGCCCGCGCTTATAAGCATAAGGCGCTTTGCGCTGCCATCACCAGCGTAGTCAGATGTCAGCGCGTCAATTTCTGCGGACCAGCAGCTTGCGCTGCCCCGAAGTGTGGTGACACACGTTATCGCCATCGAAAATAGGCGGCGACGAAATGGCGCGGAGAGTTCCACCTCACTAACTGCATCACGCGTCAGTGCGCCATAAAGCTCCACATCATTCTTGTTTTGATCGGGCAATAGTTTTACCGATTCAATTCGATGTGCAATAAATATCGGCTCAGTGCTTTCAAATGCATGCGTTAGATCACCCCAAATCGCTAAACCCGCTTGGCCAGTTCCATGCCCGGCAAGGTCTGTCACGCCCCATGCCATGTCGACCGTGCGCAAGTCCAATTGATCTAGTGTTTGCGAAATAAGTGGGTGACCTTGTAGACATCCAGTATCAAGTACACACACGTGCGGTGTGCGATCCGACTTGGGTGCAAAAGTTGTTCGTTGTATCAGCTCGGCGATCCAGGCTTGCTTCTCCAGTCGTGGAAGCCGCATAAAAAAATCTGCGGTTTCAGGCGCGCGTCTTAACTCTGCAAGGTGGCCCAATAGGTGTGCTGAACTTTGAAGCTGCGCGAGCGTTCCACGCACTAAAAGAACCGCGCGCTCCGGGAAATCCAGTGCTTTTACCCCAACCCACATACCAGCCCCAACCGCCGCTCTACGAAATCTATCAATTCGATTCGCAGAATCGACGAAGTGTTCAGGCCTCTGCTTTGAGTTCTGCGAGGTGGGCTTTGCTTCATCGACCGGCTTGCTGATCCAAGCCTCAAAGCGCACTTCTTGATGTTGAGGCGGCACTGGTGCGTCATCGGTCCAAACGTCTTCGATCACGGCCGCTCGAACATCTTGAATTGCGTCTACAAGTTTTTGATTATCAATGGGATCGCCGTTTTTATCCTTCTTGTAATCGAGATACGCTTTAATTTTCTTCTCAAACACATCCAGCTTCCCATACGGTAGCCAGATTGTCGCAACCACCACTTGTTTGCTTTCGCGCCCCAAAGATATGTTTGCGAAGCTTCGAACGCTAAGCAATTCGATTCCATGACTTTTTAAATCCAATTTTTCAAGTGCAAATTCAACATCTGGAAAACTGGTGAACTTGATAGAGAGCCCT
Organism: Rhodanobacteraceae bacterium; assembly: GCA_043754435.1. Classification (GTDB taxonomy): domain Bacteria; phylum Pseudomonadota; class Gammaproteobacteria; order Xanthomonadales; family SZUA-5; genus JANNYA01. Next base: position 5,513 of record JAYUUS010000310.1, read on the forward strand.
AACCCATTGGCCCATCCGGCGTTCTTTTGCTCTTCATTTGCCTCTTCTAAAATCGTTTTCAGAGTTGCGAAATTTGCCCGCAAATGCGCACCATGCGCTTCTCGCGGCTGAGGTGGAATAGTTTTTTTGCTCCCTCGCCCGTCCCCTCGAAAGGGCTCAGTTTTGGTGATGTGATCCGGCAGCAAGAAATGCGAGCGAGGATTGCGAGGTAGCGTCATACCGCTTCATTGACCTGACGCCATGCATCGCGCATTGCGCTTCGCTCATCCAGCATGGCTGTCACTTGTTTGGTTGTGACGGCAAATTCACCGTGGATTAGCGCCTCTTTCAGGGCGTCTTCCGTTGCCTTGGCGATCTCGGCGTAACTCAATCCAGTTGCTTTTTTCGCAAGCTCCTTCCACCCAATACGGCCTGTCAAATGACCTGCCAAACGATTCTGAAGGAGCACTTCAATCTGTTCTGCATCTGGCAAGCGATACTGCAAAACGTCATCGAAGCGCCGAAGCAACGCACCATCTAGAATTGATGGGTGATTGGTAGCCGCCAGAATTAGGCTTTGTGACTGGTCTTGCTCCAACATCAACAGATAACTATTTAAGATCCGTCTAGCTTCGCCCACATCGTTCGAGTTAGATCGTTGTGAGCCAATGGCATCGAATTCGTCAAAGAAATACACGCCCCGAGTGCTGGCAATGGCTTCAAAAACCTGTCGCAGTCGCGCCGCGGATTCCCCCATAAATTTTGTAATGAGCGCGTCTAAGCGCACCACAAATAACGGCAATGCCAACTCGCCCGCTAAGGCCGCAGCAGTAAGGGTTTTCCCAGTTCCTGGCGGCCCTACGAACAACAGTTTACGTCGCGCCGATAGGCCGTGTGCGGATAGCTTAGAAGCGTTGCGTTGTTCACGAATAACGCGGTCCAACTGAATGCGAAGGCGAGTATCCGCCACCAAATCCGAAAGTCTGGAGGCAGGATAGGATGCAACTAGCAACGCACCCAAATCCCCTCGTGGCTGATGCAAAGCCACGGTTTTTAGGACCGCCGCTGGCTTTGCCTTGGCGGCGTCAATCATTTGCTTCAACTCTTCCGCAGCGCGTCCATTTCCCTTTCGCGCCTCCATAGCCGCCATTTGCAACGCAACGGAATAGAAATGCAGCTCGTCACCTTCGCGGTGCGATTTCAATAGGGCTTTGAGCTGTTCTGCGTTTGACATAACTTTAAGTATAGGCACTTACCTGTTCAAAAGCAGCAGATACACTGGACTCAAGCTTTCGCCTCAACCTTATGCGCCCGCCCCGCTAAAGCGACCGCATAAATCAGCCGCTGAGGAATTGCAGGGCTGCGTCCAGTTAGGGCGGCGCTAATGATTTCGGCGGCAAAAAACGCGGTGATAAAGCCTTTGCTGGAGTGTGCGGTATTGAGCCAAACCCCCGGATAAAGTGCGCCAATCAAGGGCAAGCGCAGGTTTGACTCAACGCGGGTGCCGACCCAAGAAACGCACGAGGCGTCAAAGCGCTCGAATTCTGGGTCATGCAGTACCACGGCAGCACTTTGCAAAAGCT
>JAYUUS010000311.1:0-7047 GCA_043754435.1 Rhodanobacteraceae bacterium
GTCGCTTCCGGTGGTGCGGGCACGATCGCGCATTTTAGCGACGTCTTTTTGCAGGCGGACGTGGATGGTGCCCTAGCCGCCAGCGTATTTCATTCCGGCGCGATTGCGATTCCAGCGCTGAAACACTCTTTGCAGGCGTCAGGAATAAAAATTCGATGTTAACAAGCGTACAAATTGAAGCCATTGATTGGCAGAAATCTGACGGCCTCATTCCCGCAATTGTGCAGTGCGCCAGCAGCGCGCGCGTGCTGATGCTGGGCTATGTCAATCAAGTGGCATTGCAGCAGACCCTAGAAACCGGCAACGTGACGTTTTTTTCGCGCAGCAAAAAGCGGCTGTGGACCAAGGGCGAAACCAGCGGGCACACGCTGAAATTGGTCGACGCCTATTTAGATTGTGACCTGGATACCGTGCTTTTTTTCGCGCACGCATTAGGCCCCACCTGCCACAACGGCACCTGCACCTGCTTTGATGGCGTCAACACACTTGATGATGCAGCATCACTTGATGCTGGGTGTGCAGTCGGGCCGAAACTAAGCTTTTTGAGCGACTTAGACGCGCTGATCGACACCCGCAAACGCGATTTACCCGAGGGCAGCTACACCACCAAACTTTTTAAAGGTGAGCTGCGCCGCATTGCCCAAAAAGTCGGCGAAGAAGGCGTTGAAACCGCACTTGCCGCCGTAGCGCAAGACGACGCGGCGCTCACCGGGGAGGCCGCCGATTTGGTGTTTCACCTTTTGGTGCTACTGCGCGCGCGCGGCTTGGGTTTGGCGGATGTATTGGAAGTGTTGGCGCAGCGGCATGCTGAGAGGTAATCTGGAGCGACACGCTTCTTGGTTCGCCGCCTTCCGGAGTACAGATATGAAAAAAAGGAAAAATGCTTTCTTCATTTGAAAATGAGATTCAAAAAGGCACTGGTCTCGCCATTATTTATATGAAAAATGGACTGATTACGCCTTCCACTCAAGTCGATTCGATCCTATTTGACAACTTGATCAACAATAATTCATATGACCCGCAGTGCGAAGGCTCCCGGCACGAATATATCTACAGGATTTTACAGTTTTATCCAGAAAGGCAGCGAATATACAATTCGCTCATTTCATATTTCGATCAAATGACAGGTGACGACAGTAGCCAATATCAAGTTTTCGGTTTTGTTGTCATGCTCGTCAACGAGGGCTTATTTAATAAAAGCAAAATCTATGAAAGATTTGAATCCTATTCTGGAGAAAGCATTACGCCATTCATGCCTGGCGTTAAAGAAATCATAGAAATTGATGGTATAGAAGGGATAATTTATTTAGCTGAGGCTTTTGGTAGAAAAATAGATGAAATAAATTTTGAATGGTTTATTAACTACCCATATTTTTCTGATTGTGAGCTTCAGGTTGGATTATCGGAGGAGCAAATTATTGAGCTGCTGCATGGCAAAAACAACGAAAATATTGAACGCTATCTGTCTTTCGTTTCTGTAGCGCGCTCTGCAGAAATTCCGGAGAATCGGGAGTGTGCAGACGAAATTTACGCAAAAATAAAGTCAGAAGATCCATCCTGCTTGCGACGATGGTTAAATAAATCATCCGCAGAAGAAATTGACCAAATTTGCGCATTCTTTCTATTGGAAAAAAATCTTGCCATTAAAAAGAAAATTATCATGGGTTTTTCTAAGAGACGAATGACCATTGATTTTTCGATTCTAGCTGCTGAGTTTCGGCGAACGAGGGATCAGCAATATCGAGAAGCCCTGATAAACACAATGATTCTCTATGATAATGAAACTGTAGTTGATCTTGTTGAATCATTGAAAGCTGACGATGCAAAAATTCTTTGGCTAAAAGTTAATTGCCATTTTTTTCGCGAAAATAACTTTGAGCGCTTTAGGCAAGCATTAGCCGACCTTAACCCAAATGAAATTCATCATATTATCGATAATATTCTTTCATCAAAACGACTACAACAAAGTATCAGGGCACCCCAGATTTTGAGATCTGCCTACCAATTAAATAGATGTTCAATATGCCGATTGAGCATTGTTCAGCAAATGGCAACGGTGGATTGCCTGGATAGCAACATACTTGCAGAGCTTGTTCACGATGCAAATGAAGATATTAGGCAGCTAGGGATGTCAGCGCAAGCTGGAAAATAATTTGCCGCGACAAGCCTGCTTTGAACATGAGCATCTTGACAATAAGCTAAGCGCAAGCGCCAAATTACGCCCATGAAAACAACTCGACTCCTCCCGGTTTTATCCCTGCTGTGCGCGGCTCTTACGGCCTGCACATCGGTGCATTCCAAAATTGAAATTAACGCACCCGCCGAAACGGTCAAGGCGGTGCTGTATGATTTTGACCGTTATCCGTCTTGGAATCCCTTTATCATTAAAATTGATGGGAAAGTGCAGACGGGAAATACCGTTAAAGTCACAGTCAAGCCGGTCGGAGGAGAGCAGATTTCCGGTGACACGCGGGTCTTGCTCGTCAGTGATACGCACCTTATTTGGCGCGGTAGCCTCAAAATTCCCGGCCTTTTTCGCGGCAAACATGAGTTCGTGATTGAGTCGCTTGGACCCAATCGCACTTTGTTTCAGCAAAACGAAGCCATGAGCGGGCTAGTTATTCCGTTCTTAAATACCCAACCCACGGAATTGGGATTCAAGGCAATGAACGAGTCGCTTAAAGCACAGGCGGAAGCACAAACGCGCTCACATTAGCGTAGCAATCCCGCGCAGCGGGATGAATTGCGAAGCGGAAACGAAGTTTCTTCAAAAGGACGTGCTAAATAAACTCGACGCTACAACCGAAACATTGCGGCCCTGACGTTTTGCCGCGTACATTGCGTCGTCAGCGGCTTTGAGCAAGTCTTTTGTATTCGCAAAGCCGGTTGCGTCGGCAACGCCTAGGCTAATTGTGGTGGTTAAAGTTTCGCTGCCGTAGATGATTTTCAAATCTGACACCGCGCTGCGAAAACGCTCGCCTAATTCCAAAGCCCGCGATTCACTCATCAAGGGCACGATCACGGCAAACTCCTCGCCACCTAGACGCCCCACGCGTTCGCCGAACAAAACGCGCGCGCAGGCAACTATAGATTGCAACACCGCATCGCCTGCACTGTGACCATAGGCATCGTTCACGGATTTAAAATGGTCAATATCAAACAGCAAAATTGAAAACTCACGCCCACGTTCAAACTGGCGGTTAAATTCAGTGCGCCAAGGGGCTCGGTTCAAAGCTCCAGTTAAGCTATCGTAGCGAACTAGGCGATGCAATTCGTTGGTTAGTCGCTCCTTACACATAATCGAAAACGCAAACGTCAGCAGCGCAAAACAGGCAGTTAAGCCCGCTGAGATCAATTGCTGCGCCACAGTATGCTGTTGCACCAGCACTGGCACAGAGGCCATATTGGCGACTAGATAACTTGAGCGAACCAATAGGATGAAAGCAAAAGCCGCCACCGCGATCATGGTCAACTTGGTCGCCATCGGCGAAAACTCTAACGTGTGGCGCGCCTCAACAAAAACATAGCAAAGCATCGCGACTACCATCACATTTATGACCGCTGCGCGCAGATCACGATTGATGTCAAAGTAATACAGCAGTGCCGTAACAACCGCGAATATCAATGACGACGCAAAAATTCGTGACAGCTTGGCCTGTCGGCCGGAAAATTGCTGTAGCGCCCGCGAATATTCGGCTAAACCCAATCCCAGAACCGCGTTGGCGGCAATCACTGAAACTACATTAGCACCCATCGCGCGTAGCCCGAGCAAAAGCCATGCCAACACCATACAAAGCCCAGCGCCCGCCCACACCCTTTGCGACCTCCGCAATGTTGCCGGATATTCCCGCGCAACGAAAAGCAGCGCCAGATTCAACACCAAGCCGAGCAATATATTGGTGACAAGCAGCACCGCTTGGTCAGACACTTACAACACCCCTGTGCAAGATTTTAAGCCTCGATTATGCTGCCAGGCGGAAGGACTGAATTGCCCAGCAGTGTGACGCTCTGTACATATTCTAATTTTTGCGCTCTAGTTCGCATTTTTGATACTTGCACTAGATCTAAAAACAGTAGCTATAACCCTAATTTTTGGGGTCGCTATGCTGGATTTTTGACAAAAACGCTCGGGATGACGATGGAATAGCGCCACAAATAGCTACTGCATGCCCGGAAAGCTATCCACAAATGCAATTTCCAAATCCGGGAATGAACTGACAAATTGAATTTTAAAATCTGGAAAGCTGCTGACTTCCTGCCACTTGCCGCACTCGCTTGGAAAGCTGCTGACTTTTTGCACCTTCAAGTCGCTAAAACTGGTCACAACCGCCACTTTAAAATCTGGAAATGATTCGACGACCTGATATTTTCCATGCAGCGGGAATGTCTTGCCGTCAATGCTCAAAGTACAGGCGCTCGCATTCAATACCGCATTGCCTGCGTGGGCAAATTCGCACAGTGCGCAAATCGCTAGGGCAAACGCTAAGCTGGGTTTAAAGATCATGGTATGTGCCTAAAAACTTGTAGTTGGAGGAAGCCACTATACAAAAACTCAATAAATCTCACCGATCATGCAGCGCAAACTGCCGCCCGCTTTTTCCAGCTCGGACAAGTCCGTCGAGTGAATGCTAAAGCCTAGGCCTTCAATGCGCTGTTTCGTGGCGGTTTGTAAGCTTTGCTCAGCGCGCGCGCTCATCCACAGCTGATCTGTACGCAGTGCGATGCAGTTGGCGGCGAAATTATTCTTTTCCTCAATGCTTAAATACACGCATTGATGTGGATAGAGTGCTGCAATCATATCGGCATCGCTGGGGTCGGCAAAGCCTGCGGGCGCCAGCACAATGCCCTTGCCGCCGAGCGCGCTCAGCACGACATTGGTGTGATATTCGCCCGCGCTCAGCTCGAACAAATAGGTTTTATTGAGCCCAAACGCCGCATGCATGGCGCGCGCACCGGCTTCGCTACAGCGTTGGCTCAATCCACAAAAACCGATATTGCGGGCGCGATCAATCACCAAACTACCGGTCAGTTCAGCGGTTTCACTGGGTGCAAGTGCTGCACTGAAATCAGCATATTCGTAGTCTAAAATATGGCGGAAAAAATGGTGTAAATCGGGCCGTTCGGTCTCACGCTGGCGGCTGGGGTGGCGCATAACGCCGGTGAAATAGCGGCCGCGTGCAGGATTGGCATCGGCATTTTTGGCTTCAGGGTTTTGTGCTTCTGCGCTGGAAAATGCGTTGTTTGGAAACACAGCATCTGGCGTTGCTTTATCGCCTGGAAACAGCACGACTGGAATTCCGGCAGCTTTGAGTGCGCCTGCAAGGTTTAAGGATTGGCGTAACGCCAGTTCAGGACTTACCGCGCTGGCTGCCATATAAACGTTATCAGTGGCGGATTCGGCACTCAGCGAAAAATTTTCCGGAAGCACCATAAATACGGCCTGCGGATAAGCCCGATAGCCAATCGTTGGGCGCGCAGATTGAAGAATTTGCATGAGTTAAAGCTTCATAGAATTGAGTTTATTCCGACTATCAATTAGAGCGCTGATGTCAATGTTAATTAAACAACAGCATCACCCAGTGGAAAAAAGCACCACCGACAAAATAAAAGCTAGCCATCACGGCGATGCTTGCAACCCAGGAAATCGCAATCATGACGCCGTCGCGCTCGATCATGGCAAACGCCAGCACTGCCAGTGGAATGGCGAAAAAAAAGTTGGTGAGCGGTACTGGCAGCGATAGCGCAATACCCATTAGTACAATAATAAAGCCAGTGAAAATATCGGCGCTGCGGCCAGTGAAGCGTTCTTGCCTAGGCTTAATAATTTTTTCGAGCCAGCGAAACCAAGTTTCCGTTTTGCGCGCGAAACCCGCTAAGCGCCGACGCGGCAAACCAAAGTCACGGGCAAATTTCGGTAGCCAAGGCCGCTCTAAGCCCCACATCATTTGCACACCGCACAATACACTGAGTGCACCGCTAACCGCGCCCACCCCCAGCGCAACCGGAATAAAAGACGGCAGCACCACAATTAAAAGAAACACCCCAAACGCGCGCCTTTGGAAGCGCTGCAACAGCTCCTCTAAGGCAATTCGCGGCTCTGCCGCGCCTAGCTCAGGCTCGGGTACATGCTCCAGCAACTCTTGCAGCAGCTCGGTCATGCCCGGCCCGTGCGGGTGTTGGTCAGTCATGGTGCGGAGTAAGGGTCATTGGTTGAACGGGTGCCGGATTTTTCCGCCTCCAAGCTATCTTGACTCAGTTTATCGGCGGTATTGATCGACAATAGATCTGTGATCAGCACCTTGTCGATGCGCGCGCCGTCCAGATCTAAAACTTCAAAGCGCCACCGACGCCACTCGAATACGTCTGCGGGTGCAGGAATGCGGCCAAAATGCGCCATTAACATGCCGGCCAGGGTATTAAAATCCTGCTCATCTTCAAGCGGCAGCTCAGTTTCTTCTAAAAGCTCGCATAAATCTTCCACGCTGAGCGAACCATCCACCAAGTACGAGCCATCACTGCGCTCAGTAATTTGTGACTGTGCACTGGGGCTAGGTTGGCTAGAGCTGCCCAACACCGCGTGCAAAATATCATCCAGCATAACAATGCCAAGCAAGTCGCCGTATTCATCAACGACAAACGCCATAAACACCTCTTCATCGCGCAGTTGATCAATCAGATTCGGTGCGGACATATTCTCTGGCACGAACACCGGTTTATTCATGTGTTTAAATAAATCAATCTCACTAGCAAGGTTTAATTCGCGCCCAACGTGTGTCAGCAGCCATTTTGTTTCTAATACGCCCAGCACTTCTTGATCGTTGCCGCGCATCACCGGGTAGCGCGAATGCGGCGTATCGCGCAGCACGCTTAGGTTTTCCTCAAGGGATGCAGCAGCGTCTAGCCACTGAATGCGCGGCCTAGGCGTCATTAGGCTAGCCACCGTGCGATCGCCCAAAGTGAGTACACGATTGACCATGCTGCGTTCAACATCGTCAATAACGCCTGCCTCATTGCTTTCCGCAACCAACAGCTGAATTTCTTCTTCGC
>JAYUUS010000312.1:0-2383 GCA_043754435.1 Rhodanobacteraceae bacterium
GCCTCCGCGACTACAACCAGTCAGACGCTTGCCGTCGATTTTCCCGCGATCTCCATCACTGCGGAATTCCGCTTCAAGTAAGCAAAAATCGTGGGGGGGGGTAGAAGCCATTGAGAACTGCTTTCTCGTACACTATAGAGCTGGCCCCGGTAGCCCAGTGGATAGAGCGTCCCCCTCCTAAGGGGAAGGCCGCAGGTTCGATTCCTGCTCGGGGCACCATTTCATCAAACGAATTGAACGCCATAGCCGGTATGCAGCTCAAGTAATCATTTAAAAGCCCATTGTTACGCGGATAATTTAACGACTATTTGAGCTGCATACCGTCTGGTTCCGTCAATTTGATTGATGAGTCGGTACAACAATGGCGAAAGTCACTCAGAAATTGACGCCGGTCACGATCAAGGCCAAAGCCAAGCCCGGCGCGAAGCCTTTTAAATTGGCAGACGGCCAAGGGCTTTATTTATTGATTAAACCAAACGGTGCTTGTTACTGGCGCATGGCGTATCGCTTTGGCAGCCTGCAAAAACTGCTAGCCCTTGGCGTATATCCAGAGCTAAGCCTAGCCGACGCTCGCAGGGCAGCTGAAACCGCGCGCGCATCGCTGGCAAGCGGCATTGATCCGAGCGCCATCCGCAAAGAGGCAAAGGCCGCCGTGATCGCCGCTGAAGTGATCGAAGTCACCCGCACCGAACGCACCTTTCAGGCGGTGGCGTTGGATTGGCTGAGCAAACAAGAGGCCAAGCTCACGAATGCCACGATGAAGAAAACCCGCTGGATGCTGGATTCGTTCGCATACCCGGCCATTGGCGCGCGTGCCGTGGAAAGTTTGGAAGCGCCCGATATGCTGGCGATCTTGCGCACCTTGGAGGCACGCGGCGTGTTGGTGACGGCGCACCGGCTTTCGCAATACTTCAGCATGATTTTTCGCTATGCCATCGCCTGCGGTTACATCACGCGCAACCCGGCGGCAGACTTGCGCGGCGCACTTACGGCGGCGATCACGACCAACCGGGCGGCAATTACTGAACCGGCAAAGATTGGGGCGCTACTGCGTGCAATTGATGGCTTTGAAGGGCACTTCGTTACCCAGATAGCGCTCAGGCTGGCACCGCTGGTGTTCGTGCGCCCGGGCGAACTCCGCAATGCGCAATGGTCAGAGTTCGACTTTGACGCAGCTTTATGGCGCATTGATGCCAAGCGCATGAAAATGCGCGCACCGCATGACGTACCACTAAGCCGCCAAGCGCTGGCGATCTTGTCAGAGCTAAAGCCAGTCACAGGCAGCGGCGCTTTGCTCTTTCCTGGCGTGCGTGTGTACGAGCGCGCGATCAGCGAAAACACCTTGAATGCCGCACTGCGACGCCTAGGGTTTACCGCCACCGAGATGACCGCACACGGCTTTAGGGCGATGGCAAGCACGCGCCTAAATGAGATGAACCTGTTTGCGCCTGATGTAATCGAACGCCAACTAGCGCACCGCGAAGCCAACAAAGTACGGGCCGCCTATGACCGCTCGCAGCATTGGGCCGAGCGCATCAAGATGATGCAAGTTTGGGCCGATTATCTCGACACCTTGCGCACCGGCGGCAATGTGATTGCGGGTAAGTTTGGGCGGGCGGCTTAGTCAAAAGCTGCGCAATCAGCTTGTTAGATACCTTTCGATAAATTTAGTTAAACAAAGCATGAACGACCAATAACAGCTTGGCTTAATGTGGAATACGCCCATTGGGCGTAGTGCGCGCAAACGGTTGCGTAAAAAGTTCTTCGCAACTCTTTGAATCATAAGGATTATTAGGCAGCTAACTTCATTAGACCGTTAGCTTCTGCCTATATCTGAAAGTGGCGCGCTCAGAATTATCTGAGTCCAAATTCAGATTTAGCAGCGTTGACATCGAACTTATTCGGCTATTCTTGACGTGCCGGGACGATGAAAAAAGACCTAAAAACTCGTTATGGCGTAAACAAATTAACTCTCACCACCACACACAAAGAAAACATTATGCCAATAAAAATCGACCGTATTAAAACCGTATGCGCAGATAGCGGCATGAAGCGGAGCACGCTTTATGCAAGACAAGCACAAGGGCAATTCCCTACATCAATTTCACTAGGGGGCCGCTGCGTAGGCTGGATTCGCTCCGAAGTTGAAGCGATCAATCGCGCCAGAGCTGCCGGGCTATCGGATGAACAAATTCAAGCGTTAGTCATTGAACTTGAATCGAAGCGCGGGGTGGCGAATGACTAGATGCCAACCAGAAAAGGGAATCAGCCCGATTGCAGTCGGGCCAATCCTTAAACCAATTCACAGCTTGGGGAAGCGTTGCGAAGTAAAGCTGAAAAAGGATAGCGGAGTGCGTAACGAATGTCACTCGCTATGTCACTC
>JAYUUS010000313.1:0-20906 GCA_043754435.1 Rhodanobacteraceae bacterium
GAAGTGCCGAGCAAGGGCTTTCATCGCTTAGTCCTGGGCGGCGAAGTGCGTTTACGCGGCGTCGGCATTGTCAAATGTGAAAGCCTAGAAAAGGATGCCGCGGGCAAGGTCGTTGCGATCAACGCAAGCCTGGATTTAGCCAGCCGCCACGGTATGCCGGGTGCCGAGCGCAAAGTGAAAGGCACGATTCACTGGGTGAGCGCACGGCAAAATATAGCCGCCGAAGTTCGGCTCTATGATCGGCTATTTCGTTCCAGCGACCCGGATCGCAACACGGACGGCCTAGAGATTGACTACCGCGACAATATCAACCCGGCGTCTGAGGAAATTTTGACGCATGCGGTGCTTGAGTCTAGTTTGGGTAGCGCGCTGGCAGAACAAACGTTTCAATTTGAACGGCTAGGCTATTTTACGGCCGACCGCTATGCGCATCAAAACGCGGCACCCGTATTCAATCGAGTGGTCAATTTGCGCGATACTTGGGCTAAATAAAGACTAAAACCAAGGGACATATATAGCGCGTATAAAACCGCGTTTTTTAGATCGTAAAAATTAGACGCTCGTCACGCTAGCCTGTTGGCTATCGCATTTTGCCCAGCGGGTAATGGCTAGACTTAGGTCGCGATCCCAACCAGGACTCAAATGCGAGCATTAGAGAACATCGGGTTTAAGGATGTTTTTGGCAACCTTCCCGGGCCAGTCAAGTCGACGTTAAGCGCCGTCGTAGAGCTGGGCCGTGTGTTAAGCAATGCCGTCAGCGTCGAGCTTTTGATTTTCGATGGCATGTGTAGTCTAGTGACGGGCAAAGCGATTACACCTGCGGTGCGCGCAACGCTAAATAATTTTGGGCTAGACAATCCTGGCGCGCAATCACGCCTCCCTGAAAACTGCGTTGCTCAGCCGGTTTTAATTGACGCTACTGAGATCGGCTGCTTATTTTTTGTATTCGAAAGCACGCCCACGCTGTCCAATGGCCGCCGCGTTGCCCTGCAAACGATTGCGGCGCAGATCGCCTGTTTGTTGGGTTTAGCGCGTGATGCTTTCAGCTCCGAACGGGATCGCTTGCGTCTCGTGCAGGCGATTCAAGCCACCAATGGCGGGGTTTGGTCGCTTGATGTGGCACGCGGTGAATTTCGCGGCGATGCCACCGTCGCGCAATTGATTGGCTGGGCGAGGGCCGAGGTTCGCGCTGATTTTGATACCGTGCTTGATTACCTCCACGCAGATGATCGGGCTGAATTTCTCTATGCCATCGGGCGGGCAACGAATTTAGGCAAGCCAGACCGCCATGTTTTTCGCCTGCGCACCTCGGGCCGCTGGTTGATTACTGCATTTGACCGCGATGTCGGCAAGGATGACTCGGTGCACTTTATCGGGATGCTGCGGGACCACAGTGCGCAACGTGCCGTCGAGCTGGAAGTTGAAATGCACCAAAATCAGCTGGAAACACTGGTAAAAGACTTACGCAAATCCAATCGCGTGGATGTGTTGACCGGCTTAGCCAATCGCATGGCGTTGAATGAAACCCTGCGCACCGCCACCATGAACGCCCGCGCGCGCAATGAATGGGTCAGTTTGCTGATTATCGACGTCGATTTCTTTAAAAGCTTTAATGACACTTTTGGCCACATTGAAGGCGATATTGCCTTGCGTCAAGTGGCGACTGAGATCGCTCGATCAACACGGGGCGACGATCTGGCCGCGCGCTTCGGCGGTGAGGAGTTTTGTGTACTATGTTTTGCCGAGCCTGAGCTGACCGCTAAGGTAGCCGAGCGCATTCGCTTAGCGATCGAGCAATCGAGCTGGGCGAAGCGTAACGTTACAGTCAGTATCGGCGCATGCTGCTTACAGGGCGCGAACGTAGATGAACGCGTTCTGTTTCAGCAAGCCGATGCTGCGCTGTATCGGGCAAAAGATACGGGGCGAAATCGGGTGGTTGTGGCGTGAAGCTTCGCTTACACTCTGTACTTTGAGACTTAACCCAATAGGGCAAATAATGCACAAGCTAGATCAAGACTGGTTCGTAGAAGCCCATGAATCTGCCAATTCGGCCATCGGTTTTAAGGTCAAAAAATTGCTGCATTCGGAAAAAACGCCGTTTCAAACAATTGATATCTATGAAACCACCGATTGGGGCAATTTAATGGTGTTGGATGGCTGCGCGATGTTGACGACACGCGACAACTTCCTTTACCACGAGATGATGAGCCACCCGGCTCTTTTTACCCACCCGCGCGCAAAACGCGTGGTGATTATTGGCGGTGGCGATTGCGGCACGCTGCGTGAAGTGCTTAAACACGAAGAAGTCGAAAGCGTGGTGCAGTGCGATATTGATGAGCGCGTGACGCGCTTGTCAGAGCGCTATTTCCCTGAGTTATGCGCCAACAATAGCGACCCACGCGCAAAAATCATGTTTGACGATGGCATCAAGCTGATGGCGGAAATGGAGCCAGACAGTGTGGATTTAGTGATCGTGGATTCGACCGATCCGATTGGCCCGGCGGAAGGCCTGTTTAATCAATCGTTTTACGTGTCGGTGCTGAAATCTTTGCGCGCTGGCGGTATTTTGGTACAGCAAAGCGAATCGCCCCTGATTCATATAGATATTTTGCAAAAAATGCGCACTCAAATGAAGGGTTCGGGCTTTAGCCACCTGCGCACACTGTGTTTTCCACAGCCCTGCTACCCGACCGGCTGGTGGAGTGCGACGATGGCGCGCAAAGGCATTGATCTAATCAATTTCCGCGAACGCGGTGCGGCGACCAAGAAATTTGAAACTAAGTACTACAACCTGGACATCCACCGCGCAGGGCTTGCGATGCCTGAATTTTTGAAAGTGGCGCTGGGTGAGACTTGATTAATTAAAAGCTCAGCTTGGCAACCTTAATTGACCTTTTACAGGAAAATATATGCACCAGTGGTTTCTAAGTATTAACGGCCAGCAAGTGGGCCCTTATGATCAAGCCGTTGCCGCGAATCAAGCGCGCGCGAATCCAACCGCGTTCTGCTGGCGCCAAGGCTTTCAAAACTGGCTGCCCGTTGGGCAAGTCGCGGAGCTATTTCAAGCGGCACCCGCACCCTCCGCCGCACCCGCAGCAGGCGGCGGCATGCAGCGCGCTGATGTGGTGGATTACAAAGTTTTTGGCGAAGACGTGCAGTTTGTCGAAATTGAGCTAGACCCAGGTGAATCCTGCGTCGCTGAAGCCGGTTCGATGATGTACAAAGATGCCATGATCAAAATGGAATCGGTGTTTGGTGACGGCACGCAAGCCCAAGCGGGTGGCGGCTTTATGGGTAAACTATTAGGCGCTGGCAAACGTCTGCTGACCGGTGAAAGCTTATTCACCACCGTATTTACGCATGCTGGCGCATCCGGCAAAACCAGAGTCGCCTTTGCCGCCCCGTACCCCGGCACTGTTTTGCCGCTCAGTCTAACCAAATATGGCAACAAGCTGATTTGCCAGAAAGACGCATTTTTGTGCGCTGCACGCGGGGTATCAATTGGCATCCATTTTCAAAAGAAAGTGATGACCGCACTCTTTGGTGGCGAAGGTTTCATTATGCAAAAGCTGGAAGGCGATGGCATGGTGTTTGTGCACTGCGGCGGCACCTTGATCGAAAAAGAACTGCAAGCCGGGGAAGTGCTGCACGTCGATACCGGCTGTGTGGCGGCAATGACGCAAAACGTGAGCTTTGATATCGAACAAGTCGGCGGCATCAAGAGCATGATTTTCGGCGGCGAAGGCGTGTTTTTCGCGAAAATGACCGGCCCCGGCCACGTCTGGATTCAATCCTTGCCGTTTAGTCGCTTAGCCGGCCGCATCTTTGCAGCCGCGCCGCAAACCGGCCGCGCCGGGGTCGGTGAAGGTTCGGTTTTGGGCGGCTTGGGGACATTGTTGGGCGGTGATCGCTAGTTTGGATGCTGCGGATTAGTGCTTAATTTGTCATTCCCGCATGATTTTGGCGGGAATCGAGCGGGTTCCAAGGTGAAGTGCTGGATCCCCGATAAAAACATTCGGGGATGACGACCCAGCAGGCAACGCAGCGCTCCGCCTAAGCGCGACAGCGCACAGATCAGCGCGTCATAGTATCGCCAACATGGCGACTGATGTAACGAAGGAAAAGACTATGAGCATCATCATCAACGGTAATTTTCAAGATTTGAACGCGGCTAAACGCGCCCTGTCAGACTTATTAAACACAGGCTTTACTGAAGCACAGACCAGCTGTTTTTCCGTCACTGTACCGGGGCGTGATGCCGATACCCACACCAGCGAAGGCACGGTTGCAGCGCTGGATGATGCGGCAGCGGCAGCACCTGAAGCTGCAGACGGCGCGCTTTCCGGTGCTGCTGTTGGGGGCGCGGTTGGCGTCGCGATCGCCATTGCCGCGCTGCCGGTTTTGGGGCCGATAGTGGCCGCTGCTGCGCTCGGCGTGGGCGCTTATGGCGGTTCACTATATGGTGTGTTAGGCAGCCTTGATGGCAAAGCGACGGAAAGCTCAAATGTAGCGATACAAAACGCGCCGTATCGGCAATCTGGCATTGTAGTGGCTGTGGTTGCCGATGATGAAGTGCAGCAAGATACGGCTAAGCGAATTTTGCATTCGCACGGCGCCCATGACATTGAGCTGCGCGAAGGCACATTAAGCTTGGGCGTATGGACGGATTTTAATCCGCGCCTGCCGCTGCAGCGATTGCCTGTGTAAGCATTAGAGTCGGCGCGTAATTCTCGCTTGGAATGTTTTGCCGAGCGTGGAAATAAGCCGATGCAAGTGTCCATGAAATAAACCCATGGAAATAACCAAGATCGTGCTGGTGATGCTGCTGGCAGTCGTCACCAGCCGCGCCATTGCGCGATTCACCTACCTACCCACACCATTTGTACAAATTGGTTTGGGTGTAGCCATCTATTATTCAGGTTTGGCCACGGTCTCACTCGATCCAGAAGTCTTTTTCTTGCTGTTATTGCCACCGCTGCTGTTTTTAGATGGCTGGCGTATTCCTAAAGACGAGCTGCTGCGCGACGCCGCTACCATCCTAAAGCTCGCCTTTGGGCTGGTCATTTTTACCGTATTGGGCGTAGGATTTTTAATTCATTGGCTAATTCCCACACTGCCGCTGCCCGTGGCGTTTGCGCTGGCGGCGGTGATTTCTCCCACCGATCCTATTGCGGTATCGCAAATTGCAGCCCGCACGCCAATGCCGACGCGCATGCGCCACATTTTGGAGGGCGAGGCGCTTTTTAACGACGCCTCAGGTCTGGTCTGCATGCGCTTTGCTGTTGCTGCAACTCTGACCGGCGCATTTTCTCCGCTCAGCGCGGGCTTAAGTTTTATCTGGCTTGCAGTCGGTGGCTTAGCGATCGGTGTGACTGTGACTTGGTTAGTCACTCGGCCCTGGTCCAGCACTTCGGTATTGCTAGGTGATGATGGCGGCGCGCAAATCCTGCTCAGCTTACTGATCCCGTCGGGCGTGTATTTAATCGCCGAGCATTTTCACTGCTCCGGAATTTTGGCCGCTGTGGCAGCCGGTATTACCATGGGGTTTGCGCCGCACAGCCATTGGCATGCGATTACCCGCATTCGTAGAACGGCAGTGTGGGATATGGTGCAGTTCGCTGCGAACGGCGGCATTTTCGTGCTCTTAGGTGAGCAAATCCCGGAAATTTTTGCTGCAGCACCCATAACTGTCACCTCGGCCGGGCATGAAAATCCTTGGTGGCTAGGGTTTTATGTTTTGGTGATCGTGCTGGCGCTGGCGCTCCTGCGATTTATTTGGGTTTGGCTGTCCTTGCGCACTGTTTTTGTCGCGCCAACGTCCCTCACCGGCCCTGCCACACCCTATTGGCGGCTGGTATTGGCAATGTCGTTTGCCGGTGCACGCGGTGCAATCACTTTAGCGGGCGTGCTGACCTTGCCGCTGGCACTATCCAAAGGCGTGCCATTTCCTGGGCGCGATCTGGCTATTTTTCTGGCGACCAGCGTTATTTTAGTCTCCTTACTGCTTGCCAGTGTCGGCTTGCCCGTCATTCTTAAGGATCTGCAGTTGGCGCGCAACCCCGCACACGGCGCAGCGGAAAATCGGGTGCGCACTGCTGCATGTGAAGCGGCCGTACATGCGGTGATCGCGGCGAAACAAGCCGTGCCGGGCGATGCGACGGACCTTGAGCTGTACGCGCAAGCCGCTGCACGCATCGTTGCCAACTATCGCCAACGCATCGCGCGCTATGCCCGCGAAGACACGCTGGCCGCGCAATCCACCGAGCCCACCCAGCACGGCGATACGGATCGCGTCGAGCACGAATTGCGCCTAGTTGCGCTGCGTGCAGAGCGCGAAGAAATCGTGCGTTTTGGCCGCAGTGAGGGCATCAAGCAATTGATCTTGCGCAAAATCGGCCGTGAAATTGATTTAGAAGAAGCCAGATATAGCGTTTAAGTCCTGCGCGCAGTTTGGTATTAAGTTATTCCATTTCTAAATCAAGACGATAACAAGGCGCCGAAGTGAGTACTGAGGAAGGCATACTGGTTGTACGTCGACGAGGGCGGAGTGAGGCAACGCAGTTAGCTATTTGATTTAGAATTGGAATTACGCGACCTAAATTACTGACTCACTAGCCATGCAAATCACCTTTTGCTGCAGCAATACCAAACCCGAGCCTTGGATCACCGGTTTTGCTCAGGCATTTCCTGAAGCGGAAATCAGCGTGTGGGCACCCGGCGCACGGCAGGCAGATTTTGCCGTGGTGTGGGCACCGCCGCAGCAATTCATTGATGAGCAATGTTCGCCTGGACACATCAATAAACCCGGCGGGCTGTGCTGTCTATTCAATATCGGTGCCGGGGTTGACGCGCTTTTGCGCTTAAAACTACCGCCGAACCTATTGCTGGTGCGCTTAGACGATGCGGGCATGGCGGTACAAATGGCCGAGTACGTTTGCCATGCGGTGATTCGGCATTTTCGCGAGTTGGATTGTTACGCACGCGATATCAAAGCTGGGGAATGGACATTTCGTAAACCGCTAGAGCGCGCCGACTTTCCGGTCGGGGTAATGGGCTTAGGCGTATTGGGAACACGCGTACTCAGTGCGCTGCAGATGTTTGAGTTCCCGGTACACGGCTACAGCCGCACTGCCAAGGCAATCCTTGGTGTGCGCTGTTTTGCGGGCAGCGAACT
Organism: Rhodanobacteraceae bacterium; assembly: GCA_043754435.1. GTDB lineage: Bacteria > Pseudomonadota > Gammaproteobacteria > Xanthomonadales > SZUA-5 > JANNYA01. The sequence goes on from JAYUUS010000313.1 coordinate 7,175, forward strand.
GCCAGAATTCCTAAAATCCACGCGTGTGCTAGTCAATCTATTGCCCTTGACGCTTGCTACTGAAAACATTCTCAACTTCAAGCTTTTATCGCAGCTGCAAACAAACGCCTACCTCATCAATGTCGCGCGCGGCGCGCATTTGGTAGACGCCGATTTGCTAGCGCTATTGGATCAAGGCCATATGGCGGGTGCTACGCTCGATGTATTTCGCAGCGAGCCTTTGTCCGCCGAGCATCCATTTTGGCAACAGCCAAAAATTACGCTCACCCCGCATACATCCGCCCGCACCATTCGCGATCAAAGTATTGCGCAAATTGTGAGCAAAATTAAGGCCTTAGAACGCGGTGAGGCGATTGCGGGGGTGGTGGATATTGGGCGAGGGTATTGAGAAATACCGCCCTGCAGCGTCCATATGGGCCATGAGCGTTAGGCTTTTTTCTGATTGTCGCTTCGGCTCGAAGTAGACCTATGTATCTGGCGAAGCTCAGCGTCACTAACTTCTTCATGGCGTGCTCTCGAACCCATTGAAGAATATCAAGTTAATGTTCGTCGTCAGCACATCGCCGGGCAGCCCGTAATTGCGGCCGCCGATGCCGAGTTGGCCGTTCTGATGAGAACCCCAACACTTGACCCCGCCGCCGGTGGTGAGGGCGCAGGTGTGGAAGCCGCCCGCAGCGATGGCGCTGACCCCGCTGGTCAGTCCGCTGACGTCTACCGCGGTCAGGCGCTGGGTGGTGGTGCCGTCACCGAGCTGGCCGCTGAAGTTGTTGCCCCAGCACTTGACCCCACCGCCGGTGGTGAGGGCGCAGGTGTGGGAGCCGCCTGCGGCGACCTGGGTGATGTTGTTAAGCGGTACCTGGGCGTGCGCCGAGGGGTGGTAGGTCGTCAACCCCAGACCCAGCAGCAGCGCGAGCACGCCTAGCCCGCTGCTGAGACGCTGCAACCCGCCGCAAAACCCGGCCAACAGTGCTGCGAGGAAATGGTTGTTCATGACGACTCCTGGGTTTTAGGTTTGATCTCAGTCTGCCGCGAATGGTTGAAGGACGTTGCGGTCTCTGTCAACCTAACATTAAATCCGCACATCAGCCCCAATTTCAATCGTAGCACCAGCCAAATGGCGCAGAAAATCTGCGCCGCACAGGGTAGCAGGAGTTTGAAAGCCTACTTTAGCAGTGCCATCGAGTACGCGTTGCGCAATTTGCAAGGCCGCATCGACGGTCACGTCATAGCCGTTCGGCAAAATCGCGCGGGCGCTGACGGTATCGCCGCGCGCATTGACTACCTGTCCAATCACATAGCTTTTGCTGGCGGCGCGGGTGTGTGCATCTGGGCCGGCTGCGCCTGCGTTAATGCGCGCCTTGAGCAGATACGGAATCGGTGTAAAGCGCAGCATGGGTGCCAGCCAGCGCGTCATTTTTGCCATGCGAATCAGCCGGTTAGGCAGGGCGATATACACGCTGATATTGGCAATACCCGTGCTGACATAAGCGGTATAGACATCACCCCAAGGAATCGTCATGGCGCTACGATTTCGCTTATGGTCAAAAGCAAACGAACGGCTGCGCCACGCCACCGGAACTTCTGTCAGTTTACCGGCTATGCGGGCCATGCCAGCGCCGGACAAGCCTTCGATACTGGTTTTTGCAGTGCCACGGCTGAGCCCGCCGCCCGCATCGAAGGCCAACAGCAATTCGGTTGCGTCGGTCAGCGTTTGCGCTAACATTTTTGCTAAACAATCCGTTGGCACGACATCAAAACCCACACCGGGGCAAAGCAACACACCGCTAGCCCGTGCAGACGCGTCTAATGTATGTGCTGCGGCGAACACCGAAATTTCACCGGTAATGTCCAGATAGTGCACGCGCGCTTGCAGACAGGCCGCCATCATTGCTGCGGCCGTCTGTGAAAACGGCCCGGCGCAGTTCAACACCACATCGATACCGCTTAAATCAATCGCCTGAGGCTGATCGAGCGCGAAAACCCGATGACTAAACTTCAATGCTGTTGCCAGTTCCGCCACGCTTTTGCCATTGCGCCCAGCCAAAACCGGGCGCAACCCACGCCGCTTTGCTTCCCGCGCAATCAACTCGCCGCTGTAGCCGTTGGCACCATAAATCATCAGGGTTGGCATTTTTAATCCTTGTTCGGTGTGACTGCTAGCGGTTGCCTAAAATAACTCAGTATCAGCATGATTTGCGCCTGATTCACGTCAGCATCGGGTTTTCCCTGCCACACTAGAAAGCTTGACGCGTTAGCAACTTGAATCTTATGAATGCTCCAGCTACATCGGGCCGCTGGCGACTAGGCTTGGGGCTTGCCCTGCTGACCTGCCTATTTTGGGCAACCCTGCCGGCCGCGCTAAAAATATCGCTTGAAGTCGTGGAACCCATGACCTTGACTTGGTTTCGCTTTTTTTGCGCCTTTGTTTTTACGGCACTTTTGCTGGCGGCGCGCGGGCAAATGGCTGGGTTTCGCGATTTAGGCCGTTTGCGCTGGCAGCTGTTATTGCTTGCGGCGATCGGTCTGATTGGCAATTACGTCTTATTTTTGCTGGGCTTGAAATACACCACGCCTGCAAATGCGCAACTCTTGATTCAAAGTGCGCCGTTGATGCTGGCGATTGGCAGCATCATCTTATTCAAAGAAAGCGTCAGCCGGGGCCAAATTGGGGGTTTTTTGGCGATTGCGCTTGGCTTAAGCGTATTTGCGCTGGAACAGCGCGAAAAATCAGTCGCGGCAGCAAGCTATGCTTTTGGCGCAACGCTGATTTTTATCGCTGCCGTTAGCTGGGTCGTGTACGCACTGATCCAGAAAAAACTGCTGGCGCGGCTGGCGTCACAGCAAATTATGTTGGTGATGTATTTCGTTGCCACCTTGGCGCTGCTGCCGTTCGCGCACTTTAGCAACTTTGCCCATATCGATTCGATGCACTGGTGGGCGATTGGCTATTGCGCGATCAACACGATCGGCGCATACGGCGCATTTGCGGAAGCATTTGTGCATTGGGAGGCTTCACGCGTGTCAGCGGTGCTTGCGCTTACGCCAATGATGACGGTCACGGTGATTGGCGTGCTGGCGCCGCTCATGCCCACACATTTGACGCCCGAACGCATTGGCTTTTGGGGTTGGCTGGGCGCCGGGTTGGTCGTCAGTGGTTCAATCCTAGCCGCGCTGCTTAAGCGTAAGCCGGTCGCGGTTCTGACGTAAGTTGATGAAAAATTTAGCGGTCACGGCCGGCCTAATCGTCAATGCGCGCGGCGAATATTTGCTTGCGCAACGCCCGCGCGGCAAGGCACACGAAGGGCTTTGGGAGTTTCCCGGCGGCAAAATTGAAGCCGGTGAAGATGCAGCTTCAGCGCTGGCACGGGAATTGAAGGAAGAGCTAGATTTGGAGCTGGTATCCAGCGAACCACACGGCATCTACACGCATGTTTATGAAAAAGAACAGCTTAGCCTTGCGCTGACGGTATTGCGCGTTAGCGAATGGCGCGGCAACCCAATCGGTTTAGAAGGCCAAGCGCACCGCTGGGTTAGTCCGGCGCGTATTCATCGTTTGCAAATGCCAAGTGCGGACCGCCCGATTGCGCTGGAACTGGGTCTGCCTGACACGCTGTTAATCACGCCCGAGCCACCCGCGCCCGGCTCCGGCGGCGGCGCGCGACGTATTTGGCTGAGTGCGCTGGAACGCTCACTCGCCCAGGGGCATAAACTGGTGTTGCTGCGCATCAAACAGTCGCCCTTGATTGCACAACACGCCATTGCCGCCCTCGCCCGCGACTTGGCTAAACAGCACGGCGCGGAAATCATGCTGCAAGACGATCTAGAACTTTGCGAACGCTGGCGTTTTGGCGGCGTTAGTTTGACTTCAAAAGCCTTGGCACGCAGTAAAAAACGCCTGCTTCCTCCTGAGCTTTGGCTCAGCGCCAGCTGCCATTCACCGGCGGAGCTGAGTCTAGCCAGCGCCCTAGACTGTGATTTCGCCACATTAAGCCCGGTGCAGCCCACACTTAGCCACCCCGGCGCGCCAATATTGGGCTGGCCGCATGTGGCGGAATATCTCAGCGCCCAAACCATGCCGGTATTTGCGCTCGGTGGTTTGGAGACATCGGATTTGGCTGCGGCAAAAGCCGCTGGCGCGTGGGGAATCGCGGGAATATCGGCGTTTTGGGTGGCGAAAATCAACTAGCTCGGCCTTTACGCCGCACCACTGCGCGCACACCACCCGCAATTTCCAAAGCACACGCAATCAACGCCGGCAACGCGTGACAGCGCGCTGGCACCAACAAATAGCGCGGCCGCCAGATCGGCTGCCATTTCTCTTTGTATCTGCGCACACCGCGAAAATTATAAAAGCGCTCGGCCTTTGCGCTGATGACAGCGGCAATTTTCAGCCATTGACCCGAGTGCGCAACCGCATCAGCACACACATCTTTCAGCGGTGCCATGCCAAAACTAAATTCTTGATAGCCGCTGGTTTTACCCCACTCCAGCAGGCGCGCAAACAACAAATCCATCGCACCGCCGGGCGCGCTGTCGATACTGCGCATTAAATCAATCGTCAGCAGACTTCGATCCGCGCTTTGCAGCACGTTGGCAAACGCCACTAGCTCGGTGTCAGAGTAAATCAAGGCCAGCGGCAAGCCCAAAAGTGCGGCTGGCTGAAATCGACCTAATGAAAAGCGCTTTTCTGACGCGCCACGCCGCGCCAACCATTGCGCGCTTACCGTTGCACACTGCGCGATTAGAGCCGTATCCGCGCTGGGGCAAAACTCAAAATGTAAACCGGAGCGCTCGGCCTTGCGAATACTCTGACGCAAACCGGCAAAACTAGGCCCGACCAGACTAAAGTGGTTCAAATCAATGATCGCCTCTTCGCCTAGTTTGTAGGCAAAAAAGCGCTTGGCACTGACGCGGTTCACGGCGCTTAGCGTGGCCTCGTCCGCCTGATAAAATACCACGCGCTTATGGCGAGCGGCACTGCGCACCAGAAACTCCGCCAGCAGTGCATCGCGGTGCTCTGGACGCATCCCAGGCGTGCCGATGGGGCCGCGCAGGCAAATGGCATATTCTGGAGTGTGGGCGTGCATGATGAAATTTTGCTGCGCATCAATCAGCAGATGTTTGTCTTGCTGCAGCGCCAACCATGCGCGCGGGTCGCTACTGGTTTGCACGATTGCGCGCAGGCGCGGGTTGGGTTCAATTGCGCGCAGGCGCGGGTTGGGTTCAAGAGTTTCTTGTTTTAGCGCCTCTGGGCTTAGCTCCAGGAAACTATTCGGCAAATTGTGCGTAACGCGCGCGCTTTGCGGCCAATGCAGTACGCGCTTAATCAAACGCAGCGGGCGCGCCAAAATTTTGTGTGAGGCCTGGAGCTGCATGGTCGGCACCTTGGTTACAAAGATAGTGAACCTTGGCGCGCCGCTGATAATCAGGCTAGCTATTGGCTCCAAGTGTCGTATCGCGATACGCCACGCATCAAAGCGGCGAACAATAGCTAAGGAAAGCTAGTTTAAACATCGCTTTGAATCGCACCCTAAGCTAAACCTCTGCTGTACCAAGCCCGGCGCTTGCATTACCCTTGGCGCTCTTTGATATTCGTAAACGGAGCGCGTATGACCCAGGTGTTTGGCCAAGTCCTATTTGGAATTTTTGGCCTTGCGATGCTGATTAGCATCGCATATGCATTCTCGAAAAACCGCTCCGCGATTGATTGGAAGCTGGTGCTAACCGGCATCACGCTGCAAGTCGTATTTGCTATTTTCGTAATCTTGGGGCCGCAAATGGTGCTGAGATTAAGTGCGATTTCAGAGGCTTTACCGGTATTTATGAAACTATTTGCGCTAACGTCCCTATTAACAAGCATCGTTTTTGCGATCGCCCGCCACTTCTCGGGCAATGCCATGATGGGACGCATTGCGGGTTACGCCTTCGGTATCGCGGCCGTGCTTTCGCTGCCGTTTATGGGCGGCATTTTCGACGTGTTGGCCAGAGGCTTCGTTAAAATCTTGGAATTTGTCTCGGCCGGCTCTGGCTTCGTCTTTGGTGACTTGGTCAACATTCCGAAATCTGGCTTTATTTTTGCCTTCCAAGTGCTACCCACAATTATTTTCTTTGCCGCGTTGATGGGCGTGCTGTACCACTTTGGCGTGATGCAGTTGATCGTGCGTTGGATGACCATTGGCATCACCAAAGTCATGCGCGTTTCGGGTGCTGAAACCACGTCCGTTTGCGCCAGCGTGTTTATCGGGCAAACCGAAGCGCCCCTAACCGTGCGCCCTTACATTGAAAAAATGACGGAATCTGAGCTATTAACGATGATGATTGGCGGCATGGCGCATATCGCCGGTGGCGTGATGGGCGCTTACATTATTATGTTGGGCGGTGGTGACCCGGTAACGCAGGCGCTGTATGCGAAGCACTTTTTAGCGGCCTCCATTATGGCGGCACCGGCAACATTGTTATTAGCGAAAATTTTGGTGCCGGAAACAGGTGAACCCATGACGCGCGGTGAAGTGCGTTTACACGTCGAAAAAAATGCTAGCAATGTGATTGAAGCGGCCGCAATTGGCGCTGGTGACGGCTTGAAACTTGCGCTCAATATTGCCGCGATGCTGCTGGCATTTATCTCTTTGATTGCACTTTTCAACTGGATTTTAGGTTCATTAGGCGACTTCACCGGCTTTACCGCCTGGATGAACAGCGGTGCGCCACGCGCAGTGCCGTTTGTTTTGAACTTGCAGACGATTTTAGGCTACGCGCTTGCACCAATCGCCTGGATTATTGGCGTGCCTTGGGCTGACGCCACGACCGTTGGCTCGCTGATTGGGCAAAAAATTACGCTCAATGAATTTATTGCCTATCAAGAGCTTTCTAAAATTACCGTGGGCACTGGCCCTGGACAAATTAGTCTTGATGCCCGCATTATTGCCACCTATGCTTTGTGTGGCTTCGCCAACTTCAGCTCGATCGCCATTCAGATTGGCGGTATCGGCGGGCTTGCCCCAGAGCGGCGCAGTGATTTGGCGCGCATGGGGCTAATTGCGGTGTTGGGCGGCTGTTTGGCCACGTTTATGACCGCAACGATTGCTGGGGTGCTGTTGAAGTTCACTTGAGTTTTGCTCGATGAGTTCAAATTGTTGAGATCATGAACCCTCGTCTTTGCGAGCGCAGCGAAGCAATCTTGTCTTTTAGTCGAGGCGTGTTGCGATTGCTTCACTGCGCAGTGACGAAACCGATAGTTTCGCCAAGTTATCTTCACAAAACCCGAGCCAATAAAAAACCCGCCGATAATCTGGCGGGTTTTTTATTTTGCTGCTTAATTAATTAAACAGCAGGAGTTGCCTCAACAGCTGCGACATCGGCAGCCTTAATCGCGTAACGCTTACGGAACTTGTCAACGCGTCCACCCGACTCAATGGTCTTGTGCTTGCCGGTGTAAAACGGGTGTGACTTACTGGAAACGTCGATCTTGACCAACGGATAGGTTTGTCCGTCGGTCCATTTGACCGTTTCTTTGGTTTTCTTGGTCGACTTCGTCAGGATGGCGAAGTCCGTGGTCACATCTTGAAACACGACCGCGCGGTATTCGGGGTGAATGCCTTCTTTCATGGCTTTTGCGTCCTGCAAAGGAGTAATTGAAAAATATTTAAAATCAAATAGCGTTGGACTTTGTTGGTATCGGCATTGCCTGCATTTACCAAAAAAGGTCGCGAAATATAGCGGAGAACATGCTGAATGGTCTAGTGCCTGCTGGTTGCGCTGTTCATAAGATAGCGTTTAGCCCTTGCTTTGGCATTCCGGGCAAAAATACAGCCGTCGGCCTGCTAATTCAATGCGTTCAATGGTGTTGCCGCATTGATAGCAAGCTTGACCCGCGCGCTCAAAAACAGCGAAACGATAGCCTTCAAAAGGTGCGCCATCACCTTGCAAGACGCCCGCAATGGCCGCTTCGTTGGTGACTCCACCCGTTGCGTAGCTGCGTCGCGTTACCGCCAATAGTTGCTCGGCTAAGCGCTCGCGCTCTAATTCACGCAAGTCTTTAGGCCTAGCGCTTGGGTGCAAGCCCGCATAAAACAGCACCTCCGTGCGCAGATAATTGCCCATGCCCGCCAAAAAAGCTTGGTCAAGCAGCAGCCCTGCCAGCGCTTTACCCGAAAAGCGTGGGCTGGCAAGCCTTTCAGCCAGTGCGTTTGCGTCCAACTTTGGATCAAGCGCATCTGGGCCAAGCTTGCGCAAAAAAGCGTGCTCATGCAGCGACTCAGTGCGCCAGACGGAAATATCCGAGGCGCTAAACAAAAATATAGCGGCTTTTTCCGTGTGAATCGCCAGTCTTAGGTCACGCGAAGTTTTCGGCACTTTGCCGCGCGCAGCAATTTTCCAAACGCCATAGAGCTGATTGTGGCTATAAATACTCAAGCCGCAGTCAAAGTGCGACAACAAGGCTTTGCCGTGGGTTTCAAATCTGACGATGGTGCTGTTGGCAAGCTCAGTTTCGTATTGTTTTAGAGCCGCAAACTTAAACCAGACTTTGGTTAGCGGTTTTGCGATAATCGCGGCCTGTAACAAATCGGCTGCTCTACGGATCTCGGGGCCCTCAGGCATGGTGGCTTTAATCCACTTAAACGAACGCGATTTTTCCGCAGGCCTTGAGAATAGGATGTGTAGAGAAAAATTGTAATCACGAGCCGTGATTTCACATCTTCTCCATTGCCGACCAGCAGCTTAGATTCTATAGTCACCCCACGCGATTTGCGTCGTCGACCATAGCGGTCATGAGATGAAAACCTCTCTTCCCTCCAAAGCCAACCTTAAGCGGCTGGAGCATGCCAAGTACGAAGATGCTGTAAAACTGCAGCTAGGCGATGCGGTTTGGGTAAACCCATTAATCGCGCCTGGTGCGCTTGCCAATTTTAATGGCTTTGTGACTGATGCTGAATTTAGCGTTTCAGTAAATCGCTCTATCTCAAATTTGGGACTAAAGAAATTCTTCTTTGCTCTTGCTTTCGTGTGTTTCGTGGTTGCTGGCTTTAGCTATATGCAGGGCAATGTGTTGGTGCCGATGTTTGTCATCCTTGATTTAGCCATCGTTTGCACGGCGATTCTGGCCGTGGCACGGGCCAGTATGGCGAGCGACACGATCATCGTGAATGCTGACAGCAAGCGGCTGTTGGTGCGAAGCTGTAGAAGGCAGTTAACGTCACAGCGGACATTTAACATTGGCTGGGTACGCCTTGAAACCGAAGGCTCAATCCACGCACCACGAATTTATCTGACCGCAAGCGGTGCTTCGGTCGAAATCGGTAGTTTTTTGAACCCTGAACAACGCGTAAGCTTGGCAAGTCAGCTCAAAGTGTTCCTTGAGTTGGCTAAAGCGCGCGCACTTAATTAAACTGTAGGGCTATGGAAAGAGGTCGGAATGCGATGAATACAAAAATGAAGGCGGCAATTGCAGCAATTTTGAGTCTCGGCAGCGCGTGCGCCGGGGCAAACCCGCATCGCTGGCAATTGAATATGACGGAAGGTGTAACGGAGGTCAGCCGCGCCGTGCAGACTTTGCACATGCAAATTTTCTACATTTGCGTCGTGATCGGGGCGTTGGTGTTTGGCGCGATGTTTTACTCCATGTATAAATTCCGTAAATCCAAAGGCGCGGTTGCTGCAACTTGGAGCCACTCAACTGTCGCTGAAATCATTTGGACGGTTGTGCCCATCGTGATTTTGGTGGTGATGTGTATTCCAGCCACGCGCGTGCTGTATCAAATGTATGACACCAGCAAACCAGAAATGACGGTTGCGATTACCGGCTATCAGTGGCTATGGGAATACGAATATCAGGGCGAAAACGTTAAAATCTCTTCCCGCCTAGATCGCGAGTCCGACCAAACGCGCAGGCTTAAGTCCGGTCGTGACCCATATGCGGTGGAGAACTACTTGATTAATGTCGATCACCGGCTGATTTTGCCAATCGACACTAAAATCCGGTTTGTGGTTACCGCTGATGACGTGATTCATGCGTGGTGGGTACCTGATTTTTCAATCAAGCAAGACGCAATCCCCGGTTTCATAAACGAGGCTTGGACCCGCATTGACAAGGTCGGCGTTTATCGCGGTCAATGCGCTGAGCTTTGTGGCAAAGATCATGGCTTTATGCCGATTGTGGTGGAAGCGGTCACTAAAGCGGAATTTCAGACGCGCCTTGCGCAAATGCGCTCTGAACAAAACCCGCTTGAGCCGCAGCCCATACTGGCTGGGACGCCTTCGCTTACCTCATCGTCATTTGAATAGATTAATAAAGGTCAATATTTATGGCATACGCAAGCACGCATGACGATCACGCCCCTGATGGGCACGCCCACGACGGGCACGACGAGCACGACCACAGGCCCACAGGCTTTCTAGATCGCTGGGTTTACACCACGAACCACAAAGATATTGGCACCATGTATTTGCTGTTCTCGCTGACCATGTTTTTTATCGGCGGCACAATGGCGCTGGTGATTCGCGCAGAATTATTTCAACCTGGTCTACAGCTGGTACACCCAGAATTTTTCAATCAAATGACAACGATGCACGCGCTGGTTATGATTTTCGGCGCGGTCATGCCCGCATTCGTAGGGCTTGCCAATTGGTTGATCCCGATGATGGTGGGCGCACCGGATATGGCTTTGCCACGTATGAATAACTGGTCGTTCTGGATCATGCCGTTTGCGTTCACCTTATTGCTGTCGACGTTGTTTATGGACGGCGGTGGCCCAGCAGGCGGTTGGACCCTCTACCCCCCCTTAAGCTTACAGGGCGGCAACAGCGTGGCTTACGTGATTTTTGCGATTCATATGATGGGCGTCAGCTCGATCATGGGCGCGATCAATATTATCGCGACCATTCTTAATATGCGGGCACCCGGCATGGATCTGTTGAAGATGCCGGTATTTGTTTGGACTTGGTTGATTACCGCATTCCTGTTAATTGCAGTAATGCCAGTGCTTGCAGGTGCTGTAACGATGCTGCTTACTGATAAATTCTTCGGCACCAGCTTTTTTAATGCGCTCGGCGGCGGCGACCCGGTCATGTTCCAACATATCTTCTGGTTCTTTGGTCACCCAGAGGTTTACATTATGATTTTGCCGGCCTTTGGCATTGTCTCCGAAATCATTCCAACGTTTGCACGTAAGCCACTGTTTGGCTATCAAGCCATGGTGTATGCCACTGCCTCAATTGCTTTCTTAAGCTTTATCGTTTGGGCGCACCACATGTTCACCACGGGCATGCCTCTGGGCGGCGAGCTGTTTTTCATGTATGCAACAATGTTGATCGCCATTCCAACCGGCGTGAAAGTGTTTAACTGGGTCAGCACGATGTGGAAAGGCTCAATGACCTTTGAAACCCCGATGCTGTTTGCTATTGCCTTCGTCATTTTGTTCACGATTGGGGGTTTCTCCGGGTTAATGCTGGCGATTGTTCCAGCAGATTTTCAATACCAAGACACTTACTTTGTGGTTGCACACTTCCACTATGTGTTGGTGACCGGTGCGATTTTTAGCCTGATGGCGGCAGCGTATTTCTGGCTGCCAAAATGGACTGGGCGTATGTACAACGAAGGCCTGGGCAAGGTGCATTTTTGGCTCAGCACAATTTCGGTGAACGTGCTGTTCTTCCCGCAACACTTCCTAGGTTTGGCGGGCATGCCGCGCCGTATTCCGGACTACAACGTGATGTTTGCCGACTTCAATATGATCAGCTCCATCGGCGCATTCGTTTTTGGTTTCAGCCAATTGCTGTTTGTCTATATCATTTGGGACTGCGCCTATGGACGCAAACGCGAAAAGGCGACAAACCAAGTTTGGGAAGGTGCACGCGGGTTGGAATGGACGCTTGCATCACCACCGCCGTACCACAGTTTTGAGACGCCACCCAAGATTGAGCCTTGGATGTTGGCGCACAGCGACGTCGGGCATTGATTGAGTGACTACTACAGTTAAAACTGCTTCCACCTTAGCCATGCGTCGTGCTTCTGCACGTCGCACGGCTATGCTGTTGGGCGTGATTGCCCTCATGGTATTTGTCGCGTCAATTTTAAATGCCATGGGTTTCATTTGAACGCGCAAGAGCCAACCGATTTACCAAAGCCTGATCACCGCAACATCATCAAAAAGACGCTAATTATGTGCGCAGCGGCTTTTGGTTTTTGCTTCGCGATGATCCCGCTTTATTCAATTTATTGCGACATCACCGGTGCAAATGGCAAAACCGGAAGAATGAATCCAACAGCGACCGCTGCAATTGACCGCACTCGTTCCGTGCAAATTGAGTTTTTGTCGGCCGTCAACTCAGGCTTGTCCTGGCATTTTAAGCCGGAGCTTTCCAAGCTAGAGGTGCATCCGGGCGAGCTTACGACCGCTTATTTTGTTGCGACCAACGACAGCAACGAAGCCATTGTCGGTAATGCCGTGCCCAGTGTCGCGCCGAATGAGGCGTCGATCTACTTCAACAAAACCGAATGCTTTTGTTTCACCGAACAAATGCTGAAACCAGGTGAATCGCGTCGTATGCCGGTACGCTTTATTGTTGATTCGGCCATGCCGAAAGATATAACTGTTTTAACTTTAGCGTATACGTTTTACCGTAATGAGATCGCAACGCAGTCTTTGAAAGCCGCTAATCGGACTTAACGGATTGCAGGCGTTATTAATTTTTTAACGCAAGATCAGCAGCATAATCGCACCCGATACTGCGGCAATCAATACCGCAGCAAGAATCGCAAGCTTACCGTTTGAAAATTCACGTACAGGTTCTGAACGCCGCACAAAGCTAGCTTCCCGGCGAGCTACAGTTTTGGATGGCTCACCATTAATACTCATTTTTTGACTGCAGCACGCTCAATCAGCTCTTTTTGCACCAAAAAGTCCACTACTTGTAGAGTTCGCTCTTGCGGTTTGCCCGCCAGCACCGGAACCCGATATTTGCCAGCAACGATGAACTCGGGCGTACCGCCAACTTCATAACGCGGCAAAATCGCTTCGTTTTGCTTTAGTTTTTGCGACACCGAAAAGGAATTGGCGGTAGCGACAAATACTTCAGGCTTTACTCCAAAGGGCACCAAGTTTTTCGCAATCACATTCAAATCAGTCGCGGGTCGGTGACCCGACTCGACATCCTTAAACATCGCAGGCTGCGTTTTTTCCGCGATTCCTAAAGCAAGGGTTGCCAAATGCGCGCGCGCTAGATTTTGCAGGCCTGGATCGCCAAAGGTCGCGTGAATACTACGAAACTCGGCCGCAGCCGGCTTAGTCTTTTTCCAAACGGTCAACACTGATTCCATATGCGCGCAGTGAATACAGCCGAATTGGAAGATTTCCACCACCTCGACTTTATCCTTGGCAACTTGAGTTGGCTGTTGCGCTTTTAACCGCGTGTAGTCGATGTTTTCGACAAATGCTTCGCTAAACGCCGAAGCAGACACGGTAAGGGCAAGTGCCGTCATGAAGGAACGTAACATTGTCTATTTAACCTTTTTTGGGGGCTACACGTTCGGAGGCCGCTTTCTGGATCAGGAAATTCAGTAATCCCGTTACTCTGTCCATGCCACCCGCTGACGTCACATCGAAGCTGTACTTACCGTCGATCACGAGCGTCGGTGTACCGCCCACTTCGTAGCGCGGGGTTAATTCAAGTACCCGTTTAAGCTTCGCTTCCATTCCAGGTGCTGTGAACGCGTCGGTAAACTGCTTTGCGGTGA
>JAYUUS010000314.1:0-2363 GCA_043754435.1 Rhodanobacteraceae bacterium
GCTGCCGATTTGATTCCGATGACATCGTGCTTGCTCCAAAAATTGGAGCTTGAACGGCTCACTAGCCACAATGGAGATGGTTTGGGGCGGACGCTTACAAACCATAATCAAAAACCGCTGGAGCCAAGGTGTCCAAAAACACTCTTGGCTTTGGTATGGAAAATGGCAGAGTTGGAGGCTCATTAGCCTTCGTGGGTCGTCGAGTTTTAGCTGGTTTGGTGGTGAAGTTATGGTTTTAAGGCGAGTTTGAGTCTAAAAATAGCATTAGGTTGCCAAGAGCGGGTGCTGTCCACGATGAAGTCACGGCAGTGAGAGCATCAGTAAAAATTGGAACACAATTAGATATTTCGAGTTGAATTAGAGTGTTGGCTGGTGTGGGAAGGTTGATTTTGGATGGGTTTTGAAGTTATTACGCTGAAAAATCACTTTGGTGGAGAAGATTGGGATTGGTGGCCATGATTGATGCCACGACGGCGATACGCAATCGCTGCCTCTAGCAGAGGATCTTGACCATCGAGCAGGTCTGCTAGGTTCGGGGATATCAGCACATCTGGCGCGATACCGCTTCCGAGGATGCGATTTCCATGCAAATCTTCCACCACATCTCCTGTGAATCGCACTTGCAAATTGCCGGGCAATATCATCGCGGTCGCATCACCGAGTGTCCCCGCAGTGCGCATACCTATTGTCGTAGCGTTTGCGGCGGCCTTGAGCATCAGAACGGAATGCTCTGCTTGGCTGCTGGTATTGTCGTCGACCAGTACCAAGACGCGCGCCTTGATTAAAGGCTTCGCACCGCCCTGAATATACTGAAATCGGCGTAATGTTGAAGTAGCGCCGGCGTATTCGTTGCCGTCTGCGTGCCGTCCGGACACGATTGGCGTGACGAATTGCGCGACCCGCAAACGTGTCGCCGTGGCTAGGTGGGCAGCCAAGCGCCAAGCACCACCGCGTGCAGCCCCACGATCATCGACGATTAGAGAGCGAGCACGGCTCAATTCACTGGCAAGTTGGTCAATGCGCTCAGGGCCGGCGGTTGCTAGATTGAGATAAGCCACCTGAGGCGTTAGCCACTTGAAATCGACCTTCGCATCAGGAGTCCAAGGCAGCGCACAACGACCTTCGCCGCGCCGACTGCGGATTAAAGTAACCTTCCGACTAGCATCGTCCAAGCCGATCACTTCGACCATTATGGGCTTGTCAACCGCGCCGCGAAACACATAGCGTGCACTGTTGGCAAGACGGTCGCGCCCAGCTGGAACGGTGGTCAGCTTGGCGATTTCGGCCAGTATCAGGCCAATGTCTTGACCATCTACGGCCATTACACGATCACCAAGCCTTAACCCCGTGCCTTCGGCTTCGCATCCCACATACACGTTTCCTTCGTGGAAAAAAGTGCTTATTGGCAAATCACCCAATCCAAATGCTTCAAAGAACGACCAAGACACCAGCTCAATATGTCCATCTCGCATTGGCGCGAGGAAACGCGCGATCGCTTCAACATATCCATTTACGTCTTGTGCGGAAACCACTTCTTTCAATGCGATGAGGTAGCCAGCACGCAAGTCGCCGAGCAGATCGGGCGCTGGATGAAACAATCGCAACACGTGATAGAGCTTCGCTACTGCGAAAACACGCGACGCTAAACCAGGGTAACTGTCTGTTGACGACAGCGATTCTTCTTTTGCAGGTAAAGCTTGGCAGGCCATTGTTCGTTTGAAACTTGGAATCGGCACCTTAAGACTTTTGCGGACAAAGTTGAATAAACAGCGATCACTATCTGCGCACTTCTCGTCAATAGTTGCATCCGGTGCCAAGGCTTTGTACAGCGCGCTCTGGAAATACCGTCCCATAAGCAAGGCTGGCGCGCCAGAATCGCTGCCAACGTCGGACGTGGGCAAGCCACCGTAGAAAAAATTACCAGCGGTGCTGACAAACACCGCCTGACCGTGCAATCGCGCTGCCAGGATGGCGCGCGGTAGAGCAGTGTGTTCATTGCCCAATACAATCAAACGCGGTTCGTGCAATGCCTCCAGTTGTGCAATCGCTGTCTCCTGATCAGTCACGCTGACGACTAGTGACGAACGGAAATATCCAGACGAAAAGCCCAATTCGCTGGGATATCCCTGATAACTCACGCTTTCGACTGGGGGTAATGCACCGATGCTTAGTCCGAAAGCGTTCAAGGCATCCGCGTTTTCGAACACGGAGCTTCGTGCTATGAGGTCTGAAAGACTCTGACCGCGCAAAGATCGCAGGTCAATGATCAGATTGCCAGCGCCGCGCAGCGCGATAAGTTGTTGCATTTCGGCGGCAGTCAGCGCCCCATTGATTCGTGCGACGACATACTCATTGGATTCGAC
>JAYUUS010000315.1:0-6958 GCA_043754435.1 Rhodanobacteraceae bacterium
TTCCAGCGCGGTGTAGCCTAAAAACTCAGTGGCGGCTAAACCAAGCGATTGTTCGGCGGTAATGGCAAACGCCACGCTGAACTTAGAGCCATCGCGGGACTGTTCGCGCTGTTGATCCATCGCTTTTTGAAAGTCAATATCATCAATGCTTAAGCCTTTTTCGCGGCCAATATCAGCGGTTAAATCGGCCGGGAAGCCAAAGGTGTCGTACAGCTTAAACACCTGTGCCCCCGGAATCACGGTGCTGCCACCTAGCTGGGCGATATAGCCATCCAGCACCTTCATGCCGCCATCGAGAGTTTCCGAGAAGCGCTTCTCTTCTGCGGCTAAAGTGCGTTCGACGATCGCTTGTTTGAGCTTAAGCTCCGGGTAGGCAGCACCCATTTGCGTGACCAATTCCGCCACCATCTGGTGAAAAAACAGGCCTTTTTGCCCCAATTGCCAGCCGTGCCGCAGCGCCCGGCGAATAATGCGCCGCAGCACATAGCCCCGGCCTTCATTACTGGGCAATACGCCATCAACAATCATAAAAGCGCAGGCGCGAATATGGTCGGCAATCACGCGCAGGCTGGGGTTCGACAAATCAGTAGTGTGGGTCAGGGTGGCGGCCGCCCGCACCAAAGCAGCAATCGAGTCAATTTCGTAGTTCGAATGGACATGCTGCAGCACCGCCACCAAGCGTTCCAGGCCCATGCCGGTATCCACGCAGGGCTTGGGCAGCGGCTTTTGGTCGTAAACACTGAGCTTGAATTTGCCCAATTCGCGGGTGACTTGCGCAATTTTTCCGGCGGCTTCAAATTTTTGCTTTTGAGTTAGCGCTTCGGCTTCAAGCTCAAAACGCTCCTCGGACAGCAAAAAGCGCTCGAACTGCATGAACACGTTATTCCAAATTTCGATAAAGCGATCACCATCTTCATCCGGGCTGCCCGGCGGCCCGCCAGCAATGTGTGCACCGTGATCGTAAAAAATCTCTGAACATGGGCCGCACGGGCCAACATCTGCCATTTGCCAGAAGTTATCCGAGGCGTAGCGCGCGCCTTTATTGTCGCCAATGCGAATCACGCGCTCTACGGGCAGTCCAATTTCATTGGTCCAGATCGCAAAGGCTTCGTCGTCTTCTTGATAAATCGTTGCCAGCAGCTTGTCTGCGGGCAATTTAAAAACGACGGTCAACAGCTCCCAGGCGAAATGAATGGCATCGCGCTTGAAATAATCGCCAAAGCTGAAATTGCCCAGCATCTCGAAAAAGGTGTGGTGCCGCGCGGTGTAGCCAACATTTTCCAAGTCATTGTGCTTGCCGCCCGCGCGCACGCAGCGCTGGCTGGACACGGCGCGCGTGTAATCGCGCTGCTCGGCACCTAAAAAGGTGTCTTTAAACTGCACCATGCCCGAGTTGGTGAATAGCAAAGTCGGATCATTGCCCGGCACTAAAGAGCTAGACGCCACATGGCGGTGGCCTTTGGATTTAAAAAAGTCAATAAAGGCGGTGCGAACATCATTGCTGCTGAGCATGGCAGTTGCTAATCGAAAATCGGGCTTTGGAGAATAGCAAATCACGGGTGACTTCCATTGATAGCTCGGTGATTCGTGGTCATGCCTGTGCGGCGGGTACGGCGCACAGCAGCCCAGAAAAAGAGGCGCTGGGTGATTAGCCTCGCTGGTTAGGCTATTTCCGCCGCTTCAAAAGCGTCGTAATCCGCTGCTCCACACGCGCAACTTGATCGCGTAATTGATCGACGTCATCATAAAAGCCTTCCAGTTCAGCGGCGCTGATAACATCGCGGCTTTCCTCACGTAAATACTCACTGCTTGCATTCGCCAAACTCGCAGCACTTTCTTTGGCAAAGTTGAGCGCTTTGCGCGCGCCGCGTGCGACTTGGAAGCCAATGACATCGCCCAAGGCCGCTATGATCGGCGCGTCCCAATCGGGGTCGAACTTGTCGGTAATCTGCTGCAATTGCCGCGCAAGCTCGGCGTCGCCGCTGATATGAATTTTGCCCACGCCTAAGCTTGGTTTCGCGCCGGTCAAGCGCGCGAAGCCCATTTGCAGCAGGCTGGATAAATCCGTGCTGACCGATAAATCGGCAACATCGCTGGCCTCACTCAGCGCAAAGCGCATCTCGTCGGAGTGCACGCGGGCAAGCAAACGTATCGCAGGCTTAGCAATGGTGAGCGATACGGCGCGGCCATCCAGTTCCTTCAGTTTGACGCGGATCGCCGGATCAAGCGCCAGTACGCCCGCCACGGCGCGCTGTAACGCGCCAATGGCAAAGCGCGCACTGCGAGTTTGCGGGTTCGACTCGTCCATGTTTATTGCGATTCCAGCGGATAGACTTTTACTTCAACCCGGCGATTTTTTGCGGCATTTTCCGGATCAGAGGCATCTGCCGGACGATTCCAGCCCAAGCCCGCCACGGCAAATTGATTCGCTTGCAGCGTTGGGAATTTTTGAATAATCGCTTCTTTCACCGAATTCGCACGCGCCAAAGAAAGCTCTTGCACGGCGCTATCCGGCACATTGCCGCGCATGGACGCGTCGGTGTGGCCTTCAATCACAATGCGCGCCGCACCATATTGCCCGGCCAAGCGACCCACTTCTTCGATCACGAATGGAATTTGCGGGTCATAAGGTTCGCTGATGACTTTGCCGTCGACCATACGTTCATTGGTTTTACTCAGATCAAAAGAATTCGGGAAGAATTGAATCACCACCGTTTTAGTCAGAATTTCTGGGCTTTCACCCTGAATCGCGCTGGCCGACAGCGGCACAAAATTGACGCCATAGTTGCTAGTTTGCGTCGCATACTTACTTTCACCAGATAATTTTTGCAGCACCGAAAAATCGACCATTTGATCAAAACTGGTTTTCGTCGCGTCAATCGCTGCTGCCTTGCGATACAGCATAAACGCGGTGTTGTAAGTGCGCTCAAAATTGGTCGGGTTGTTTTGATTAAGGAAAAACTCTTTATTTTCCGCAAAATTGGTCGGGTGTGCATCCCCCAACATGCTTAAGGCTTCTGGGGCTGAGATGCCGTAAAAATCAGCCAGCAGCGCTGCCACTTCTTGCTTTTTATTGCCGTCTTCCAAGGTAGTCATCGAATCAAAAATTTGCCGCACCATGCCCTCAACAATCGCGGGGTGATCTTTGGCAAAATCGGCGCGCGCAAACCAGACATCGGAAATCAGCTTATTCGCAGTTTGGGTGCTGACCAACATGCGGTTGCCTTTGGCTTCGCTCAAGTTGTAAATGTCCGGCGCCCAAGTCACCACCGCTGAAATCGACTTATCCGAGTTGAATGCCGCAGCCGCTTGAAAAGCATCAGCGGTGAATACCATGTTGACTTCGGCGGGATTGACGCCGCTATTAATCAGCGTATTCAGCAAGAAAAAATGCGACGGCGAGTTTTGCGCTAACGCCACTTTTTTACCCGACAACTCAGACGCGGTTTTAATGCCGGAGCGCACCACGATCCCGTCACCACCGTTACTCCAGTCAATTTGTTGGAAAATCCGTGGCATTACGCGCGAATCTTTGCGCAAGCCCTGCACCAATAGCGGCAACATATCCACCGTCGCCCAGCCTGTATGCACCTGCCCGCTGGCAAAGGCATCGCGCATCTGCACCGGGTCATCAATCAAAATCAGCTCGACTTTAAAAGTTGAACCATCCGCCGCTTTCCATAATTTGCTAGGTTTAGAGCCGCCGTTGGCGTACACAATCGGTGCCCAGCCGGCCCAAACGTTGAGCGCCATTTTGACGGTGTTGTCTTCTAACGCCGCGTAATTAGAAACGCCTTTGACTTCCGGCAGGCGTTGCGCCGGTTGGAAGGTGTATTCCTTAACCGTAGTCGCCACACTGCTGCTGTCCGGCGCTTCCGTACCGCCCGCAGGCGCATTAGCAACTGGATTGCCGTTGCTGGACTGCGACGGATCTTGCTGCAGCACCGCTGGCGCGTCTACCGCGCGATTTTGGAAGCGATAAAACGCATAGCCCAGCAGGCTCAAAATGACCAGCAGCACGACGAAATAAAACGCTGGCTTGGGTTGTTGACTCATAGTGTGAACTCCGTGAATGAAAAATCTGTTTGCCGGTTTTCAGGTAACACAAAATATATTGGTGAAATGCTAGTTGATATGTACTACGCGGCCCGCGACCTAATTCGTCTGCGCCGGCCCCAATTGCTTTTCCGCTGGCGCTGACTGCGAGGTTTCCGGTGTGCGTATACCCATCTCAACTTCCATGCGCTTGAGCGCGTCTTCCGCCATTTGCCCTTCCATACGTTCTTCCGCCTCAATGCTGGCGATGCCTTCCTGACTCATATCCGCACTGACCCGCACAGCGGCGCGATTGAGGTCAATTTTCTTTTGCATCACATCTTCTAGCTGACCAAAGTCAGTGGTGACATTAAAATTAAACTGCTCGGCCAGCTTGGCGACTTCGGCTTCGGCCTCACTCATCTTTAAGTCAGCCTCTTGCTTGTCGATGCGGTTGCGCACATCGCCCAGCTTTTTCATCGCGTTTTGAATCTTTTTCAGATTGTTTTCGTAGCTGGTTTCGTGCATCGCCAGTTGTTCTTGGTTTTGCTTGAGTTCGGTGCGGCTTTTTTCCAGCTCCAAAGCGAACTTCGCCGCCGTTTCACGATCCCCAGTTTTCAAATAAGCCTTGGTTTGCGCCTCAAGCTTGGCGACATGGCCTTCATTGGTTTTAACTTGACGCGTCACTTTTTCGACCAGAGCACGATACATCTCTAAGCCGCCACGGCCTTCTTTGAGCTGCTCGACCGAACGGTCGTATTCGTAGCGCATTTGCGCCACAGGGTCGGCTTCAAAGAATACGTTGGCAAGTTTATTCAGCTGCGCGCGAAATGCGGCCCACATTTTCCCAAAAATCATCGTTATTGCTCCGTATGTGTGTGTTTGCCGAGGCTGATTATGCCGAAACTGTAACGTTTGCGTGGGGTAGTTGGTCATCTCGGGTGCGATTGGCAGCACTGAAGCCCAGGAAAACGCTCACAATCTTCCTCAAGCGCCTGAACTCAGGGTTCAATTGCAACGCTTAATGGCGAATTTTCCTTTGCCCCAAGCGCATTCACTTGCGATCATCGGCGGCTTGCTTTCGTTTGTTGAAATTTAATCATGACTCTAATCGCACATAAATTTGGCGGCTCCAGCCTTGCCAACGCCGAGCGCATCGCTGCAGTAGTGGAGCTTATGGCTGAGCGCGATGATGTGGCGCAGGTGATCGTGGTATCCGCCATGCAGGGCGTGACTAACGCATTGATTAATTTGGCGGAAACTGCCGCCGCTGGCAATGATGTCGATATTAACCTGTACGCGCTCAAGCAGCAGCATGACAGCGCGGCGGTGGCCCTGCTGGGCGCTCAGTCGCACCTCGCACAAAGCGAGTTTGCGGCGAAGTTCACCGAACTTGCTGAATTATTAAAGGCGTTACGCCTGCTCGGGGATGCACCCAAAGGTGCGCTGGAGTTCATATCGGGCTTAGGCGAAGTGTTTTCGGCGCACTTGGTCAGTTTGGCATTTCGTGCGAAAGGTTATGAAGCGCACTGCATCGATGCCCGGGAAATACTGCGGGTGGAACACACGGAATTAGGCTGTCAGGTGCTTTGGCCGGAATCGGAAGCGCGCCTTGCCGCGTATTTGGCTGAGCAGTTTGGCGATCAGCGTAGCAATCCCGCGCAGCGGGATGAATTGCGAAGCGGAAACGGAGTTTCTTCAAAGGTGCCAAAGCGTTTTATTGTGACCGGCTTTGTTGCACGCGATCAATCTGGGCGGATTACCACGCTCGGGCGTAACGGCAGCGATTATTCTGGCTCCATATTTGCCGCCCTATTTGATGCGGCTGAGCTGCATATTTGGACTGACGTTGACGGCGTGCTGAGTGCTGACCCACGTCAGGTGCCGGAGGCGCAAGTGCTCTCGCATATGAGCTATCAAGAGGCCTTTGAGCTGGCGTATTTCGGTGCCAAAGTCATCCATCCGCAAACCATGGCACCCGCCACGCGCAAGAATTTGCCAGTTTTCATTCGCAATACCTTTAATCCCAGCCATCCCGGTACGCGCATCGACGCCAATCTGTCGCGCCAGCCGCCGATCAAAGGTATTACCACCATTGGCGCGCAAGCCATGGTCACGATTGAAGGCGCTGGCATGATTGGCGTTCCCGGCACCGCCGAGCGCGTGTTTAGCGCGCTTAAAAGTGCTGGCGTGTCAGTGGTGATGATTAGCCAGGGTAGTTCTGAGCACTCGATTTGCTGTGTGGTGCAGCAAGCGGTGGCGGAAAAAGCGCAGCGTTTGCTGAGCGATGCGTTTGCGCGCGAGCTGAGCGCGGGCGCAATTCAAAGCGTTTCCGCCGAACCCGGCATCGCCATTTTAGCGGTGGTTGGCGATGGCATGGCAGGTGTTCCCGGCGTTGCGGCGCGGCTGTTCGCAGCGCTTGGGCGTGCGCGTATTAATGTGCGCGCGATTGCTCAGGGCAGCTCGGAGCGCAATATCTCGGTGGCGATCCGCGAAGTCGATGCCACCCGCGCGCTGCGCGCGGTGCATGCGGGTTTTTATTTGTCGGCGCAAACGCTGAGCGTGGGTTTGATTGGCCCCGGGCAAGTCGGGCAGGCTTTGCTGCGACAGATGTTTGCTGCCAGCCCCAGGCTGCGCGCCAGCACGAATTTAGATTTGCGCATTCGCGCGATTGCGGGCAGCCGTAAAATGGCGTATTCGGATCTAGGCTACGCCTCCGATACTGATGCGCTCAGCGCCTATCAGCAAAGCGAAACTGCGCTTGAGTTGGACCAGTTTGCCGACTCCGTGCAGACCGAACATTTGCCGCACGCGATGATTGTCGACTGCTCCGCCTCTGATGCCGTTGCGCAACATTATGCCGGTTGGCTGGCGCGCGGTATTCATGTGGTCACCCCGAATAAAAATGCAGGTGCTGGCGATC
>JAYUUS010000316.1:0-2341 GCA_043754435.1 Rhodanobacteraceae bacterium
GTTTGAGTCATCGGCGTCTTAACTATTAAACCAGCAAATTCAAAACCATAGCACTTTGTGCGCTAGCGAACGTGCCAAGCGCATAAAAACCCGGCACAATCGAGTTAACAAATGCTTTACATTACCAAACGCGGCAACAACACCTAATAAATCGCAACAGGAGTTTTCATGAAGCCACTTACCCTTGCTATATCCCTCGCGCTAAGCGTTGGATCATCCGCAGCATTCGCGCAAGACGTATCCGAGCAAAAGCCGGACCGGATGGTGACGCCGATGGTGCCGCTGACCTATGTCGGCTCAAATGCACGCATCGGGGCCACGATTGATACTAACGGCGATTTCAACGGTGAATTTTTGGGTGTGCTGGGTTTTACCGGCGTCTCGGCGGTGCTAGCGGAAGGCTGGCTGGGCAACGGCGGCGCGGGTGGTGTGCAGTTGGGCTACAACTGGCTGTGGGGCGTGAAAGACCCGCAAGCCGCAATTGATACTCCCAATTCTTTGTTTGTTGCGAAAGTATTTGGCGCTTTTGATCGCAATTCCGACGGTGATCGCAAAGCCACCGTCGGCATCGGCATTGAGAAAAACGACGTATTTTTTACCGGCTATTTTAGTAAAGGCCTGAGTGATGAGCGGCTCATCCGTACCGGAGGTGGCGTGTCTTTAGATACCTTAGTAGGCACGCAAAACGGTCGGCCATTCACACAGACAAACTTAATCAACACTATTTTTGAGCAGTATGAAAAAGGCTACGATCACGCCATAGGCCTGCGTGTAGGCAAGTATTTCGACAGCAATTTACTGCGTTTACGTGGCGGCTTGGATTTTGCTAACGGCGATGAAAGCACTGATCAGTTCACGGCAAGTGTCGGTGTGGACAAATATTTTGAAGGCACTGGGCATTCGCTGTCGCTAGATCTATCGCATGCCTCAAAAGGGCTGGCCGATGCCCCCACCAATGCCAGTTTTGCCGCGCTGCAAAACAGCTTTAATACCAACGATGACAACGACACCGTCGCCGCCTTGACCTATCGCTATTCCTTTGGCGAAAGCTATCGCCCGGCAGCTTGGGAACATTCGGTATCCAATTCAGTGCCAGAGAACCCACCTACCAAGGCGGCCCCTGAAATTGAACGTGTGGCGGTGGAAACCAAAGCGGACTTGGACTCTGATTCGTTTTTTGATTTCGACAAATCGGGCATTCGCCCCGAAACCAAGGCCGAGCTTGATCGCTTAGTCGGCATTATTAAGACCGCAAAATTGGCTAGCCCGGTCACCGTTACCGGCCATACCTGCTCAATCGGTACGGATGCTTACAACATTGGGCTATCAAACCGCCGCGCGAATGCGGTTGCAGATTACTTTAAAGCCGCTGGCGTTGAAGCTCAGCTCATTGTCGAAGGCAAAGGCGAGGCAGACCCAACCTATCCAAACGACACGCGCGAAAACCGTAAAAAGAACCGCCGCGTCGATGTTGCCTTTATTACTGTGGAAGAAAAATTTGAAGAGCGTAGCTTGCCTGCCACCGATGGCGGCGTGACCTATACCAAGCAAATCGTGACCGTGCCACCCGGTTGGATCGAACGCGCGCTGCGCAACCCCGGCGAACACCGCCGCGATGTCGATACCTACACCGTGGTTCGAACCCGCCAAGAAACCACGCTTGGCCCCGTGGTGTTTACCAACCGCGCGCCGGTCGCTGTCAATGATGTGATCCGCGTTAATCGCAATGCCGGTGCCACCTTGATTCCGGTTTTGGCGAACGACAGCGACGTCGATGGCGATACCTTAACCGTAACCAGCGTTACCGCGCCCGCAAATGGTACTTCCAGCAATTCAGGCAATGCCGTGCTTTATACGCCGCGCACGGGCTTTTTTGGCACTGACACCTTTAGCTATACCATCAGCGATGGCAAAGGCGGCAGCGCCACCGCCACCGTTACGGTAACCGTTGCCGATCAACCGCCAGTCGCTGTAGATGACACCGCAACTGTCGCTAATGGCGGCACCGTAACCGTTAGCCCCCTCGCGAATGATCGCGATCCTGAAGGCGGCGTGTTGCGCGTCACTGGGATCGATCAACCCGCCAGCGGCACCGCAGTACTGGAAGGCAATAACGTGCGCTACACCGCAGTGCCTGGATTTACCGGCGTTGCGATTATTCCCTACCGCATCGTTGATGACGCGGGTAACGTTGCAAACGCTCGGATTTTGGTGACCGTACAAGCTGTGCCTGCCAACCGTCCACCGATTGCGCGCAATGATATGGCGATGGTGATGGCGGGCATGACCGTTGACATCAACGTGTTGGCGAACGACACCGACCCTGATGGCGATGCGCTGC
>JAYUUS010000317.1:0-2338 GCA_043754435.1 Rhodanobacteraceae bacterium
CCAATGCGCTTGAGATAAACCAGCAGCAGGGAAATCGAGGTCGGCGTAACCCCGGAAATTCTTGAGGCAAGCCCAATCGTTTCCGGGCGCACGGTTTTAAGTTTTTGCAGCACTTCCGCCGACAAACCAGTGACGCGCGCGTAATCAAAACTCGCCGGAATAATGGTGTTTTCGTTTGCCTGATTGCGCTCGATTTCAACAGACTGACGGCCCAAATACCCGGCATATTTCGCCTGAATGGTCACTTGTTCTGCCACCTGTTCATTATTCACACCCGGGCCAAAGCCAGGCACAGCAACGATGTCTGCATAGTTCAACTCAGGGCGCTTCAATAAGTCCAGCGCGCTCAAATCGCGGGTGATCGGCACCTTTAATTCACGCGCCGCCGCTTCACCTAACGCGCCGACACTGGAAAAGCGTAACTGAGTTAGGCGCTGCGTCTCACGCGCGACAGCTTCACGCTTTTCGGCAAACACCCCATAGCGCGCTTCATTCACCAGGCCCAAATCACGGCCTAATTCAGTCAGGCGCATATCGGCATTGTCTTCGCGCAGCTGTAAGCGATATTCCGCACGCGAGGTAAACATGCGGTACGGCTCTTTAGTGCCATTGGTTATCAGATCGTCAATCATCACACCGATATAGGCCTCATCACGCCGTGGCGTCCACGCCGCCTCATTACGACTTGCGCGCGCGGCGTTAAGCCCTGCTATCAAACCTTGGGCGGCGGCTTCTTCATAGCCGGTCGTGCCGTTAATTTGACCGGCAAAATACAAGCCCTCAATGGCTTTAGTTTCCAGCGAAGATTTTAAGCCGCGCGGGTCAAAGTAGTCGTATTCAATGGCATAGCCAGGACGGGTAATGTGCGCGTTTTCCATACCCTTAATGGAGCGCACGATTTGCAGCTGCACATCGAACGGCAAGCTCGTGGAGATGCCATTTGGATAGATTTCATGCGTATCCAGCCCTTCTGGCTCCAGAAAAATCTGATGCGATTGCTTTTCCGCAAAGCGCACAATTTTGTCTTCAATCGAGGGGCAATAGCGCGGGCCGATGCCTTCAATAACGCCTGAATACATCGGCGAACGGTCTAAATTGGCGCGGATAATGTCGTGCGTCGCCGCGTTCGTATGGGTGATCCAGCAGCTGATTTGCGGCGGGTGCTGAGCATCGCTGCCCAGAAACGAAAACACCGGCCTGGGCGTATCGCCGCGCTGTTCTTCGGCCAAGGAAAAGTCAATGGTGCGCCCGTCAATACGCGGTGGCGTTCCGGTTTTTAAGCGTGCGGCCGATACGGGCAGCTCCCGCAAACGATGGCTTAGTTTTGTTGAAGGCGGATCGCCCGCGCGGCCGCCCGAATAATTCGTCAGCCCAATGTGGATCAGCCCGCCTAAAAACGTACCCGCCGTCAGCACCACAGAACGCGCATCAAAACGCAGCCCCATTTGCGTGACGGCAGCGATGACGCGCCCGTTCTCAATAATCAAATCATCGACGGATTGCTGGAAAATTTGCAGATTCGCCTGGTTTTCAACAACTGAACGCACCGCCGCCTTGTAACGCACACGATCCGCCTGCACGCGCGTCGCGCGCACGGCGGGGCCTTTACTGGCATTGAGCGTGCGAAATTGGATGCCACCTAAATCAGCCGCTGCAGCCATGACACCGCCGAGCGCATCAATTTCTTTGACTAAATGACCTTTGCCGATGCCGCCAATGGCTGGATTACAGCTCATTTGCCCGATGGTTTCGACATTGTGGGTCAATAGCAGTGTGCTAGCGCCCGTGCGCGCCGATGCCAAAGCCGCTTCCGTGCCAGCATGGCCGCCGCCGATCACGATGACATCAAAGGAATTGGGGTAACGCATAGCAAATACCATGTGGAATTTGGAAAGCAGCTAGTTTAACGCGCAAAGGTTAGATACTGCCCGAACAGTTTGTTCGCCAACGTTGGCACGAACTCTGCAAGCATCAGTCAACATCCGGGGGGAATCGGTGGCTCGTCAATACAAGAGTTGACGGGCCATTTTTATGCGCATTTTTTGGCGCTGAACTCGCCCTGCTGAGCTTCGCCGCGCATCTGCTGCAGCACAGAAAGCTGCCTCAAACGTCTGAATTTCTATGCCTTGCCAAATTTTAATCAAAAAGACGCCCGACTTTCGCGTTCAATTGGAACAGGGGGGAATCCTTTTGAACGTAGGCGAAAGCCGGGCGCGCTATTAAGATAGCGCAGATTTACCGGATTGCAATGTGACTTCAGCTTATTTTTATAGGCAAAATTACGTCATTTATCGCCGCACAACGTCAGCGTCACAAAATGTGCCGCCAGATTTGTCAG
>JAYUUS010000318.1:0-20622 GCA_043754435.1 Rhodanobacteraceae bacterium
ATTACCAAACGCGGTAAGCCGATTAGCCGTTTGGCTCCGCCTGTTGTGCATGAGAACGATATACCGCCGCTATTTGGCTGCGTAGAAGGTCTGTTGGACGATTTGGCGGATCTGCCACCCGAATATTCGGTTTTTACGATGGATCGCGTAACTCCATGCCATGATTTTCCATGATTTTATTGGACACGCACGCCTTTATTTGGATGGTGACAAGACCCAAAAAGCTTGGTGTGGAAGCGATGCGTGCAATAGAAATCAGCAGTGAAGCGGGAACGCTCGCAATCAGCTCTTGCGTCTGGTTGGAGCTTGACATGCTGACGGAACGGCGCGGTACGATGACACCTGCAACATTGGCAGTCATACATCGGTGTGCGGTACTTCGCAAATTTATTGAACTGCCAGTTACCTCGGAAATTGCAAAAAAGGCAGGTACATTTTCGCGACTTCACGGCGACCCTTTCGATTTAATGATCGCCGCCACTGCATGCGTACACAGAGCGACACTGATTACTGCAGATTCAATCTTACTGAGCTGGAAACACGCATTGTTGCGTTGCCAGGACGCAACGGCTTAAACCAATATGTCAGATCAAATTTCGCCGAAACACGCAGGCAAAAACCATTCGCGCGCCCATCAAGCGACACAGCCGCGCCCAATCCCAGTCTCAAGCAACGTGCCAAGACCCGCTTTTCACCTAACCCCTATTCGACTGCAACAAAGGCTGCGCAGCACTTGGCAGCGCGTGCAAAACCTTGCCGCAGACCACCCTGACCGCCTGCGCTTCCAGGCCGATTTTGACAAAGCTAAGGCGCAGGTTGAAGCACGCAAGGCGCGCGTGCCTAAGATCACCATTGATGAATCCTTGCCGATTCAGGCTTACACAAGCGAATTGATTCAAGCGATCAGTCGCAATCAAGTCGTCATCGTTGCGGGCGAAACCGGTTCGGGCAAAACCACGCAGTTGCCCAAATTGTGTCTTGCCGCCGGGCGCGGCGTGTTGGGCATGATTGGCTGCACCCAGCCCCGCCGAATCGCCGCAAAAACCGTCGCCAAACGCGTCGCGCAAGAATTAAAGAGCGAATTAGGCGGCGTGGTTGGCTGGCAGGTGCGCTTTACCGAAGCGGTGGGCGATGCGACGCTGATTAAGTTCATGACCGACGGCATTTTGCTGGCCGAAACGCAGTCGGATCGAAACTTAAGTAATTACGACACGTTAATTATTGATGAGGCGCACGAGCGCTCGCTCAATATTGATTTTCTACTGGGCTTTATCAAAAAACTGCTGCCGAAACGCCCGGACTTAAAAGTCATTATCACCTCGGCGACGATTGATACCGCGCGCTTTTCCGCGCATTTCAATAACGCGCCGGTGTTTACCGTGGAGGGCCGTGGTTTTCCGGTGGAGCTGCGCTATCGCCCGATTTCTGGCGACGAGGACGAGCGCAACGAACGCGCGCAGCCTTCGGCAATTATTGCCGCGATTGAAGAACTTAACCGCGAAACCCCGAACTCGATTGGCGGCGATGTGCTGGTGTTCTTCCCGGGCGAGCGCGAAATTCGCGATGCTCAAGCCGCGATTGAGCGCCGCAATTTTCGCGAAACTGAAGTCGTGACGCTGTTTTCTAGATTGTCAGCGACTGAGCAAGACAAAGTATTTCAGCCCGGGCCAAAACGCCGGATTGTGTTGGCGACCAACGTGGCGGAAACCTCAATCACCGTGCCGCGCATTCGCTATGTAATTGACACCGGCACAGCAAGGGTTGCGCGCTATTCGCCGCGTTCAAAAATTGAGCGGCTGCATATCGAAGCGATCAGCCAAGCCAGCGCAAACCAGCGCGCCGGGCGCTGCGGACGGGTGGCGGCTGGCGTGTGTGTGCGGCTTTATGAAGAGCTGGATTTTCAGCTGCGCCCGGCCTACACCGACCCAGAAATCCTGCGCAGCTCGCTTGCGGGCGTATTGCTGCGCATGCTGCGGTTGAATTTGGGTGACCCGCGCGCGTTTCCCTTTGTGGAGCCGCCCGATAGCAGCGCGATCAACGACGGCTATTTGGTATTGAGCGAGCTGGGCGCGATTACCGAGCAGCGCACGCTTACCGAGCTTGGTCGGCAAATGGCAGAACTGCCGATTGACGTGCATTACGCGCGTATGTTGATTGCGGCCAAGGCAGACGGCACTCCATCAAACAATTGCTTAAAAGAAATGCTGGTTTTGACCGCTGGTTTGTCGATTCAAGACCCGCGTGAACGCCCAGCGGACAAGCGCGGTAGCGCCGATGCTGCGCACGCGACGTTTAATGATGAACGCAGCGATTTCATGAGCTGGCTAAAATTATGGGACGCCTATCAGTTTCAAAGCCAGGAACTAACGCAAAGCAAGCTGCGCGATTGGGCGCGCAATCATTTCTTAAGCTTCATGCGCCTGCGCGAGTGGCGCGATTTGCATCAGCAGTTGAGCAATTCCGCACGCGAATTGGGTTGGGTCATTGGTGACCATACCGCGAGCTTTGAAGCGCTGCACCGCGCGCTGTTAACCGCGCTGATCGGGCAAGTCGGCGAGCATGACGAAAAAGGCATCTATAAAGGCACGCGCCAGCGCAAATTTCAGATCTTTCCCGGCTCAGCAATCAAAGGCAGCCCGCGCTGGGTGATGGCGGACACGCTGTTAGACACGCAAAAAGTCTGGGCGATTGGGGTGGCGAAAATTGAGCCCGCGTGGCTAGAAACCATCGGCGCGCACCTGATTAAAAAGCGCCATTACGACCCGTTTTGGGACGAGCGCGCCGGGCGCGTCATGTGTTTTGTCGACGCCACGCTGCTGGGCTTAACCATTTACGTCAAGCGTCGGGTGAGCTACGAGGCGATCAACCCGACTGAGACGCGCGAGCTGTTTTTGCGCCATGCGCTTGCGGGCGGCGAAGTCAGTACGCCGCACCGGCTGTTTGCGCACAACGCCGCCGTGCGCTCGGAAGCGCACGCGAAAGAGGACAAACTGCGCCGACGCGGTTTATTAAAGTCCGAATCGGCGATTGCTGAGTGGTTTGCAGAGCGCGTGCCGGACGATATTCGCAGCGTGCCGGCCTTTATCAGTTGGCTGAAATCCCCGGTTGGTCGCAATCAGGAAGCGAATTTACGCTTACACGTGAATGATCTGATTTTGCTCACTACACCGCTAAGCCATGAATTCCCGGATGAGCTGATCGCGGGTGGTTTTCGGCTGGCGCTCAGCTATCAGTTCGATCCCAGTGCCGCCAACGATGGCGTGACGGCGCTGGTCAAGCTAGAACAACTCGGTGCCCTGCCCTTAGCCTTGCTAGATTGGCTAGTGCCGGGCTTGCGGGAAGAAAAGGCGGCAGCGCTGATTAAATCGCTGCCCAAGCATTTGCGCCGCCTAGCGGTGCCAGCGCCCGATTTTGCTCGCGCGTTTTTAGAAGCCGAAGCACCGTCTGCCGATTATTCAATGGCAGCCGCATTGGCGCGCTTCTTAAGCAAAATTTGCGGTGAGGCATTTTCTGAGGCCGACTTTGACGCGAGCGGCTTAGCAAGTCATTTGAAGCTGCGTATTGTTGTCACGGGCCCGGCCGGTGAAATTTTGGCAGAAGGCCGGGAAATCGCGGCACTGCAGGCAGATTTTCGCTCCGCCGCCCGCGCCGCGTTTACCGCGAAAGTCGGCGCTCTGTACAACCGCGATCACCTAAAAGTTTGGCCGTTTGATTTGCCGATCCAAATTACCAGCGACGATGGCAGCGCCGCGTTCCCTGCCCTGCACGACACCGGTCTTGATGCCAGTCTACGCGCCTACGCCACGATTGAGGAAGCGAATGCGCACCATACTGAAGGCGCGCTGCGGCTGTTACGTCTGCATCTGCCCGATGAACTGCGCTATTGGCGCAAAAATGCCAGCCTGAGCAGCACCGCGATGCTCGCCTACGCCGCCGTCGATGCCGCAGAAAACTTACGCGTGGAATTGGTTGAGGCGTGTCTAATTTCCGCGAACAGCGCACTGGCCGCGCGCACGCGCACGCTGGCGGACTTTCACCACTTGAGCGAACACGCGCGCACGCACTTAGGCCCAGACAGCGGCAAAATGGCGGCGATGCTGGATGAAATCCTGTGCGCGCAGGGTGCAATCCGCCGCAAACTAACGCCGCCGGTGATTGGCCTAGCGAAGGCAAATTTGGACGATATTCGCGCGCAGTTAGCGGGACTGATCTATCCACAGTTTGTTTTGGAAGTTCCCATGCACAGGCTAGCGCACTATCCGCGCTATCTAAAAGCCATTGCGATTCGCTTAGGACGGTTATTTAATGAGCCGATTAAAGATCAGGCAAAAATGCTGGATTTATTGCCGTTCATGACGATCATCGAAAATGATCGTCATGCGCCGAAAAACCAGCCGCTACGCTGGCTGCTCGAAGAATTTCGCGTCTCTATTTTTGCGCCTGAGTTGAAAACGGCAGAAGCGGTGAGCGTGAAGCGCTTGCGGGCGTTGAGTGGCTGAGCTGCAAATTTGGGCGGCTGCACATTGGGCTTATTTTCCGGGCTGCATGTCGATTTGCAGCGCTTTAAAAATCGCTGCTCGTTCGGCACTCGTGATTGCACGGGGCGTTTCACCGCCTAGCTTGGAGGCAAATTGATCCGGCCAAGGCAAACTGACGCCTTCGAGCACAACATGATTATCAAGCCAGCGGCCCTTTAAGGTGGGCTGCTGAAGTTGCTCAGATAATGCTTGATCTAAATAGCTGAGCTCAAGCTCATTTCCAGCTAGGTCGGCGGCTAAGTTTAGGACTTGAACCCAGCGTTTCTCGACGTTGCGTTCTTTACGTTGCACCGGCGTCAGCATTGCAAGAATGATGGGTTCGACATCACCCGATTCATCCATTTCAGGGATCGCAACAAACACCCACGGGCGCGCGATGTTCATATCAAAGCCGTAAGGTCGGGTAATCTCCGCCCCATTTAATATCGCACTCAGCATCGACTCCAAGCGCGCGGTGTGACTGGAGTAACCCAAACGCAAGGCTTGCTGCAGGCTCACCAGCGCAGCCTGCGGCTGCTTGGTCTCTAGTTGCAACTGCGCTAATTTTTGCCAAGCATCTGAGGATGCACCGGTGCCACGCAGTTCAACCAACGCCTGTTGGACGCTCAACGCCGCTGCCGCATCCAGTTTTGCTAAGTCATCCACCGGCTCCGCTAGTGCCAAATCCAGTTTGTAGTCGAGTGGACGAAATTGCTCTGTCAGTAACGCGCTAAGCGCCGCAGCACGCTGCGCGACTGGCATCTTGGCCGCCGCCGCAACACCTGTTTCAAATGCCTCAGCGAGTGCGTCGATGCGTTCTTGCTCTGCATCCGAGTGATTTTTGCATTGGCCATCTTGATAGTTAAATTTAGCGCTCAGCAACTGCAAGCGCTGCGCGATGCGCCCTGCTGTCAGCTTGTCAAGCACTTTAGCAATCGAGCAATCCGCAGCTTTTGCGAAATCACATTCTTGCAACGGCAGCGGCAGATCTTCACCCAGTAGCAGCAAAGTTCGGGGCGCCGCCACCGCAACGGAAGCCAGCGCACCCGCATAAGCACCTTCAAGTTCGCTCGCCGGATAGGCTTGCTCAATCATTTCACGCACGCCCTCAGCGACATTGTCACAGCCTGCCACCAAGCTTGGCCAAGACGACCGGATAGCAAAGCGCGCGGCTGATTGTTTGTCTAAACTCGCAGCCAGTAACGGCAAGGTCAGCGCCAAAGATTGCTCTTGCACACTTGCACAGGGCAAACGCGCATCGGCCATCGCAGGCACATGCAAAATAGCGTGCAAATCAATCGCCTGGACTTTTCCAGTTTTGAGCCAAGCGCTCACAATGGGCGTACAAATTTCAGTCATTTCCGACGCTGTACATTCAGATGCCGCCAATAAGGGCTTCAACAACGCGCGCGCTGTCTCGATCTGAGCCATTTTTAAGCGCATCGAGCCGCGCGCCAAGGTAACAGCCGGTGATTTTGCGTATTCTGGCACCCGCGCCGCAAGCGCATCCATTAACGCCAACCAGGCGGTACTGTCGTCGGACATTTGCATCGTCATCGTTAAAAAATGCGTATCGAATTCAATGTTTTTTGCGAGTGCCTCGACGCTGAGTTGATTCGCGTGTTTCTCAATTTCAGCGGGCTTTTGAAAGGCATCATGACTCATTGCCCACTGCATTAAGGACTCGTCAGCCAGCAAAGATTCTTCTAGCGCCTCGGTAATGCGGGTGTCCGCACCTGCTGCAACGAATGCTAGCGCCGAAGATGGTAAAGCCAGGGCGCACACGAGTGCGCACATTGGCGCTAAAGTCCAGATGCTAGCGGTTAATTTTGTCACATTCATAACAATTTCCTTGAGCAAATCCGCGAAAAAACCCGTCAACAGTATAGCCAGAAATTATTAGATGCACAAAAGTGCGGCGGCGGCGGGTGCAATTCAGACTGATGTGGTGGATCCCCGATTAAAACATTCGAGGATGACGAACCACGAATTGTCACCTTCAAACCCGCCGCTGATAGCGTGCGCCGCTGATTTTATCGATTAGACCGTCTAGCTCAAGGCCAAGCAGTTGGCCGGAAAGTTGCGCGACCCCCAGCCCAGTTAAGTCCACTAGGCGGTCAATGTTGACGGGGTCATAGCCCATTAGGTCGAGAAATTGCTGCGTTTCTGCGTCAATAGGCGGCTGTGCTTGTGTGGACTTGGCTGATGCGGGCTTTGTGCGAGCTGACTTTTTAAGTTGTTGATGTTGGGCGTGCTGCCAAGGCAGCACTTCACGCCCATTATTTTCTGATAGCCGTGTTTTGAGGTCAGCAAAGTCGCCCTGAATCATCGGTGCAAGTTCGCTCAATACATCGGCGGCGGACTCCACCAGCTTTGCCCCCTGGCGAATCAGCTGGTGACACCCGCGCGCCATCGGATTGTGAATTGAACCCGGCACCGCAAATACCTCGCGCCCCTGTTCACCGGCAAAGCGTGCAGTGACCAAAGAGCCGGACTGCACGCTGGCTTCTACCACCACGACGCCCAAACTGAGGCCCGAAATAATGCGGTTGCGCTGCGGAAACAAAGCGGGCAGGGGCGCTGTGCCCAGCGGCATCTCCGAAAGTAACGCGCCACCTTCGGCCACGATGCGCTCAGCAAGCGCTAAATTTTGCTTTGGATACATGCGATCCAGGCCGGTGGCTAAAACGGCCGCGGTACTGCCCGGCCCAACCAACGCACCCAAATGCGCGCTGGTATCAATGCCTAAAGCTAGGCCGCTGACTACCGTTAAGCCCGCCGCACTGAATGCGCTGGCGAGTGCGGCGGCAAAATCGCTGCCTTGATTGGTTGCACCTCGGCTGCCCACAATCGCAATGGTAGGCAGCGCCAACCGTTCAATACTGCCTTCGACAAATAGGGCGACTGGTGCATCGGGGGCGCGTGCGAGTAGTGCGGGGTAGCGTGGGTCGCCAATGCCGATTAGGGTGCGTTGGCCTGAACTTAGCCACGCTAAATCTTGTTCGAGCATGCGCTGGGCCGGGCGTTTGAGCGCCGTAACCGACTCACCCGAAACCCGCAGTGCTAGAGCTTGCGGGCCGGTAATATTGATGACCGCTTCAATACTGCCAAGCGTGTCAAACATGGCGCGACGCTTCGCCGCACTTAGGCCAGGCGCGCGTAAAAAAGCGAGCCAGTGGAGCAAATCGGCTGTCAAATTGGCTTCGGTTAGGTTTTGATGAGCATTCGTCATACGTCAACCTTACCGCAGTCACTGCCTTGCGGTTTGAAATTTACACTCAAAAGTGGCTTTCTAGGCCGCGTTTTTGACCACTCATTGCCGCTGCGCATTAGAATGCATGTGAGTCAGAGGTAAAAGGTACATTGTGCAAGCACCTCAAGTACAAGGATTGACGCAATCTATCGCCCGGTGGAACGCGGGCGATCTATCGGTCGAGCCTGAGTTAATGCAGACGATCTACCCAATTTTGCGGGCGTTAGCGCAGGAGCAGCTGCGCGGCAGTTCGCGCATCACGCTACAGGCGACAGAGCTTGCGAATGAGGCTTTCATCAAACTGCGTGCGGGCGGTGCTTATCACGTTGAAAGCAAGCAGCATTTTATGGGTTTTATGGCGCATACGCTGCGCAGTTTGATTGTTGACCATATTCGGGAGCGCCGTCGTTTGAAGCGTGGCGGCGATGTGCGCTTTGTCCACTTCGAAGACATCGCGGTAGAAAAAGGTGCTGAAGTCGATTGGATTGCCCTAGATTCGGCGCTGGTAGCACTTGAATTACAAGAGCCAAGCTACGCAAGATTGGTCGAATTGCGCTACTTTTTGGGCTATGACATTGCTCAAAGCGCAGCCCAATTAGGGGTATCAATGGCGACGGCGAATCGCATGTGGCGTTTTTCACGCGCGTTTCTATCGGAGCGTATGCCGCACTAACATGCCCCGCACTAATATGAACTTAATTGCACTCTTCGATCAAGCCGCAGATTTAAACACCGCACAGCGCGGTGAGTTCCTGGCCGAGCTGGCGAATCGGGATGCAGTCATTGCGCGTGCGTTGGAACGCTTGCTGGCAGCGGAAAAATCTTCCGTGTTGGCAGAACCCAGCATCGCCGCGCTGCGCAGTATTGCGACTGAACTGACGGCGGCGGCACCTAAAACGATCGGAGGTTTTCAGCTGCTACGACCGTTAGGGTGCGGGGGCATGGGCGAGGTATGGCTTGCCCAACGCAGCGCGGGTGCTGCAATTCAACAGGTGGCGTTAAAAATGCTACGTTTTGATATAGGTAGCGACGATTCCCGTCTGCGCTTCCAGCTTGAGCAAAAAGTGATCGCGTCAATGGATCACCCGTTTATTGCACGCATGATTGATGCCAATCACGGCCCAAATCGCGACTCAGGTGAGCTAGAGCTGCCCTGGATTGCGATGGAGTACGTTGATGGCTTGAATTTGGCGGAGTGGTGTCAGCACCATAAACTTTCAGTCCGCGCCCGGATGGAGTTGGTCATTAAGGTCTTGGAGGCGGTGGCGCATGCGCATCAGCATTTGGTTGTGCATCGGGATCTGAAATCGAGCAATGTTATGGTCACGCGTGAGGGTGTTCCTAAATTGCTGGATTTCGGCATCGCTAAACACATGGGCGACGTCAAACAAACGGCAACAGCACAGCGCTTTTTTTCGGTAGGTTCGGTGGCCCCGGAGCAATACACCGGTGCGCGCACCACAGTGGCCACTGATATTTATCAAGTGGGGCTATTGCTGTATGAGCTCTTAGCTGGCGCGCCCGCTTACAATTTAGTCGGCCTTGCGCCTGGACAAATTCAAGAGCTGGTTTTGCATCGTGCGCCAGAGCTGCCGAGCCGCGTAGCGGATGCGCGACACGCGGCTTCTTGCTCGTTAGAGCGCTTATCCCAGCTGCAGCGCAGTCTTGCGGGCGAGTTGGATCGTATTGTGATGTATGCGCTTCGTAAAAACCCGGCTGAGCGCTATGCTTCCGCGACTGAGTTCGCGCGCGATCTGCGAAATTTTCTGGAGGGCAGACCGGTTTTGGCGGTGGGGCAAAGCAAGTGGTATCAAATCCGCAAGTTTCTTGTTCGCCATTGGTTGCCTTCAAGTTTGGCAGGCCTGGCGTTACTTGCGACGATGGCGTTGATGCTGCAGCTTTTGATGCGTGATTCAGCGCTGACCCTAGCGCGTGAGCAAGCGTTTTTGGCACGGGATGTGGCTACAAAAGAGCGTGATAAAGCGCAAAACGTCAATACGTTTTTGATTGACTTGTTTCGCGCAGCAAGTCCGACGGCAAGCAATAAAAAGGATCTTTCCAGCATTGTCCTGGATGCGATCCAGCTCCAAATTTCGCGCCAACAATACGCTGAAGATCCAAGCGCCGCTTTTGCGCTCGTCGGTGCGGCGCTAGGTTTGGGTGAAATAGCGCAGGCAAAGCGGCTATTGACTGTAATGTCAACGCAGCAAAAGCTTTATTCGGCGGACGAACGCCGCCAGCTGTTATTTCTGCAAGCGAACTTGGCCAATATTGAGGCGGATTTCTCCCAGCTAAAAACCATCAATGCGAGGCTTGCTAAAGATATTCGCGCAGCCAGCACGCAGCAGCAGATTATGTTTATCGGTTATGTTGCACAAACGCTGGTTAATTCTGACCCACAGCGTGTGTTGCGCTTTACCGAGCTTGCGCCGCTGCCCGCATCGCTGATCCGTCTGCGCGCACGCAGCTTTATCGCTTTAAAAAATTATCCAGCAGCGATTGCGATGTTGGTTGAAGCAAGGCCACGCAAAGATTTGACCGCGATGGAGCATCTAGCCATTTTGCAAATCCTAACGTTTAGTTATTCGGCCAATAAGCAGGATGCTCAAGCGTTGGCCGCAAGTACCGCACTAATCGCGAGCGCAGAACTGAACCTCGGTGCAAAAAATCCACGCTTGATACCCTTTTGGAATACGCGTGCGAATGCGCTGATCCAAAGCGGGCTATATGCAGAGGCGCTCAGCATTTACGATGAATTGCTCAAGTGGCAAGGTATGAGTGAGAAAGTGCAATTTATTTTAAGGATGAATCGCTTACTAGCGTCCACTAGCCTGCCCGATATTGACGCGCAATCAAAACAGTTGGCCTGGGATTTTTGGCGTCAACGCGCAACCTTAAACACGACCTCTAGGGCGTACGCGAAAATTGCGCTGTTGCGTGTGTTGACGGCTGAGCAAAATATGCTGCAAGCGCGCACGATTGCGGCGATGCCGGATGTTATTGATGAACTTGAGGAGCCGGTGGTCACGGAATTGCGTGTTTGGCGTGAAGTGCTGTCCGCTGACGCACAAGCTGACGTGACGGGTAGAAATTGGCGCACGCAACTGCATAGCGTCGATAGTCGCGATTTACATTTGCGCGCTTTGGTTCGGCGTTAATTGATGCAGCCCTGCTTTTTGGTGCCGACACAATATATGAACTTAAAATAAACGAATCTGTTTTTTAGCTGATACGAAAAATTGCTGCACAGCGTTCTGAGGGACACCAACCACCCCAAGGAACGATTATGAAAGCACTTCTAGCACTGTTGATCTTAGCTTCGACTTTTGCCAACGCCGGTTGTGAACTTTTTGAAGACCCACCCGTTTCTTCGGCAAACTGCAATTTGAATATCGCCTATTTGCCTTCCGGAAGTGAGTGGACCCGGCTTTACTACAACCCATCGACTAAGGGGCTAGACAATACGGGTGCCTTGAGTGCGACTGCGAGCGTGGTGATGAGCGGTAATGATGCTTTGATTGGCAAAATCGAAGCTAATGCATCGATGCTTGATGGTGGCTCGGTCAGCGCTGGCGCGGACTTGAGTGTATGGATTGACGTTGTGCTGCATCGCACTAGCTCGGGCGAAAACAGCATCGAATTACTCGCATATCGCTATGTTTCGGGGAAATTAGCGCTGGAATGTTCAGTTGCCACGGCGACGCTGGGCAGCACTGCAACGACTGAATTCGCGATCAGCTACAGTTACGCCAGCAATGGCACAATCACCGCAAGCGTGCGCGCTTCGGGGAGTAACCAAGTCTTGGCTTCACTCAGTGTTGCGCAGTTCGGACAAATCCTACCGTCATTAAAATTACGCCGAGGTGTGCAGCCAGGCGGTTCGGGAGTCGTCTCCGCAAGCTTCACGCAAAACACGATTTAGCAGGCGCTGCTGGTGGTAAAACGGCGGCAAAAATTGCGCAACAACTCGTTACATTCTAAATTTAGGCGCTGAAAAGCCCGTAACTACGGGCTTTTCAGCCAATAAATGCGCGTGGTTCAACCGCTTTGTCTGCGGCTGGGCTAAAAATGCGTGACATGTTTTTTCGACAGATGGCGTTTGCCGATGTGTACCCGCTTCATGTTGAGAAATAACCATGTCAAACCTTGCCTATTTAATGAATGCTGAGCTATCTAATGCTGCATCAGATCCGACCGCGCAAGGGAAAAGTAGGAAGCAGCCGATTGATGCTTCAGATATGGCAGTTTCGTTACGCCCTGTACAGCCAAATGTGGAACGGCGCTCTCAAAGCCAAGCCAACGCCATAGGAAGCATTTCCTTAGCGGGCAGTCAAGAATCAGCGTGGGTCACGCTGCAGGCCGACGCTAGTAAAACCGGGCTGCACACCCAGGGGCGTTGGCAGGCGGACGTTGAAATTGCGACTAATTTAGCAAGAGTGTTGCTCGCGCAAATTTTACCGACACGCGTTGATCGAAGGGCGCATGAATGTGAGGAAAACTCAGCGCGCGCAGTCATTTGCGAAAATTTATGGATCGATATTTTTTTACACCAAATCGAAAACGCACACGCATCCCTTTGCCCGCTTTCGATGCTTGAACTCGCCGTCTATCGTGTAGTCAATGGCAACGTTAAGCTTCTCAAAAGCGTTAAGTCATCGCCGATGCCGATGGAAATGCTGTCCATCTTTACCCTGGGTTATAGGCTCAAAAATAGCACGATCATGATCGACATCTGCAGTGAGATTGATCGTTTAAGCACCACCCATATTGATATGGATGGCTTCGGCGAAACCCTGCCGGTTGTCAAGCTTCGCTCTGGGCGGGCGCTACCGAACGGTATCTTTCGCGCAAAATATCGCCAGATTGTTTCTTGGTCGGCCTAACGGCGCGGATTTGATCTCAAATTAATTTAAGCATTGCCGCGTCATCCCGGAATGTTTTTATCGGGGATCAAGACGGTTTTATGACTGGATTCCCACCAAAAGTGGGAATGAAGAGACTTTTTGGAGTTACATGCCCAAGTGAGTCACATCCTGCATCAAGCCCGCTTTTTCGGAATATACAAATCGGTAATCGTGCCCTCAAACATTTCCGCCGCCATCGCTACCGATTCCGACAAGGTTGGGTGCGGGTGAATGGTTAGGCTGATGTCCGCCGCGTCGCAGCCCATTTCAATCGCAAGGGCTACTTCCGAAATCAAATCGCCCGCGTTCGGGCCAACGATGCCACCGCCGATTACCCGGTGTGTGGTTTCGTCGAACAACAGCTTACTCAAGCCTTCGGTGCGATTGACGCCAATCGCGCGGCCGCTGGCGGCATAAGGGAAGCTGCCTTTGCCATATTTGATGCCCTGCTTTTTCGCTTCTGTCTCGGTCAAACCGACCCACGCCACTTCCGGGTCGGTGTAGGCGACGGAAGGAATGACGCGCGCGACAAATTCACTTTTGTGCCCGGCGGCGACTTCGGCGGCAACTTTGGCTTCGTGCGTGGCTTTGTGCGCCAACATCGGATGCCCGACGACATCGCCAATTGCGAAAATATGCGGGATGTTGGTGCGCTGCTGCTTATCCACTTCGATAAAGCCGCGCTCGGTCACGTTCACGCCAGCCAGTTCCGCTTTGATTTTTTTGCCGTTCGGGCTGCGCCCAACGCTGACCAAAACGCGATCAAAGAGCTGCTCTGGCGGCGCGTTCGCGCCTTCGAAGCTGACTTTCAGGCCCGCTGCTTCAGCTTTGATCGCCACCACTTTAGTATTGAGAAAAATGCCTTCGTAGTGCTTGGCAATGCGGGTTTGCAGCGGTTTGACTAGATCTAGATCAGCGCCCGGCATTAACTGCTCGGCGAGTTCAACCACCGTGACTTTGCTGCCCAGCGCGTCGTACACGCAGGCCATTTCTAGCCCGATAATGCCGCCGCCCATCACCAGCAGGCGTTTCGGGATTTCGCTTAGCGCTAGCGCGTCAGTGGAATCCATCAGGCGCTTGTCGTCCCAGGGCAAATTAGGGAACTTCACTGCCTGCGAGCCCACCGAAATCACCGCGTTTTTGAAGCGCACGGTTTTTAGGCCGTCTGCAGTCTGCACGTTGAAATGGGTCGCCGAGCCGAACTCGCCGGTGCCTTTGACAACGGTGACTTTGCGCTGCTTGCTCATGCCCGCTAAACCGGCGGTCAGTTTGCCGACGACATTGTCTTTGTGCGCGCGCAGTTTGTCTAAATCGAGCACCGGCGGGGCAAAACTTAAGCCCAATGCGGCAAAAGCTTTGGTTTCATCAATCACACGCGCTGCATGCAGCAGCGCTTTCGATGGAATGCAGCCGACGTTTAAACAAACGCCGCCAAGCGTGTCATAGCGCTCGATTAGAACCACCTTAAGCCCTAAATCAGCAGCCCGAAATGCCGCCGTGTAGCCGCCGGGGCCGGAGCCGAGCACGGCGAAATCGCAGTCGTAGTCGGCTTCGCTGATGCTTGCGACTGCGACTGCGGCAGCTGCTGGGCTTGGCGCGGCGCTTGCTGCAGCGGGCGGTGCGCTGGCGGTGAGCACAGGTGCGGCAGTAGGCGGCGGCGCAGATGCGCTTTCGCTGAACTCGGCAACCACTTGGCCTTCATCAACGGTATCGCCCACTTTGATTTTGAACGCGACCAGCACACCGGCTTTGGGTGCCGGTATTTCCATGGTGGCCTTATCGCCTTCAACGACAAACAGCGAGGTATCTTTCGCTACCGTTGATCCCGGTGCCACCAGTAATTCCAGCACCGTCACGCCCTTGGCACCCCCCAAATCAGGGACGCGGATTTCAGTTAAGCCGTTTGCCATAAAGCACTCCTTAAAAACGCGAAATTAGTTAGCCCGCAAGTGTATGCGTTTCAAATTCAATTTCATTGATTTATTCCGGTGCTTGAACCCGCGAGCCCAACCATAAAAATGACTCCGGCACCGGATCAAAGCCAGCTTTACCGAGCGGTTGGCAACGCACTAGGCGCGTAGCACCCAGCCAGCCGCCCGCAAGCCAACCATGCTGGCGCACACAGCCCGCGCAATAGACCGAGCAGCTGGGGTAAAACCGGCAGCGTCGGCCTAAAAATGGGCTGATCCAGCGCTTGTAAAAGCGTAATAAGCGCCCAGGAATATCATCAGAAGTATGCAATTGTGTAAATGTGCTTAAACAAAGTTTGGGTGGAGCATTGCTGATTTCACGGCGTTTCGCTATAAAGCCCGCCGCGCTCGTTTGGTAAACGAAGCAAAAAATTGTGTGCCGCAACAAACGAAGCAATAACAACTTGTGGCGGTGTACTTGCATTTTAGGTTGAAGTATAAAGCCTAAAACAATGTGTCTTACTGAATACCTGCTTATTAAACAGAGCTGTTGGAGATCTGAAAAATGGCCCTAGAATTAGACGAATTGCCCGCTGACTATAAGCCGCGCACGGCGCTGCCTAAAGGCTATAAGCCCAAAGCTAGCGAAGAATATATGTCTGATAAGCAGCAGGAGTACTTCCGCCGTAAGCTCTATAAATGGAAGGAAGACCTGATTGCGGAATCACAGGTCACTATTGAAAACCTGCGTGATGAAGTGCGCGATGTGGGCGATGAAGCCGAGCGCGCCTCGCGTGAGACGGAAAATAGCGTGGAGCTGCGCACGCGTGATCGCTATCGCAAACTGCTGAGCAAAATTGATAAGGCCGTGCGCCGTATCGAAGAAGGCGTTTATGGCTATTGTGAAGAAACCGATGAAGAAATTGGCCTAGCGCGTCTAGATGCGCGCCCGATTGCCACCATGTGCCTAGACGCGCAAGAGCGTTGGGAGCACCGGCAAAAGCAGATGGGCGAGTAGCGCTTCTAAGCGGCTAGCGCCGATTTTAAGTTAAAGTGCGTAGCTATGATTGAAGCGCACTTTAAGCCTCGAACGCTTTTTAAGCCTAGAGCCGGATTTACCCTGCTGGAAGTGCTCGTCGCACTTGCGGTGGTAGCAATTGCCTTGGCGGCACTGGTTAGTGCGGCCACCGGGCAGATTAAAATTGCCGAACGCACCCGTGACAAAGCCATTGCGGGCTGGGTTGCCGCGAATGTTTTGACCGATCTGAAGCTGCGTGAGCATTTTCCCGAGCCGGGCGAGCGCACGGGCGAGGTGACGATGGCGAATCAGCGCTTTAGTTGGCGCGCGTTGGTGCAAACCACGGTTGAAAGTGATTTACGCCGCATTGACTTACGCGTTAGTTTGAAAGTGCAGGGTGCGCCGGATCAGCCGGTTTTGAGCCGCACCGAGTTTGCGGGGCGGCTTTGAACGTGCGCCTGCATTCAGCGCGCATGGTGGGTTTTACGCTGCTGGAAATCATGGTCGCCATTGCCATTTTCGCGGTGTTGGCGGCGGCGGCATATGGCGGCATGAACAGTATTGTGCGGGCGCAAATTGCGGTGCGTGAATCTAGCGATGCGCTAGATTCGCTTTCGCGGGCATTGGCGCGTTTCGAGAAAGACTTAAACCAAGCGTATAACCGTTCTGCATGGGGCGCTTATGGAACGATAGAGCCAGCGATGGTCGGTGACAGCAATGGCTTAGCTGTGACGACGATGACTATTACGGCCACTTCGACCGGCCCTAGCGCAACACCGGTGCGCGTGCGCCATACTTTGGTTAATGGCCGGTGGTTGCGAACCCAAACCGCAGCACTTGATTTAGCGCCCAGTACGCCGGAAACCGCGCGATTAATTTTGGACGACTTTAGCGGTGCTAGCTTGCGCTATCTGGACGCACAGCTGCGTGAGCATGATCGTTGGCCGCCGGCAAACGCAACTCTGGATGGCGTAAGCCCAGATACCTTACCGCGCGCGGTCGAGCTTCGGCTAACGAGCAAGCGTTTTGGTGAAATTCGACGCTTGATTGCATTGAGCGGTGTGCGCCCATGAAGACGATGCGTCTAAAGC
This sequence comes from Rhodanobacteraceae bacterium, assembly GCA_043754435.1. GTDB lineage: Bacteria > Pseudomonadota > Gammaproteobacteria > Xanthomonadales > SZUA-5 > JANNYA01. Next base: position 16,694 of record JAYUUS010000318.1, read on the forward strand.
TTTGCGCGCAGCGCGGCGTGGCTTTGCTGACCGCGCTGATGATTTTGGCGCTCGCCGCACTGCTGGCTTATGCGCTGATGCAGCAGGGAACAGTCGCGCTTGATCGCGCCGCCGGGGCGCAGCGTGCCGCGCAAGCGCGCGCGCTTGCAGATGGCTTGTTTGATTACGCCTTGATTGCATTGTTTCGCGATTTTGAAGCCGGGGCCACTGATTCTCGGTCAGAACAATGGGCCAAGCCATTGCCGCCCCTGCCGGTGCCGCAGGGCGTGGTGACGGGCAGGATGGAGGATTTAAACGGCCGCATCAATCTCAATGGGTTTGCGGGTGATGCCAATCAAATTGCGATGACGCAAAAGATGTTGACGCGGCTGTTGGAGATTCTCAAGCTAAATCCGCAAATTGCCGGACGTATTCAGGACGCGATTGATCCAGATGACAGCAATATTGGCGGTGGTGAAGACGTGGATTTTATGAGCCAGCGGCCGTCGTCGCGTGCGCCCAATAGAGCTTTGCTACAGGTCAGCGAGTTGCGGCATTTGCCGGGACTGAGTGCGCAAGATTACGCAACCTTAAGCCGCTATGTCTGCACCCTTGATAAAAAAGCGCCGCTGAATATCAATACCGCAGAAGTTCCGGTGCTGATGAGCCTTGATCCAGGAATTAGCGAGGATTTGGCAAAAAAGCTCTGGCGCGATGGGCAGGCAAACTATCCCTCTAGGAGTGATTTTGTTGCAGAAATTGCGCATAGCGGCGGGCCACAAAATTTAGCCTCAGTGGAACCCTTTTTGGGCGTAATAAGCACGGACTTTATTGCGCACGCGCGCATCAAGCTGGACGGCGTTGAGTATCGCTATTCCTCGCAGTTGGATCGTCGGTACTACAAAGTGATTTGGCGCATGCAGGGCGAGTAGTGCCACTGGGTACGCCCAAAATTGTGGGGCATCACACGCTTAGGGTTGTGTGATTGTCAAAAAACGTAACGTCTTCACGTATGCTGCACGCTTCGCAGCACGAGGCTTAAAGCCATGTCGATGTTATTTTTTATCTGGGATCGTGCTGCCAAGGCGGCACTTATTACGCCAATTCAAACTTTTCCTCATTTGCAGTGGCGTATTGCTGCCATTTGCGGCTTTTGCGCAAATCATTTTTAGCGATAGCTTTGAGGACGTGAATGATAAATCAGCAGCGCGCTTTCTCGATCAAGCCAGCTTCGGTGGGCGTTTGCAAGATTTTGCGCTGGTGCGCCAGTTTGGCTATGCCGGTTGGCTCGATCAGCAATTTAACGCGGTGGTTTCCCTGCAAAAGCCGTATTTGGATTGGGTGACGGGCGGGGTTTATCAGCAACAGCGCCAAGAAGCGTGGTTTATTCACAGCGCGCAGCTGAGCGACCCGAGTAACCCGCTGCTCACACACGACTTGAAGCTTTTCACGACAACACCAGCAATAAGCAGCTGCTGGTCCCAACGACCGGTGTGGATCCGTATGCGGCAAGCTTGGCAAGTTGGTTCGGCGTTGGCGCAAGTGGCATCGCCGATATTTTCCCGAATCTTGGGCTGTATCCGAGTGGGAATTTGGGGTTTATGGTTTGAATGTGGCTTGTGGTGACGCACCTGAACCCTGGCCTGCGCCGGTGTGACGAACATTAGGCAACCCTAACCGAAAAACGCTATGCGTGGATTTAAAGCGAAAAAATCAGCGGCCGCCGCATTTAACTCGCATCAATCTGCTGTTCCGGTGCCGCATCCGCGAACTCCGACAGCGTCATGGCATGCGTGTAAATCGCCATGATGCGCGGGTAGGGGGACATATCCATTTGCCAGCGTAGCGCGTTGTAGACCTGCGGGATCAGGCAGCAGTCGGCCATCGTGGGCTCGTCACCTTCACAAAACGACCCGGTTGAAGGATTATCTAATAACACTTCTAAGGCATCGAAACCCTCCTTCATCCAGTGCAGCATCCACGCTTTTTTAGCGGCATCGTCAAATGGATGGTGTTTGCCCAAATAGTTGACGACGCGCAAAACGTTAATCGGCGCGATATCGCTGGCGATCAAATGCGCAATTGCCCGGATGCGGGCGCGGTCGCGTTTCGGCCCGGCTAATAGTGGATAGCCGCCTTCAAAGGTTTCCTCCAGCCATTCCAAAATAGCCAAAGACTGGCGCATCACGCGCTCACCGTGCATCAAAACCGGCACCATGTGCTGCGGATTACGGGCCTCGAACTCCGAGCTTATCTGCTCGCCCTCAATTAAATTGACGGGAATAATTTCGTAGTGCAAACCCTTGAGGTTCAACCCGATTCGAACCCGATAGCTAGCGCTTGAGCGCCAATAGCTATAAAGCTTTAAGCCAGTACTCATCGCGAACTCCTAGGGTTTGCAGTGCCGCTATTTCAGCACAAATGCGCCACTGTGTGGCTGCATTTTGCTGCTGGCTTATTAGACGAGCTATTTTAAAGCAGTGCGCACGCCGTCGGTTAGCTCTTGCAACCCATACAGCAGTGCGGTCAGCACGAATGCCGGCACGATCAATGTCCACGGCGCATATTCGCGGTCCTGCATCCCTTCGCTGAGCAAACTGCCCAAACTGCCCTGCGCCTGTGCGGGGCTGACGCCCAAAAAACTTAAAAATGATTCCATCAGCACGGCACTGGGCAGCGCCAACGTCAACGCCAGCAGCGCAAACGGCAGCAGATTGGGCAACAAATGTACGAATAAGCGCCGGGATGGCGTTAAGCCCAGCACCTCGGCGGCGCGCATATACGGGCGTTCGCTGAGTGCGGCGGCCTCAAGTTTGACCACGCGCGCCACGTCTAGCCAGCCATAGCTGGCCAATAGCAGCACCAACAGGCCTAAGCTTGGGGTAAACAGCGTCAGCACGAAAATAACCACCAGTAAAAATGGCAAAGTGGCACACAGATCAACGATTCGCATCATTGCCTCACTCAACCAGCCGCCGACAAAGCCCGCAAGCGCGCCGTAAAGCGTGCCCAAAATTAGCGCAATCAGCGCCGCTGAAACGCCCACCGCCAAACTCAAGCGCCCACCGGCCGCCGTGCGCACGTATAAGTCCCGACCAATCGCGTCGGTGCCAAAATAGTGCCCGGTGACGAGGCTAGGCGGCGCGCTCGGTAGCTCCCAATCTGGGTTTTTTGCATCAAATTTACTGGTCCAGGGCGCGATAAAAAACCACGCGCATAGGATCAGCAGCAGCGTTGCAGCGCGCTTGGCGGATTTCGGCAGCATTGCTATCGCACTTACTCCACGGTTACGCTTTTCGCCAAATTGCGCGGCTGATCTACATCCGTGCCGCGCAACACCGCAACGTGATACGCCAGCAATTGCATCGGCACAGTGAACAAAATAGGCGCGACAAATTCGCCGCATGCCGGCATGATGATTAGATGTTGCGCATCGTCCGCCATTAACGCGGCGACGTGGGCATCGGCAAATACGAACATCTCGCCACCGCGTGCGCGCACTTCTTGCAGATTGCTTTTCAGCTTCTCTAGCAGCTTGTCGTTCGGTGCCACGGCAATCACCGGCATGTCTTTATCGACGAGTGCGAGCGGCCCATGCTTTAACTCGCCCGCTGGATAGGCTTCAGCGTGTATGTAGCTGATTTCCTTGAGTTTTAGCGCGCCTTCGAGCGCAATTGGATATTGCTGACCACGGCCTAAAAACAGCGCGTGCTGCTTTTGCGCAAAATGCTCAGCTAGCAGCTTGATTTCGCCGTCAAGCTTGAGGGCTTCGGTAATCGCGAGCGGCAGGGCTTCGAGCTGACGTACGCAGTCTTCATAGCGCGCCGCCTCCAGGCCGTGTGCACGTCCAAGCTCCAGCGCAAGCAGGGCAAACGCGACCAATTGCGTTAAAAATGCTTTGGTTGACGCCACCCCGATTTCCGGCCCAGCGCGCGTCATCAAGACCAGAT
>JAYUUS010000319.1:0-6860 GCA_043754435.1 Rhodanobacteraceae bacterium
GGCACATGCCGCGTTGCGCAACTGGGTGCTGAGTGCCACCAGCGAGAACGAGCGGCTTGGGCCGCGCGTGCTCGGTGTTGAGCTGCCACCGCTCAAAAGTAAACTGCGCCTTGCGGCGTTTCCGGCCGAAGCGATCAGCCAGGTCACCGATGCGAAATCACTGGCACCGGCGCTTATTGAACTATTTGCCGATGCTGCATCTGGAATTTACACACTCTAATCAATTTGATTGCGTCGATCTAAACCCCGTGCGCGCCAAGATTGCGAGCAACATTGCGACGTCGCGTTACACCAGCGTCAAGCTATGCAATCCGCAGCTGCGCAAAAATCCCGAGCGTGCCAATCAGCAATTAATGCCGCTGGTTGGCGTGCGATCTTTTAATTTGCCGGATATTTCAGAGGCAGATTATATTGAGCTGGTTAATTTTACTGGCCGCGAACTGCATCCCAGCAAGCGCGGCAAAATCGAAGCGAGTGAACCGAAAGCGCTGACGCAATTGGGATTAGATAAAAATCACTGGACGACGCGTGTGAAGGGCGCAGTGATCCGCACGATAAATTAAGCGCATACCCACTATTTCGGCGTATTGGCTTTTTGAATAGGCTCGGGTTACTGACGTGTGGTGGGGGAATTGGAGGAGTTGATCGACAAAGCTAAGGAAATCAGTCAGCGCACGCTGTTTGGCATTGATTTTGCTAGGATTTTGAACAAAATTTAGGGCACTTTGGGATATTTCTGTCGCCGCATTTGCGGCTGGGCGTGTTGGCTTTTGATTTTTTTGACTTGAATTTTGGGCGGCTTTGATTGGGAATATGTAGAAATTCCACGGTTTTAAGGCCGCTGGAATTTTAGTTTGCTAAAAACGGGTGTCCTTTGCTTTTCACAATGGCTGGCCTATCGGCACCCTTGTCAACGCTTCGCGCTGCACCTCACGGTTCAACTCGCATGACTCGGGGACAAACATGGTTCGCTACTCCTTTTGCTGGAGGGGACTTGCACCCCCTACGCTTTGCCGGTTTGTGCCGACGCACTCACTCGAAACCATTCCGGAAAACCTCATCAGGACCGAACGTATTGACCTGCTGCACTAAGCCGGAACTGCCGTTGTAAATGCCGCCCGTTGTTCGACCCTGGGCGCGCAGCTGGCCGCTTGCAGGCAGGCTCAAACTGCTGAGCTGCCAGTTCCCAGTGCTACCCACGCGCGTTGCCGTGCCGCCTAGCGGCGTGTAACTGATGCCGCCGTTGGTGCTCAACTCAAACGTCGTTTGACTCACATCCGGTGCACTGCCGCCCCGGCTCCACAGCACTTGCGTGGCATTGACTGCACTTAAGCTTTGCATCGCCGGGTCATTTCGCAGCTGCGCAAAACGATTGCGCGGCGTTCCAGCCACCGCGGTGAAGAAGCCCCCGAGCAGAATCTGGCCGTCCGCCTGTACCGCTACACTGAAGACAGAGCTGTTCACATCAGGATTAAAGCCCGCATCCAGCGTGCTGTTCGTCGCCACCCGCGCGATGTTATTGCGCGGCGTGCCAGCCACCGTGGTGAAGGCACCCCCGAGCAAAATCTGGCCGTCCGCCTGTACCGCTAGGCTGTCGACAGTGCCGTTCAAACTGGAATTAAAACCCGCATCCAGCGTGCCATTCGCTGCCACCCGCGCGATGCGATTACGCGGCGTTCCAGCCACCGTGGTGAAGATGCCCCCGAGCAGAATCTGGCAGTCCGCCTGTACCGCTACGCTGTAGATAATGTTGTTCACATCAGGAATAAAGCCAGCATCCAGCATGCCATTCGCCGCCACCCGCGCAATGCGATTGCGCGGCGCTCCAGCCACCGTGGTAAAGGCGCCCCCGAGCAGAATCTGGCCGTCCACCTGTACCGCGACGCTGTAGACAATGTTGTTCACATTAGGATTAAAGCCTACATCCAGCGTGCCATTCGCCGCCAGCCGTGCGATGTAATTGCGCGACGTTCCAGCCACCGCGGTGAAGTTGCCCCCGAGCAGAATCTGGCCGTCCGCCTGCACCGCTACGTTAAAGACAGGGTTGTTCACATCAGGATTAAAGCCCACATCCAGCGTGCCATTTGCCGCCACCCGTGCGATGCGATTACGCGGCGTTCCAGCCACCGTCGTGAAGAAGCCCCCGAGCAGAATCTGGCCGTCCGCCTGCACCGCTAAGCTCAAGACATCGCTGTTTACATTAGGATTAAAGCCCACGTCCAGCGTGCCGTCCGCGTTCAGCCGTGCAATGTTGCTGCGGTTTTGGCCTAGCACGGAGCTAAAGTTACCCGCGATAATCGTCTTGCCGTCCGGCTGCACTGCCGTGGCCAACACATTACTTCCAATGATATTGAGATCGAGCAAATCGACATCGCCGGGGCCGGGCACTGCATAGGTGTAAAGCGTATTCGCCGCATTCGTGCCGCCGGGCGTGGTGATTTGCACGCTCACCACACCCGCCGCGCGCGCGCCGGTGGTGGCGGTGATGCTGGTGGCGCTAACCACGTTAACCGTCGTCGCCGCCACGCCGCCCATGTTCACGGCCGTGGCGCCGATAAAGCCGGTGCCGGTGATCGTGACATTGGTGCCGCCCATAGGGGTTCCGCGCGCGGGGTTGATCGCAGTGACGGTGGGCGGCAGAAGGGGAAAACTTGCCAATTGCTGCACCAAGCCGGAACTGCCATTGTAAATACCGCCCGTTGTTCGCCCCCGGGCGCGCAGCTGGCCGCTTGCGGGCAGGCTCAAACCGCTGAGCTGCCAGTTCGCGCTGCTGCCCACACGCGTCGCCGTGCCGCCCAGCGGTGTGTAGCTGCTGCCACCGTCAGTGCTCAACTCAAACGTCGTTTGACTCACATCCGGTGCACTGCCGCCCCGGCTCCACAGCACTTGCGTGGCATTGACTGCGCTTAAGCTTTGCGTCGGCGGATCATTCAGCAGCCGCGCAAAACTGTTGCGCGGCGTTCCAGCCACCGTGCTGAAGTCTCCCCCGAGCAGAATCTGACCGTCCGCCTGTACCGCTACGCTGTCGACAGATCTGTTCACATTGGGATTGAAACTCGCATCCAGCGAGCCATTCGCTGCCACCTGCGCGAAACGATTGCGCGACGTGCCAGCCACCATGGTGAAAGAGCCCCCCAACAGAATCTGGCCGTTCGCCTGTACCGCTACGCTCAAGACAGTGTTGTTCACATCAGGATTAAAGCCCGCATCCAGCGTGCCGTTCGCCGCCACCCGCGCGATGCGATTGCGCGGCGTGCCAGCCACCGTGGTGAAGTTGCCCCCGAGCAGAATCTGGCGGTCCGCCTGTACCGCTATGCTGAAGACAGCGTCGTTGACATTAAGATTAAAGCCAGCATCCAGCGTGCCGCTCGCCGCCACCCGCGCGATGCGATTGCGCTGCGTTCCAGCCACCGTGGTGAAGCCGCCACCGAGCAGAATCTGGCCGTCCGCCTGCACCGCTACGCTCAACACAGAGTTGTTCACATCAGGGTTAAAGCCCGCATCCAGCGTGCCATTCGCCGCCAGCCGCGCGATGCGATTGCGCGCCGTTCCAGCCACCGTGGTGAAGGCACCTCCGAGCAGAATCTGGCCGTCCGCCTGTACCGCTACGCTGGAGACAGAGTCGTTCACACTAAGATTAAAGTCCGCATCCAGCGTGCCATTCGCGTTCAACCGTGCAATGTTGCTGCGCGCTTGGCCCAGCACAGAACTAAAGTTACCCGCGATAATCGTCTTGCCGTCCGGCTGCACGGCGGTGGCCAACACATTGCCTCCAACGATATTGAGATCGAGCGGGTCAAGATCGCCCGGTGCAGCATAAGCGCCGGGCAAATTAACAACGAAGCTAAGCAGCAGGGCGACGAAGCCTAACCAGGCATGCCTTAGCTTTGCGCCTTTGCTCATGACCGGGTGAAAGGGTGTGAATGGCTTAGCTGCGTTCATGGTGCTTTCCTGGTTTTGTGGCATTAAGTTCAACGGCGGATTCGCTGAACTTTTCTATTGACCAGCATCGCACCATCGGGCAACCGGCGCTTCGCGTCACCAATTTTTTTAATTGTAATTTTTTATGCCCACGCGCTTTCGGCACGCCAACAGTGTCGTGGTTTATTATTGCTTCTCGAACTAGATTTGGGATAAGCAAATTCCGCCAATCAATCCAAACGATAGTTCGGCGCTTCTTTGGTAATTTGCACATCATGGACGTGCGATTCGCGCACGCCAGCACTGGTAATGCGCACAAACTCCGGTTTGCTGTGCATCTCCGACACCGTGGCACAACCCACATAGCCCATCGAAGCGCGCAGCCCACCCATCAATTGATGCACGATCGCACGGATTGAACCGCGATACGGCACGCGACCTTCAATTCCTTCTGGCACGAGCTTTTCAGAATCGACTTCGTCTTGGAAATACCGATCTTTCGAGCCTTTTTGCATCGCTGCCAGCGAACCCATGCCACGGTAGCTCTTGTAGCTGCGCCCTTGGTAGAGCTCTACTTCACCGGGCGCTTCTTCGGTTCCGGCAAACATACCGCCAATCATCACGCACGCGGCGCCAGCAACCAGCGCTTTGGCAATATCGCCCGAGTAGCGAATGCCGCCGTCCGCCACCGCAGGGATTTTATGGCCCGCATCACTGAGCGCGCGACTGACCATCGAAACTGCGGTGATTTGCGGCACGCCCACGCCCGCAATAATGCGCGTGGTGCAAATTGAGCCGGGGCCGATACCGACCTTGACGCCATCCGCGCCATGATCTGCCAATGCTAACGCCGCCGCCGCCGAAACAATATTGCCGCCGATGACATCGGTATTAGGAAACGTGCGTTTGATCCAGCGCACCCGATCCAACACGCCCTGGGAATGCCCGTGCGCGGTATCGACAATTAATAGATCAACCCCCGCTTCAATTAACGCCGCAACGCGCGCCTCAGTATCACCGGCAGCACCAACTGCAGCGCCGACGCGCAATCGCTCTTGTGGATCTTTTGCGGCGAGTGGGTTGTCGCGCGCTTTTTGAATATCTTTCACGGTAATCAAGCCACGCAATGCGAAGTTTTCGTTTACGACCAGCACTTTTTCAATGCGATGCTCGTGCAACTTTGCCAGCACCTCATCGTCGCTAGCACCTTCTGAAACGGTGACCAGTCGATGTTTTGGCGTCATCGCCAGCGAAACCGGTGCATCCAAGCGACGCTCAAAGCGCAAGTCTCGGCCCGTCACAATGCCGACTAACTGATCGCCGTCTACCACTGGCACGCCCGAGATATTGCTGCGCCGTGTCAATGCCAGCACGTCGCGAATGGAAGTATCTGGGCTAACCGTAATCGGATCACGAATCACGCCGGCCTCAAATTTCTTTACCATCCGCACTTCTTGTGCCTGGCGCTCAATGGACAAATTTTTATGGACGATGCCCATACCGCCCATTTGCGCAATTGCGATGGCAAGCCGGGATTCCGTCACAGTGTCCATGGCGGCAGAAAGCACCGGAACATTGAGTTCAATATTGCGCGACACCCGCGTCACCAAGCTGACATCGCGGGGCAATATGTTTGAGTACGCTGGAATGAGCGAAACATCGTCAAAAGTCAGAGCGTCAGCCACGATTCGCATGTAAAATTCTCTAGTTTGGTCAATGGCGGCGAAGTTTAGCCGTTAGCGGTCTAAATTCATCGAAGTACAGCCGCAATTTCTGCAGCAACTGAATGCCGCAAGCACTCAACGTTCAGCCTTGCGGTAACTGTAGTAACTTTGCGATGCACTTTTTGCCACTGCCGCTAATTGATAACCTTGATTCTATGATTTTGACCCTATGCTGCTCGCAGAACTAGCGCCGCCCAACTCCGTAGACGTACTGCATGTGGTATATCTGTACACACCAGAACCACTGGGCGGCACGGAAGTTTATGTGCAGTCCTTAGTCCACGAGGCAACCGCCCTTGGGCTGCGCTGCGCAATCGCTGCACCCGGCGCGCGCAATGAGCATTATCAAGTTGCCGGAATTGGTGTTTATCGTGTCGCCGCAAATGTGACCATAGAGCAAGTCTATGGCGAAGAAAATAGCGCCGCAACAGCGCGCTGGCTCGAGATTTTGAAGCTTGCGGCACCACAAATTTTGCACATTCACGCACGCACACCGATGTTGAACAGCCAGGTTTTGCGCCATGCGCGTCGACTTGGTATCAAAGTTGTCTACACGGTACACACGCCTACCGCATTTTGCCAACGTGGCACGATGCTGGAGTTCGGCATTAAACCGTGCGATGGTTTAGTAACTTTGGCACGCTGCACGCAATGCGCGCTGCATGGGCTAGGTGTGCCCAAGCTCGTCACCCAAATTTTGGCGCATATACCCCCACCTGCCCTACTCGCCATGCGTCATGTTGTACCAGCAAAAATTGCTTTTATGCTGTCATTTCGCACCCTTATGAAACGTGCGCAACTGGAGCAATCAGCATTTTTTGACGCCTGCGATCACATCATCGCAGTTTGCATATGGATTGAAGACGCGCTAAAAATCAACGGCATAGCCAGCGCACGTTTAAGTTTAAATCGCCAGGGCTTACGCTCTGATATGCAGCAAACAAGTCTCGCCGATCAGGCGACACGGCAAACCAGTCTCGCCGATCAGGCGACACGGCAAACCAGTCGCGCCGATCAGGCCCCGCCATTAAAGGTTTTCGCACTTGGGCGCTGTGATCCTAATAAAGGCTTTGATATTTTAATTATGGCGATCAAACGCTGCAAAATGCCCATTGAGCTTGACTTGAGCCTCGGCATTTCTAACGATCAGGATCGTATTTTGGCCGAGCGATTCAAGCAAATGGCGCAGGGGGCTTTGATCCGTATCCACGTCAA
>JAYUUS010000320.1:0-2320 GCA_043754435.1 Rhodanobacteraceae bacterium
TATGTTGAAAGCGCTTCCACGTTGGCAGCACTTTGACCTATTCGCTAAGGATATCAACATGCAATCTAGTTCCAAAGCATCATTTGATGCGCAATACCAGCTGCTTCTGAAACACCTGATCCTTAAAGGCCTGCAACCCAAAACGATCGACGCGTATGCGCGCGCCATGCGCCGTGTCGGTGCGTTCTTCGAGCATCAAATCGACGATCTGAGTGCCGCACAGCTGACCGACTACTTTAGCCAACTGCGGCAAAGCCACTCTTGGCAGACGCTCAAGCTTGATCTGTATGGCCTCAAGTTCTACTACCAGCACGTCTTGCAAAAGCCTTGGATTGCACCCGGCTTGGTCAAGCCGCCGAAAGTGAAACACCTTCCGAATATCCTTACCCTAGCGCAACTCCAGCAGATCATCGCCGCGACGCGCGTGCTGAGCTATCGGGTGTTTTTCTTTACGCTTTACAGCTTAGGCTTACGCCTAGGCGAAGGGTTGCGATTGCAGCTCGGCGATATCGATGCTGCGCGTTCGCGCGTGCATGTGCGCAATGCGAAAGGCAACAAAGATCGCTTTGTGCCGCTGCCGCAAATCACGCTGGATTTGCTGCGCCGCTTTTGGCAAACACATCGCAATCCGATTTTGCTGTTTCCCAATCGCCACGGCGGTTTGAAAGGGGCGCCGGTTGCGAGAACGCCATTAGACCGCGGCGGTGTGCAAATCACACTGGGGAAAGTTGCCGCTGCGTGTGGGCTAAAAAAAAGATTTCACCGCACTGCCTGCGCCACAGCTATGCCACACACCTGATTGAAGCCGGTGTGGATTTGATTGAGATTCAAAAGATCCTGGGCCATCAATCCATTCTGACCACTGTTCGCTACACCCATCTCACGGATCAAACTCAGCATCAGGCCATCGATTGTATCAACGCCGTTATGAGTGGCTTTGCCGTGACCTGGGGTGCAGTCAAATGACCCGCCTTGCACACGTGATCGAAACCTACGCGGCTGATTTTCTGACGCAATACCAAGCGCGCTTGCAGCCCGAACACCGGCAGGCCTTAGCCGCATTAAGACGCTGCCGAACTAAAGCAAGTCCCGTCATGCAGCTGCAGTGCTCGGCATGTCCAAATCAGCAATTCGTGCCGCATTCCTGTGGCCATCGACATTGCCCGCATTGCCAACACCACGAGAGCCAGCAGTGGCTGGAACGGCAGATCAAAAAGCAGGTTCCCGCCGAGTATTTTTTGCTGACTTTTACACTACCCGCTGAGCTGCGCACCTTGGCGTTTGCGCATCAGCAATGTGTCTACGATCAGCTTTTGCGCTGCAGCTGGGACACCGTGCGCCAATTCGCTGAAAACGACCCCAAGCTGCACGGCACGCCGGGTGCGATCTCGGTGCTGCACACGCATACGCGGCGGCTTGATTACCATCCGCATGTGCATCTGGTGATGCCGGCAGCAGCGCTCAATGCCGAGCGGCAAGTCTGGCGCACCAAAACCTCCGCAACCGATAAGGTAAGCTACCTATTCAATCACAAGGCGCTTGCCAAAGTCTTTCGCGCCAAACTGTTGAGCGCACTAAAAGCCGCTGGGCTCACGCTACCGAAACGCTATCCCAAGCACTGGATCGTCGATTGCAAATCGGTCGGAACGGGTGAAAAAGCGTTGATTTATCTGGGCCGCTATCTGTATCGCGGCGTGATCCGTGAGAAGGATATTTTGGCTGATCAAGGCGGCCATATTCGCTTTGCCTATCAAAACGGTAGAACCAAAAAACGCGAGCTGCGCTGCGTTCCGGGCGCAGACTTTCTCTGGCTAGTTTTGCAGCACGTACTGCCTAAAGGCTTTCGCAGGGCGCGTAACTTTGGCTTTTTGCACCCAAACTGCAAACGCACAATGGCGCTCCTGCAGATCATCCTTAAGTTCGACCCGACTCGGTTACTGCCGCACCTCAAAGCGCGCCCCGTGATGCTGTGCCAGTGCTGCGGCGCGCCGATGCAGATCAAGCAGACGATGATTAAGTCTTGGCTGCCCAAGCGATCTGACATTACCGCTCACGATATTCACATTCCAAAAGCGGCATAGCCTACGAAACAGACATAGCACCCGTTGCGCCGCAAAAATCCCGCGACCAGCAAGCCTTTGCTGCGAACCCACTTGGCTTAAATTTGGCTGCAATCCTGCAAAAATCCGGCGAACGCGCTGAAATCACCACTTGGGCTAGCACAATGCAGTCTATTGCCGTCGCCGCGAGATAAAAAACGCACGCAGCGCTTGAGGTAAAAAAGATATTTTCTGTAACCCTGAACCTGACTCGCACTCGG
>JAYUUS010000321.1:0-6802 GCA_043754435.1 Rhodanobacteraceae bacterium
CGAAAATGGCGCTCGTGGGGGCGCTGATTGCATGCCACTGGCTTGCGTTTTATGGCTCGGTAAAGCTGGCTAACGCATCAATTGGTGTGCTGTGCATGGCGCTAGCACCCATATTCAGTGCAGTTTTGGCACCTTGGCTGTCGCAAGCCGCGTTTAGTTGGCGCAATTTACTGCTCGGCTTAAGCGTATTGCCGGGCATGCTGTTAGTGGTTGGCGGTATTGATGGCCGCTTTTATCTTGGCCTTGCGGTAGGCGCACTTTCCGCATTGCTTGCCGCCGCATTTGGGCTAATGAACAAAGAGCTAGTGGCTGAAGTAGACGCACTGACTTTAAGTTTTGTCGAAATCAGCATAGGCGGTGTGCTGATGTGGCTGTTACTTTGGTATCGCTCCCGCAGTTTCGCGATGCCCATGCCAAGCGCCACAGACTGGCCGAATTTGCTCATCTTCGCTGTATTCTGCACCGCGCTACCTTTCGCGCTGTCCAATATCGCGCTCAAGCAGATTAGCGCTTTTTCCGCACAGTTCGCCATTAATCTAGAACCGATCTATGGCATTGTGTTTGCCGCTTGGCTACTGCATGAAACCAAGCAGCTGACCGCGCAGTTTTATATCGGCGCTTCAGTGATATTGCTAGCCGTTTTCGCGCAAGTTTTGCTGAGTGTGAAAGCTAGACGGGCGTGACACCTCCAAAGAATCGTTGGCCTAGTTTGGCTCTATTTGGAAACAGACGGACAAATCAACAGGCGTAAAAAAGCCCTCAACATCGAGGGCTTTTTTAGTGAAACCTAGCAACTACATTTAACTAAAACGACGGACCGCGAAAGCGCCGAACAAGCCCAGACCCGTCAACAATGCCAGTGCACTCCAAAGGCTCAATGTTGGTGTAGGGATCAACACAATTGGTGCAGCCGCCGTCAAGTTATAAACAATGGGCTGTGCAATACCTTGCACGGTGCAGGTCAAGGTACCAGTGCCTGGAGCCGCTGCGCTTACTACAAAGGTTGTGCTTGCGCCTGCAGCTACCGTTTGTGTGGTTGTAGGGGCAACGCTAAAACCGGTGCCCGCAATCGCGCAGGATACGGTGCCTGGCGCCGTGGCCGCCGCTGCATTGTTAAACACAAAAGAACGCGTTGCTGGCAAAGTGAACGAGACAGCGCCTGCGGGGGTAACTGGAGTAATGATTGGTGCGCCAACAGCCGGGCAAGCTGTTGGAATTGCACCAAACACTTGACCAACTGGGATAGTGGAGGATGCAGTGAATGCCGCCGTGGTGGTATTGAATGAGCCGTAGGCGAAGGTCGTCGTGGTGGCATCGCCGGTGGTCAACCAGCCATAAAGTGTGCCATCTTGGTTATCAAAATCGATGCTTTGAAAGAACCCAGCGCCAAGTTGCTGATAATTTCCAACCACGGTAGCAGCAGCGGTAGTTCGACTCAAAGTCGATAACACACTACCCGGCGCGGCCGCAGCAGGGGTAATTGCGAAAATTCGGCCTGTGCAATTAATGGCAATGTCAATTGAAGAAAAACCTGTGCCAATTTGTCCAATTAAAGTAGCCACGCCGGTGGTGGCGTTAACGCTATGCAACCGTGTTGCAACACCCGCTTCGCGTGACGTGATAAAAATTTCGTTGCTGACTGGATCCACCGCCATTCCGAGCGGGTTGCCAGCGCCCAAACCCGTCAGGGGGACAATCGTTCCCGCGACGCCCGTGGTTGTGTTGATTGTTCCGATCCCGTTCACCGCAGTCGGCAGGTTAGGGTTGGCTCGAGTCAGCACGAATAACGTATTGCGATCTGCAGAAAAGTCCGTACCGACAGCGCCAAAAAACGTGCCGCCTACGAGTGTGCGAGTACCGTAGTTGTTGAGCGGGTGACGTGAAAGGCCAGCTGGAAGCGCAACAGTATCTGCCGAGAATTCAACTTGGATCGTCGCCAAGTCGGTGGGCGCACGGGCAAGCGTTTCGGAAGTACCGGCAAGTGACGCGCACACCGACAACATCCCGTCCACCGAGT
This sequence comes from Rhodanobacteraceae bacterium, assembly GCA_043754435.1. Classification (GTDB taxonomy): domain Bacteria; phylum Pseudomonadota; class Gammaproteobacteria; order Xanthomonadales; family SZUA-5; genus JANNYA01. Next base: position 2,018 of record JAYUUS010000321.1, read on the forward strand.
TAACGCGCCCTGCGACGGTTCCAGACGGGCAACTCTGAGCAAACAAAGTTTGCGAAGCGAAAATTAACGCGAGAGGGGCTAGAGCACTGATTATTTTCATAGAGATAAATCCTTTGTGGCGGAAATGGAGCGGGTTAAAATTGCAATCGTTGGTAAGTCGAATCGAAGGATATCAAAAAACGTGAAAATTATTTATTTAAATGGGGTTCAACACACTCAGTCAGAAGAACTTAGTCACCTACTGGTCGCCCTGACGCCAGCAAAAAAACACCGCTAAAAAGCGGCGTTTTATAATCATAAGATTTGGGTCAGCTTACTAAGCCGCCAATCCGCGAATCGCTGCAGTCAAGCGGCTCTTATGGCGTGCAGCTTTGTTTTTGCTCAAATAGCCTTTGTCGCCGTTGCGGTCTAGTACCGGCACTGCAATCTTGTAAGCCGCTTCAGCAGCAGCAACGTCTTTAGCGTCGATGGCTTTGACGACATTCTTAATTGCGGTACGAATCATAGAGCGCATGCCGACGTTGTGCGCATTGCGTTTAACTGCTTGTTTGGCGCGTTTTTTCGCCGACTTGATATTGGCCACAGGGCTCTCCGAGCTTGGACTTTGAAGAAACGATGTCTTGCTTGGTGTTATCGGCGTTACCGACGCACCCGCTGACATAGAAAAAGAAGCAGGAAGATAAGCCTCAAGCCCGCGACAGTCAAGCCATCGCGGGCCATTTGTTCAGTCTGTTTTTGCTGGCTACCAGTGTACGCCGCGCATCAGCGTAGCGAATGCAACCTGTTCGCTACTGGCTGGCTCTTCCGAGTTCGCCTTTTGACCCTTTGCTGCTGCAGAATCGGGAAACAGATTAAACGCCGTGTTCATCAGCACTTGATACATCGTCGGCACCGTTAAGTGCGCCATTTCAGCAAAAATGCCGGTGCGCGTGGCGATGCGCTGTGGCCGCTCGATCACCGCTTTCACTACTAAATCAGCGGCCTCCTCAGGACTTAAGGTCGGCACGCTGTCATACATTTTGGTAGGGCCAATCATCGGCGTGCGCACTAACGGCATGTTGATGATCGTGAAATGGATATTTTTGTCCGAAAATTCGCTGGCAGCGCAACGGCTAAACGCATCTAACGCGGCTTTCGAGGCGACATAGGCAGAAAAGCGCGGCGCATTGGTCAACACGCCAATCGAGCTAATGTTAATCACATGGCCCCGGCGTTTCGCGGTCATCCCGGGCAGAAAACCCATAATTAAACGCAAGCTGCCGAAGTAATTGAGCTGCATGGTGCGTTCAAAATCATGAAAGCGGTCATACGATAGCGCAATCGAGCGTCGAATCGAGCGCCCCGCGTTATTCACTAAAATATCGACGCCGCCGTGCTGTGCGGTGATTTGCTGAACTAGCGCATCGCAGCTGGGAATGTCCGCTAAATCGGCGGTGTAAGTGAAAACCTGCGCACCCTTGTGGCCCGCTTCGATTTCCGCTTTGGCTTTTACCAAATCTTCTTCACCGCGCGCGCAAATCAAGACTTTAGCACCGGCCGCCGCCATTTTGTGCGCGCTTGCAAGGCCAATGCCGGACGAGCCGCCGGTAATCAGCACCACGCGATTCTTCACCTTGCCAGTCAACGAGCGGTCAATGAAAAGATCCGGGTCTAAATGGCGCTCCCAATAATCCCAAAGCCGCCACGCATAGGTTTCCAGCGCTGGTACTTTGATACCGGTGCCTTTCAGCACGCGTTCGGTGTCACGCGAATCAAACCGGGTGGGATAGTTAAAAAATTTCAGCACATCCGCCGGAATACCGAGGCTTTTCAAGACGTTATGCGTAATGCGGCGCACCGGCGGCAACATGCCGATAGCGTTGCGCACAGCACCCGGAATAAAGCTAAAAATACGCGCGTCAATGCGCATTGTCATACTGGGCGCGTGCCCGGCATTGGCGAATATGTTCAGCAGCTCGCCGACTCGCTTGGGTGCCGGATCAGTCAAATGGAAGCATTGCCCATCCAAGCCTTTTTCATGCGCAATATGATCCATTGCATCGACGATGAAATCGACCGGCACCACGTTGATACGCCCGCCTTCAAAACCCAGCATCGGCATCCACGGCGGCAAAATTTGCCGCATGCGTTTTAACAGCGTGAAGAAATAATAGGGGCCGTCAATCTTGTCAATTTCACCGGTTTTTGAGTGGCCGACCACCATCGCCGGGCGATAAATACGAAACGGACGATTGCATTCTTTACGCACAATGCCTTCGGAATCGTGCTTAGTACGAAAATATGGGTGATCTAAATTTTCTGCCTCTTCAAACATGTCTTCACGAAACATGCCCGAGTACAGGCCGGCTGCAGCGATGGATGAGGTGTGATGAAAAATGCCAGCCTTGATCGCGTCGGCAAACTCTACGGTGTTACGCGTGCCGTCAATATTGGCAGCTTCTTGGCTTGCGGCATCCGCAGACAGATCGTAAATCGCCGCCAAGTGGAACAAATGCTTAATTTTGCCCTTCATTTCCGCCATTTGTTCAGCGCTAATGCCAAGTTTGGCTTTCGTCAAGTCCCCCCAAACCGGCACGATACGCGCAGCGTGCTCAGGAAATCGCTCTTTAAGCTCTTCGATTTTGGCTTTTGAGGCTTTACGCGCCAAAACATAGACGGTGCCGCGCCGCGCCAGCAGCTTTTCCATTAGAAAGCGCCCGATAAAGCCAGTTGCGCCAGTGACGAAGTAGCTCATAAAGGATAGTCCTTTGCTAAACAGTTAGTGGTTAGATCGCTCATTGAAAACCTTCCCCAAAATTGGATGACGAAAACTAAGCGCGGCAAAAGCGGGTCATGATTTTGCTTGTTTGGCACATAAGGCCATGCTTAGAGCATTCGCCCTAACGATAGCGGTACTAGCGGTTCGCGCCAAGTACTATGTGCGCAAAGGGTGAAAAAATTTCGTATGACTCGAATTGACGTGCGTGTTTCGCGGCGCACGAGGATAACCGTGAGTGTTAAATAAAGATTTTTGTAAAAATCGTGTTTGACCATCTTTAGAGGCGCATGTTAATAAGTACCTAGTCTAGATTGTTTCAATTTACCCAAAGGAGTCACCCATGTCAGAGCTTGAAGCACAATTCAAAAACGCCGCAGAAGCGGTAAAAACTTTGCCTGAAAAGCCAGAAAATGACATGCTTTTGCGCCTATATGGGCTATATAAACAGGGCAGCGAAGGCGATGTAGCGGGCGCAAAGCCAGGTTTTTTTGACTTTAAGGGCGTTGCTAAATATGAAGCCTGGGAAAAGCTGAAGGGCACAAGCAATGAAAAGGCGATGGAGGACTATGTGAAATTGGTCAAGCGCCTGGGTGGTAAAGTCTGAAATTATTCGTATCGGCCTGGGAGGGCTAAAATGGCAGCTGCTGCGCCAACCAAAACGCGTGATCGCATCCTAACAATTAGTTTGGAGATGTTTAACGCTCAAGGCGAACCCAATGTTACGACCAATCATATTGCCGACGAGCTAGAAATCAGTCCCGGCAATTTGTATTACCACTTTCGTAATAAAGACGACATCGTCGAGCATTTGTTCACGGCTTTTGAGTTGCGCATGGATAAAGCGCTGACCGCACCCGAAATAAGGCCGGCGAATTTGGAAGACTTATGGCTGCAAATGCATCTTATTTTTGAGTGCATTTGGGACTATCGTTTTGTTTATCGGGACTTGGTGGATTTGCTAAGCCGTAATCGCAAGCTGAAAATGCACTTCAGCCGGATTCTTAAACGCGGCCATGAAAGCATTGTCGGCGTTTGCAAAGGTTTGGTTGAAACTGGCGTGATGACAGCTTCAACGAATGAAATTGAGGCGGTTGGTCAACACATTTTGTTGGCGGCAACCTTCTGGCTTAACTTTCAGCATATTCGCCCCGCCATCAGCACCGCAAAAACTGATCAAGCAGATTTGGGGCGCGGTGCATATTTGGTGATGATGCTGCTGGCACCGTATTTGCGCCCTGCTGAGCGCGCGCATTTGAATAAGTTGGCTGAGCAGTATGTGAGTTAAGTTTCTTAGCTAGAACTAAAAAAGGCGCCGAAGCGCCTTTTTTATTCCAATTCTAATTTAAAAAGACAATAATTAGACTCCGAGCATTGGAGGTAGTTATGGCAAGACCCTTTAAATCGACCAGTCAACTTGACGCCGCGCTCAATTGCATCAAAACGACAAAGAGCGCTGTTCAATTACGGCGCGCGCAGGCGGTGGTTCTGCCGCTTCGATACGGTTTGAACCTTAATCAAACAGCTGAAGTCGTCGGCCTTTCTAAGAGTTGGGTTTCACGAATGCGCAACCAGTTCACAGCAAGTGATGGTGCCGAAAAGCCTAAGCAGGGTGGTAGACATAGGCAAAGTTTTTCCAAGGATCGCGAAGCTGAGTTACTGAAACCTTTTCTTGAACTTGCCAAGCGTGGTGGCGTTTTGGTTGTCAGTCAGATTAAGCCAGAACTCGAAAAAGCGCTGGGGCGAACCATGGCTTTAGCAACGGCGTACAACATCCTGCATCGCAACGGCTGGAGAAAGCTTGCGCCAGACACGCACCATCCGCAAAGCGATCCAGTGGCCCAAGAGGCCTTTAAAAAAACTTCCTGAATTGCTTAAAGCCGCTGCTGACGCCAAGCCAGGCATGACGCTGCGCCTCATGTTCCAAGATGAAGCGCGATTTGGCCGAATCAATGACATTCGGCGCGCTTGGGCACCAAAACCCATGCGCCCGATCTGCCAAGCCATGATCACGCACGAGTACACTTATG
>JAYUUS010000322.1:0-6801 GCA_043754435.1 Rhodanobacteraceae bacterium
GCGACCAAGTATGTCGCGCGCTTTCGCGTCGATGCTTCGCGCCGATTGTCGCAAGAAAATGGCAAATTAACCGGCACCGCAATGGGCGGTTTGCGCATGATCGAAACCATTAAAGCCACGGGTGCTGAGGCCGAATTTTTCGCGCGTTGGTCCGGCTATCAAGCCAAGGCCTTAAAAAGCGAGCAGGATTTAGGCCGCATCAATGGCTACATGGCGGCGGTTCCGCCGTTTGTTACTGCCCTAATTACCTGCAGTATTTTGATGATCGGCGGCTTCAAAGTCATGTCCGGCTCGATGACGGTCGGTATGCTGATCGCCTATCAGGTGTTGATGGCCAGTTTCACGCGCCCGCTGAATAATTTCGTGCGTTTTGGCGGCTCCTTGCAAGAGTTGGATGCCGATATGAATCGCTTGGACGACGTGCTAAAAAACCCGCAGGACAGTCTTTACGACAAGAAGCGCGTCACCGACCCGCGTGCGCAAAACATGATCAAGCTCTCCGGCGAAATTGAGCTGCGCAATATTAGTTTTGGCTGGAGCCCGCTGGAGCCTGCGCTGGTCGAGGATTTTTCCCTGCACATCAAGCCGGGGCAGCGGGTGGCGCTGGTGGGCGGTTCGGGCTCCGGTAAAAGTACCGTCGCCAAGCTCATTACCGGCCTCTTAGAACCTTGGACCGGCGAGATTTTATTCGACGGCATTTCCCGCACCTCCTTGCCAGGATCATTGATTAGCAACTCGCTCGGCGTGGTGGACCAGGAGATTTTTCTATTCCAAGGCACGGTGCGGGAAAACCTAACGATGTGGGATTCCACCGCGCTGGATGTCTATGTGCTGCAAGCTGCGCGTGACGCGGTGATCGCGGAAACCGTGGAAACCCGCGATGGCGCGTATCAGTCGATGGTGGAAGAGGGCGGCGGCAATTTTTCCGGCGGCCAATCGCAGCGGTTAGAAATTGCGCGCGCGCTGATTAGTAACCCGACCATGCTAGTGCTCGATGAGGCCACCAGTGCGCTGGATACCGCGACCGAACGCATGATTGACGACAATTTACGCCGCCGTGGCTGCACCTGCATTACCGTCGCGCACCGATTGAGCACGATCCGCGACTCGGACGAAATCATTGTTATGGAACGCGGCAGAATCGTGCAGCGCGGCACCCACGACCAGCTCAAGGCACTGCCTGGGCTGTATCAAGAATTGATTAAGGAATAGGCGCATGAGTGCTGAGGCTGTGAGCATTGCCGACGAAGTCGTAGCGAGCAATGCGCTGATTGAGCGTTTTAAGCTGTTGGGCGAACGCGTTGAACTCTCTGGGCTCAACCCCTTGCTGATTGAAGACCCGGAAGCGGTTTATATCGTCGAACGCGGCCGCGTGGAGCTATTTACCGTCGCCATTTCAGAGCGTGAACCCGCTGGGCATCGCTCGCATTTTATTGGTATTGCGGTCGGTGACTTACTGTTTGGTATGGCTTTACAAGAAGCCTTGGGCGCTGCGTTTTTGGCGGTCGGCAGGCTGGGCACAGTCGCTTGGCGCATGTCGCGCAAAGCGGTGATGAGTTTGGCGAACGATCCAGAATTGCGCGATTTACTGAGCGTCGGTGTGGATCGCTGGATGGAGGAGCTTAGCCGCAGCCTAACCCGCGAAATTCAGCCCGTACCGATTTCGCACCACAATCTAACCACCGGCAGCATCGTCGTGGAAAACCGCAAACGCGCGCGTTCGCAGAGTGGCGTGGTGTGGTTGGAATGCGCGGATTCGCAGCTTTTGTATGTCGGCTTAGAAAATCTGAGCATGTCGGTCACTAAGCTGTTTCCGATCAGCGTGGATACCTGGGTCGAGGTATCGAACCCGCGCAAAAAAGAGGCGACTCTTCACTCCATGCGCGGTATCACCGTCATTCAAGAAGCGCGCTATTGGGATGGGCTGGAGCTATTTCATGACGCGCTGTGCGCCTGCGAATTTTTAAATAAGCGGCTGTCTACGGTCGATGAAATCAACCGCATTGCTTCGAAAGCCGCGAACACGCAAAAAGCCACGGAAGAAGCCTACGGCGAAATTTATTCGGTGCTGGCGCAACCCGGCGCTAAGACCACCGAAGTCAAAATTGACCCGAGCGAACACCCGTTTGGCGCGGCGTCACGCTTGGTCGGCGCGGCGGCGGGCATAGAAATTCGCGTGCCGAAAGACATTGGCAAGATGAAAGCCATTGAAGACCGCCTACAAGCGATTGGCCGCGCCGGGCGCTTTCGTGTGCGCGCGGTCGCCTTGCGTGATGACTGGTGGAACCACGATCAGGGCCCGATTTTGGCGATGACGGCCGAAGGCAGCGAAGCTGTCGCGCTGATCCCACGCAATGCGCACAGCTATGACTACATTGCGCCCGCCACCGGCCAGCGTGGGCGCGTCACTGAAGCGTTTGCTGCAACCCTTTCGCCGTTTGGTGCCACCTTTTATCGGCCATTACCGGACGGCCCGATCAGCGCGTTTGGACTGCTGACTTTCGGCCTGCGCGGTTTGCGTGGTGACGCGCTCACGCTGGTGTTGGTCGGCGTACTAATGGGCGCGTTGGGCTCGCTAACACCACTGTTTACCGGTCAAATTTTTGATAGCGTGATCCCAGAAGCCGAGCGCGGCATGCTGGTGCAGCTGGCAATTGCCCTGCTGCTGACGGCGGTGGCGAATTTGGTGTTTAGCAATGTGCAGCAAATTGCTGCGCTTCGCTTACAGGGGCGGATGGACTATTCGATCCAGGCCGCCGTGTGGGATCGCTTACTAAATTTGCCGTCCGGCTTTTTCAGCAAATATTCGGCCGGTGATTTGGCCGACCGAGCAGCAGGCGTAAACCACATTCGCCAATTGCTCGCTGGTGCCGGGATCACCGCGATTTTGGGCAGCATTACCTCAGCGTTTTACGTGGTGCTACTGTTCGTTTACAGCATGAAGCTGGCGCTGGTCGCGATGGCGCTGACGCTGTTATTTGTCAGCGTTAGCTTTCTTGCCAATTTGGCGCAGCTGCGCTACCAGCGCCAAATTTTGTCTGTGAACGGCAAAATCGCGGGTTTGTTGCTTTCCTTACTATCGGGTGTGGCCAAATTGCGCACCAGTGGTGCTGAAGCGCACGCGTTCAAAACCTGGGCGAAGCAATATGCCCAAGCACGCCGCTTGCAATACATGGCCGGATCCATCCAAAACGCGGTGCAGACTTTCAACGGCATTTTTCCGATTCTGTCCTCGATGGTGATGTTTTTCGCGATGGTCAAATTCACTGGCGGCGAAGCTGGCGCATCGCTAACCACCGGCCAATTCATCGCTTTCACAGCCGCTTATGGCGCGTTTTTGGGCGCAATGGTGGCGCTATCCGACGCCAGCTTGAGCCTGTTGCGCTCGATACCGATTTACGAACGCCTGCGCCCAATCGTAGAAACGCCCGCCGAAGTCGATGGCGATAAAGATTCCCCCGGCGAATTGACCGGCGCGATTGACGTATCGCACGTACACTTTCGCTATTCGCCCGACAGCCCCTGGATCTTGACCGACGTCAGCCTGAGCATTCGCGCCGGTGAATTTGTCGCTTTTGTCGGTGGTTCTGGCTCCGGCAAATCAACCTTGATGCGTTTGATCGTCGGTTTCGAGAAGCCCGAAAAAGGCATTGTGTCTTTTGACGGCAAGGATCTAGCCACGCTGGATTTACGCGAAGTACGCCAACAAATGGGCGTGGTACTTCAAGATTCGCAATTGCTGCCCGTCGATATTTTCCGCAACATCGTCGGCACCAGCTCACGCACCATCGAAGAAGCCTGGGAAGCCGCGCGCAAAGTCGGCCTGGAAAAAGACATTCGCCTGATGCCGATGGGCATGCACACCTATGTGATGGAAGGCGGCGGCAGCTTTTCCGGCGGGCAAAAACAACGCCTGCTGCTGGCCCGCTCGGTGGTGCACAACCCACGCATTTTGATCCTAGACGAAGCCACCAGCGCGCTCGACAACAAATCCCAAGCGCAAGTCACCGCCAGCACCGAAAAGATGCAAGCCACCCGCATCGTGATCGCCCACCGCCTAAGCACGATTATCAACGCCGACCGTATTGTAGTGCTGGACAAAGGCGTGATTAAAGAGATCGGCAATTTCGAGCAGCTGATGGCGATGAATGGGGTGTTTGCGGAATTGGCGACTCGGCAGATTGCTTAGGCTGATTGGATTGCGAAAAATGGGCTAACGCCTCGAACAGCTCCTTCTCCCCACTATGAGTTTGATTCGGAGCCTAACCGAACTATGGGGAAAGGTTGGGATGAGGGGTAAGGTTCAATTTTTACGTAGCGTTCCAAAAATATGTTGTGTTTTCTCAGCCTCACTTAAAAACCTCCCCGTAATCTATTCGAAGGTCCCAATCAGCAACCAGAAAAAACCTGAAATTGCATATGCTGGTCGAGGGCACTCAGAATGGAGGCGACTAGATTTTGAATTGCTAGAAGCATCCGAAAAATATGATACAGATGCAGTTAAAGCAACGAACGACGGAGTGAAAATAGCGAGGTCAGACGTAAACGAATTGTTGCGTTCATCGCTAAATGTGCAGCACATAATCGTGCTTGCGGGTAGTGGTACGTCTTTGGGAGATGTCGGCGGGCCAGCTATGTGGAAACTCTGGAATCATTGTGTCTACAAAGATCCAGATGCCGATGAAAATGCATTGCAACTTACAGCAGAATCTTTGGCTGTTATCCAGATCATCAAATTTGCAACACCAAATGGTGACGATTTAAAAAAAGCCGACAAAAACATTGAAGCGTTACTTTCGCGATGCGAGGCATATTTGCAAATCGATTTGGATGACAAAGTTGAAACCTTTATCAACGCGTCTAAGAAAACGATTTTGAAGCTTTGTTCGGATTTTATCGACTCGAACGACAAGGATCAGCTTGCGACGCACTGCAAGTTTCTGCACCGATTGTCACGTCGAAGAGCGCGTGATTCAAGGCTGAAGGTTTTTACTACCAACTATGATCTTTGTTTTGAAAGTGAAGCAAGCAAGATTGCATTAGTCGTGATTGATGGGTTTTCGTTTGCGCAACCGCGACATTTCGACCTGCGTTTTTTTTCCTACGACATCGTATATCGCTCCAATACTGCCGACGACATTGGTAGCCCGCTGGAAGGCGTCTTTCATCTTTGCAAACTTCACGGCTCAGTAAATTGGGCTAGAAATCTTGATGGCGCGATTAAAGTGGCAGATTCGCCTAGCCCGGAACAAGCATGTTTGATCTATCCAGCACGAGGAAAGTATCAGCAGTCGTACGTGCAACCTCACTTAGAACTAATGTCTCAATATCTGTCTGCCCTTCGCCAACCGAATACGTGCATAGTTGTTGTTGGGTTCGGCTTTAATGATGATCATTTGTCTGAGCCTATTCTCGCGGCAGTTCGAACCAACCCACATTTACGATTGATCGTTGTTGATCCTTTTGCCAAACAAAACACAACAGGTGGAAATAGTTACTGGCAAGGGGTTCATGCGCTCGCGAAAGCCGGTGAAGACGTCTGGCTGGTAAATGCCGATTTTGAGTCATTCTCGGAAATGATCCCGGATCTTAAAGCGCTTACGCCAGCGCAACAGCTCACTCGCGATATTAAAAAGGTAGCTGGCAACTAATGGGAAACGAAAGCAATGAAGTCATGTTCCCGCGAGGATTATTACGCCCTGAGCTTTTTATTGGCGTTTTGTCTGCTGTGTCTGCGTCTTCGGTGCACTTCACTCTGAAAAATGCAGGCGCTCCAAGTGGAGCGCACTTTCTTGGTGGAAGATATGGCAAAGGCGAAGTTGGGGAATTCGTTTTGGTCGAGGGCCAAATAAATTTATTGCTCGGCCGAATTGTTGAAACCCACTTGCCGGAAGGCGAACGCAAATCAGTAGATGGGTCGCGAACAAACAATATTGGACTAGACGCCATTGGCACGATTCAATTGCTCGGGTCCGTGGCAATGCCGGTTAGGGACGGTCAGATTTCGACCATTCAAGCTTCGATGTTCTGCGAGAGAATAACCTCTAAAGTAGATACTCCATTAAAGAAAGAGGGGCTAGCGTTTGATATTGTGTTTAAGCATAGAAACGCTGTGCTCCACTTGGTGCCAAGGGATGACGTAACCCAAATAGCTGGCGAGCAATGCCGTGCGTGGTACTTGCTGCATAAATTGCTAACGGGATGCTGGAAAGAGATCTTTGCCTCATTTCAAGACCGGCTTCAAAGCGTTGACGAGTCGCTTCATCTTTATCAACCGTTTCTTGATATCAAATACAAGGAACTCGAAAACAATCTTAAGCGCCCGAAATCAGAGGGCCGGTTATTCATATGTCCAGCGTGCAAATTTGAATCTGCTGTTATGGAAAAAGTGCCGGGAGGTGCATCTGACTACTCTTGTGCCGTGTGTAAGCATTCAGGGGTCGTAATTGCGTTTAATGGTAATCAATTTGATTCACCGGCGCTGTTAAATCACTTAGACCCAACTCAAAATATGAGTCCAAAGGAAGTGCTTTGCCACGACCAAATATTTATAAGTTGCGGGTTATGTCACGAATACCAAAAGGTTGCGCCGCATCCGTCGGGATACATTTGCTGTGCGTGCGGGCGGGGATTCTGATTCAACTCGGTACGGCATTCTGGAGCAAGTCGGTACGGGGTTCTGATTGAACTCGGTACAGTTATTCACATCGGTTTTGGTGTTGAAGTGGGTAATTTTGACGTCTTTGGGCGTCGATTCGATGAGTTTTCGGAGATTACCTATGAAGCAGTTGAAAGAATTGG
>JAYUUS010000323.1:0-2307 GCA_043754435.1 Rhodanobacteraceae bacterium
TAAAAGCAGTCCGCCTGCAAACAGACTGGTCAACAAAAGTGTCTGCAACAGCAGCGCTGCGCGCGCGATAAACCTAAGCCTTGTATACATACGGCTTAATTTAGCGCACGCATGCAAAGCGTATGCACTCGTCGATCATCCGCGTGGGTGACTTCAATGCTGTAGCCATCAATTTCAATTTTGTCGCCCACTGCGGGCAAATGCCCCAGCAGGTTGACAACAAAACCCCCAATCGTGTCGCTGTCTTCATCAGATAAATTGAGTCTAAATTCGCGGTTAAATTCTTCAATCGGCGTGAGCGCTTGGATTAAGGCACTGCCGTCCGCACCGGTATCGAAATAGTGCTCAGGTTTGTCCTCAGCATCGTGCTCATCATCAATCGGGCCAACAATTTCTTCCAACACATCCTCAATCGTGACCACCCCCGCAATACCGCCGTATTCATTGACGACGACCGCCATATGTGCACGGTTGGTGCGAAAGTCTTTCAGCAGTTCATTCAAGCGCTTGGTTTCTGGCACCAAACGCGCTGGGCGTAGCAAAGCGCGAATATCGCAAGCGCTTGGGTTCGCTGCAACACATCTAAGCAAGTCTTTCGCCAGCAAAATGCCAATGACGCGTTCTTCGTCCGCACCAAATACGGGAAAGCGCGAATGCCCTGATTCAATGGCAATTTTCAGGATTTCGTCAAAAGGCGTGTCGACCAAAAGCGACACCATTTGTCCACGCGGCACCATGACGTCAGAAACTACCTGATCGACGACACCTAAAGCGCCTTCAAGCATGCGCAAAGTATCACCGTCAAGTACGCCATTGCTGCGCGCGAGCCGAAGCTCGTCTATCAAATCCTCGTGGCACTTGGCTTCGCCACCGAGTAAAGCTAAACCGAGGCGTTCTAGCCAGGTTCTTGGAGCAGGGCTAGGTGCGCTGCCAGTCTCGTCGTTCATTCATGCGTTCATTACGGCGCTAGGCCAGAGCGCGCAGCGTAGCAAATTTAGCGGGCATTCTGAAATAACTTCGATGCTGTTATTTCGCCATGTGCGATTCAAAGTGACGTTTTTAAAGTACGAGTTATTTCTGAGAACCGAGATTTTGTTAACGATTTAAGAAAAAACTAAAAATCATATCCGCAACCAAAATCGCGCAGATGGAAACCACAACTGCACGCGTCGTCGCACGGCCTACGCCCTCAGCACCCCCTTCAACGTTAAAGCCAGTGGAGACGCCGATCAGCACGATCAGCACGCCAAACACCCAGCCTTTGATTAAGCCCTGCATGAGATCCCAGGCCGTCAAGACATGCAGAGTCTGATAAAAATACCCTGCAAGCGTGATCTCCACAGGCTGCAGTGAAAAAAGTGCGCCGCCTAAAATGGCAAAAAAATCCGCAATAATCACCAACACCGGCATCATCACTAAGGCGGCTAACAATGCCGGTGCCGCTAAATATCGAACCGGTTCAACGCCAATAACCCGCAAAGCATCGACTTCTTGGCTAACGGTCATCGAGCCAATACGTGCAGCAAGCGAAGATGCGGTACGTCCGGCGACGACGATGCCGGTCACTAAAGGGCCAAACTCGCGGGTCACGCCAATGGCAATTCCAACCACGATTTTGCTTTCTGCACCGAACATTTTGAGCTGAGCGATGGCGTTAATCGCTAAACTTAAGCCAATGACAAGTGCGAGTAGTGCCACAATCGGTACTGCGTCGGCACCAATTTGACGCAGTTGCTCCAGGGTATGCGTCCATCGCACCGGTTGGCCGCGCTTAGGCCCAAGGATTAAATAAAACAAACTCTCTGCAAAAATGCTGCCCACATGGCCTAAATCTTCCACAATGCCGACCGCACCACGGCCCAAATTCGTGATGGCTGACCTAATTGCGCTCAAAGCCTGCTCGCAGGTAACTCAAGCAGTGGCAAAACGCTCGTCATACCGCAGGAATTTCATCCACAAGTACAAAAACCCGATCAAGCCGCGCAAGCTTAAGCACGCTCAGCACAGGCTTAGAGATTTTGAGCAATGTAAAAGCCTGTTTCTTGCCGCGTGCCATCTGAAACCCTTCGACAAGTGCCGCGATCCCAGAGGAATCAATGTATTCCACGGCCGACAGATCCACCGTGACCGGCATGCCCGTGCCCAGCGCTTCCAGCACCGCTTTGCGTACCTGTTGACTCCAGCTCAAATCTACTTCACCGGAAACGTAGAGAACTTGATGGTTGTTTTCGAGCTGCGTTCGACAGTCATTCATAGGTTTGGGAATTTATTTGCGGGGAAAGCAGTTTCGAGAAATCATCGCTTCGG
>JAYUUS010000324.1:0-20288 GCA_043754435.1 Rhodanobacteraceae bacterium
AAAGGCGGTTTTTAAGTTAAATAAACCTGAAAATTGCTAATTTTTTAGTGGGCTTGACGCTGTCGGGGAAATGGGTGTGTGAATTTCAACAGCCTGCTAAGATCGGCTTGGCCTGATTTTCGCGACGGCTCTGGCGCTGCTCATGCGTTTCGTTCGCGGTACTACTTTCCCGCTCAATATCAAATAACTGATTGATCCGAGCCTGCGGGGGAACGAAGTCGTATCAATTCACCCCAGAGCCAAAGATCAATTCGCTTTCTCACGATACGCGCAAACCGAAACCGGCGCGATCGCGATACAACGCATCGTAATTACTCGCCGCATCCGCCTGTAAATAGCGCCGCCCGCCCGCTGGATTCCAGTCCTTCAGCGTGTTTCTGACGTGCTCGCCTTTCTTGTTCGTCGTAAATTCGTAATAGACCAGTTTTGACTCGGCTCCGACATATGCCCACGCGCGTGCGTTGATCGTTTTCAGTGGATGCAGCAGCGGCAAAACCGTCTCATCGACGTGAATCACACGCTCGCGTAGTAGGCTCGATTTGATCGCCTCCGCCAAGGGTGCCAACCAGCTCGAAGCCGCTAAAACCCAGTCGCTCAGCGTTTGCTTTGCCAGGTTCACTTGACCATCGCGCAAATAGATTTCGCTGATCCGATTCAGCGGCAAATGATCGTCATATTTCTTGATCAGAACGTCGACAATCACGCTTTCATCAGCGATCCCGCCCGGGATAATTTGGTGCAACGGCGCGGTAAGTACGCCAAATTCTTCCTGCGTTGGATGCACGTACTTTTTGCGCTTGGTGCGGCGGATAAAAATGCGGCTGGGTTCAATCGCGAGCTTGTCAGAAACGTCAAAGCCTATGAACTTCAGGGACGTACCATCGGGCGCAATTTTAGCAGACTCAGCGATATCGAGTTCAACTTCGACCACCGGCAAACCGCTTGGAAAGGTGATGCGCGGCGCGGCTTTTGGTTGTGCCGAAGACTTGGTCAACACCGGCTGAATCACGCTTTCTGCTGGCGCTTCCAGTGCTATCGATGGCGCGCCAAAAAGCTCGGTTTGCAATACCTCGCTGGCCTCCGACTTCTGGCCAAATTGCATGCGCTTTAACGCCGCAAATTGAAATGCCAACTTCTCAACCATCAGCTCAAGATGCGCAATACGCGCCGTCTTTTCTGCATCCAGAATACGCAGTCTTTTGATCTCTTCAAGCGCGCATTCAAGCTCTGTCATGGCCTAAATTTAGCGTAAGAAATGAGGTAAAAACAAGCGATTAGCTGCCTTACAAACGGGCGTCGTGCAAGGCGTGTGTCCACGCGTGCGATCAATGGTATTAGTCAGGGAGTGAATTTGAACCGAGAGATTTGGAATTTTGCCGAACAGCTTTTAGAGCTTAAAGCCGGTTAGTCGTAAACGCGCAGCCACCTATTTGGGTGGCTGCGTTCTTGTAATCAACCTGCCGGACGGCGTTCCGGCAGGAGCGCATTCCGGCGTACAATCTACGCAGGAGTTATGAAAATGAAAGATGAAGACAATATAATGATTCGCCACTTGGTTGCTTTACGTAGTGAAGTCGCTACGTTAAGAGCTGAAGTAAAAGCTGAATTTGTTGATGTGAAAGGCCGACTGTCGAGTTTGGAAACCCAAGTTGTGGGAATTCACCGAGAGTTAGCCGGTATACATGGCGACATTGCCGGCATACATGTGCGCTTAGATCGTGTCGATGGGCGTTTGGAGCGCCTGGAACACCGCGATGAACTAATTCATTGAAGTCTAGTTGTGACGAAAAACCATCGCTAAACCCGGTGGTTTTTTTTGGTCGTTGGAATCTCGGCCTACGCGTCGCAAATTACCAAATAAGCAACCGGAGGCGTTAAAAGATATGCTGGCACATGCAGAACCCGGACAGTTGAACGCCGATGCCGGGAATGGCTTCTTGCTCGAATGGCGCGGCAAACGCATCGCCGCTTGCCTCAGCATGGCGCTTGTTCTGACAACAGTTGCCGCCGGTGCCATCAGTGCCTGGCAAGTGCCTGGCTATTTTGGTGCCTCGCCGATGTTTGTTTGGGGACTCTGCACCTGTGTGGCAATTCCAGCGCTAGCGGGTCTACTAGGGGCATGGTGGCGCGCAGTGATGCTGTGTGTCGCCCTCTTGCCGTTAACGCTGCTAGAGGCAGTTTTAGCGCTGCGCTATCACGCACGGCTGTCACCCCACACCTTCAACGTTATGATCGGCACGGATGCGCAAGAAGCGCAGGCGTATTTGGCGCAGTTTGGCTGGTTGCTGTTCGTCGGCTGCATCTTAGGGTGTTCCGGCGGTTGGGCTGCATGGACATTGCGCGCACCGGCACTGGCTGTACGGGTGCGTTTCAAACTGCTCAGTACAGCTGCGGCAGTGGCGGGACTGTTGGTTTTGGTGTGTGAGGTGGGTTTTAGCAATCCGGCGAACGGAACGGTGTTGCACACGCATCGCATCAGCTGGCAACTGCTGGAACAGGTGTATCCCTGGGGTTTGCCGCTGCGCGGAGTGTCCTTGCTAGAGAACCGGCTGGATCAACAATTACTGCTGGAACAGTCGAAGAACTTTCGTTTTGGGGCGTCTTACACTGGCACAGAAAAACGTATTGTTTTGCTAGTGATTGGCGAGAGTTCGCGCCGCCACAATTGGCAATTAAATGGCTATCCACGGGTAACGAATCCGTTGCTTTCCAAACGTTCCGGGTTGATTTGGCTCGGGAATTACGCGGCTCCTGCAGTATCGACGGCGCAGAGCGTGCCGCTGATGATTACCCGTAAGCCGGTGGCATCGGCTGAACTCTGGGGCGAGCGCTCGATTGTGGCGGCGTTTCGCGAGGCAGGCTTTGGCACCTGGTGGATTAGCAATCAGCAAACCGCTGGAATTCACGACTTGCAAATTGCTAGCTACGCGCGTGAGGCCGAGCATGTGGTGAGGGCAAACGTAACAGAGTTTCAATCGCGCGGCGTAGACGATAGTGCGTTGATAGCGCCGGTGCGCCAAGCGTTAGCGGATCCGCACGAGCAGAAATTTATCGTGGTGCATTTAATGGGCAGCCACTTCAAATACGAAGAGCGCTATCCGCCTGAAGCTTCATACTTTCAGGGTGCGCAGGGCGAGCAAGCACAAATTGACACGTACGATAATTCGATTCGATTCACTGATTTCGTGCTGGACGCGCTGATGGCGCAACTGGAAGCGAGCGGAGTTCCTTCGGTTTTGGTGTATGCCTCCGATCACGGCCAACTGATTGCGGGCGATGCGACAGCGGGAAAACCTTGCACTTTGCGCTGGCATGGCTATGGATCCGAGTGGGATGTCCAGGCATCCGCGCTGGTGTGGGCGCGCGGCATCGAGCTAGGCACCCTTTCGCGGGAACGCAAACTTAGCGGTGCGGGTTTGTTCGCGACGCTGAGCGATTTGGGCCAGCTCAAAATTCCCGACGACGACTTGAGCCAAAGTTGGCTACGCGCTCTCGCTGGGCATCGCGCGGTCAATGTTTTGGGTAGGGTTATTGATGCAGACAGCGAGGCGGTGGGCGCTTGTAGGCTTCTGGATCCATCATCGAGCGATGGCTAAATACATAAGAATCTATAACCTTTGTTGCCTATTACGCAGTAATGACTATATTGCTCGTGCAAGGTGAGAACAAAATAAGGCATTGCGCTAGCGATTTTGCTACTCTGTTTTTGTGCGTTGACTCAAGACGCCTTAAGTCACTACTTAAGTGGGGCTCAAGGTGTAGCCAATGGCTCTCCGTTTCATCGCCTGCGCGATCAAAACGGCATGCCCAAGGCATGCTGTGGGCACCAAAACTGAACTCTCGGATTACCTCCAACCGGAAGCTTGAGTCACGTACACGCAGCGAAGCGGAGAACCTTTGGCTAATTGCATTAAATTCCTCAAGGTAGCCGCTAGCCGCTTTGCTCTTTTTCAAAGACCTGAAGAAACAAACCTTAGTAGCTAGGTGAAGGGCTGGTAGGTGTGGGCAGCTCGCGTTTATGCGTGTGGGTAAATATGGGCGTCAGACTGTGGGCAACGCGAAGCGAGGGCCGCAGGCCCGCTTGTCCAAAGGCTGTCCCCAAATAGGCCGCAGGCCGGTTATCCATACGTATGCGAGCTGTCCATGCCCGAGTGCAGCGAGCAGGCCGTTGCAAGCGTAGCGCGCATGCCGCAGGCTAGTTACGCAATAACCTGCTCGCTTTACCACGCCGTAAAAATGATCTTAGGGTCAGCTCACGAAACGGAAAAAATCGTACGTTAGTGCGCCGGGAGACCGGCAAGGAGTAAAGGGTGAAAGTCCCCCATAGTGAAGATTTAGCGAATCACGCTATCCCCGAGTCATGCATGGCGTACTGCGAGGTACGTTGCGAAGCGTTGACAGGGGTGCGAACAGGCCAGCCATTGAGCCGCGAAAGGTTTAAAGTCCGAGGTGCCGACGCTGTTAGCGTAGCGGAAGGCAACACGACACGGTGCGATATCGCAAGCACTGTATCGGCCTCGCATGGTCTGAGCCCCTGGCATGTTTGTACGCTCCCTACATGAGAACCGTATCCTTCATCCATGGCCCGGTGTTCGCTTCGCCGCCAACTACCCAAGGTGGGAGCCCGGTGCGTGAATTACGCACGCCGGGATCTGTGCGGGGGCGCTCAGCAATGGGTGTCTCTACCGCGATGGGCTGAGTGGAAGCCGGGATCCAGCGATAGAGCGTCGGTACGGGACACACAGAGGTTTTGCGCTACGTCCCGAGGCGGCACGCCGCTAGCAAACAGCTTTTTGGCCGACGCGATTTTTCTGTCCGTCATCTGCCGCTTGCGACCACCCTTGCAACCAAGTTGACGGGCCGTGTTTTTTGCGCAAGTGTAACCATGTGTTGCGTTCCTCAGTCGCTAACGCTACGCTCATGTGAATGCCATGCTGTCCGGCACGATGGGCGGCTAACCGGATGGGGAAATGCACATGACTGTATCGCTAGACCAATCTATATCTTGGAAATCCGCCGCAGGTGATGACGCGAAGATGTTGGAAAACCTTCAGCCCAACATCGTCAAGCCGCATACGCGCGAGTTCCTTTCACTGTTGTTTTTGGAGTTCACCAGCCCCGCATCCGGCTGCAACTTCCTCAGGTCGGTGCTATCGTTTATGAAGTCGGCTCGCCAGCACCTTGAGGAAATCGAAGCCTTCAAGGTGCTGCCTCACCCGGCGGGCACGCCTTACGTTGGCGTCGGCCTCACCTGTCACGGCTACCTTAAGTTGAACGTAACGCCTATCCCCAATGACCCGGCATTCCTGCAGGGCATGCACGGTCAGCCTCAGCTCAACGACCCCGACCCGGGGACTTGGGACTCGCACCTGAGCGATGCGAACAGCCTTCATGCCGTGGTTCTTGTGGGCGACACCGCGATGGAGAGCAAAGCGGCGATGTACGACAAGATCGTCGGGATCATCAACGCCACGCCTGGTGTCACCGTCCTCGGCACGCAGGACGGCCTGGGCCTGCACAACGCCAACGGCGACGGCATCGAGCATTTCGGTTATGTCGACGGGCGCAGCCAACCGCTGTTCCTGCAAGAGGACATTGACGCAGAAAAAGTATCGACCGACGGAGCCGCGAACTGGGACCCGGCATTCCCGCTGCAGCAGGTGATCGTGCCGGACCCTGCGGCCCCTGACCCTTCTGTACATTTCGGCAGCTACTTCGTCTTCCGTAAGCTTGAACAGAACGTGCAACTGTTCAAGGAAAGCGAAGAGAAATTTGCGAATGCATTGGGGCTCAACGACGACGAGCGCGCCGGCGGCATGCTGGTGGGGCGCTTCGAAGACGGAACGCCAGTGACGGTGCAGTTTGCCGAGGGCATGAAGCACCCGGTGCCCAACAATTTTAACTACGACAGCGACGGGCAGGGGGCCAAGTGTCCGTTCCTGGGTCATGTGCGCAAGACCAACCCGCGAGGCACCGGCGGCTTCGAACCGCACGAGGACGAACGCAAGCATTTGATGCCGCGTCGCGGGCAGACCTATGGCGTCCGCACCGACAATCCTAACGACGGCCAGATCGAGAACAAGCCGCAAGGAAATGTCGGCTTGCTGTTTATGGCTTTCAATAGCGACATCGGCAACCAGTTCGAATTCACGCAGATCAACTGGGCCAACAACACTGGATTTCCGAGTGTGCCGCCGGGCTCAGCCGCGCCGGGCGTCGATCCGGTCATCGGCCAGACCCTCAACGACGCCATGCGGTCCTCGATGACCTGCCCGGTCTTGTGGGGTGAACCCGACTCGATGAAGACAGTCGAAGCGGTGCCACGCGCTGTGACGATGAAGGGCGGTGCCTATTTCTTCATGCCCTCACTCGCGTTTCTGGCAGCGCTTCCACCCGGCGAGTAAGGCACTAGGGCGTGTCATCAAACCAGCCAAATAATGGCCGCGACCAGATGGATGGCGCCGAGGAAGTTGCGAGCGGTCTTGTCGTAGCGTGTGGCAATATCGCTTTTCCAGCAGGCCCACCATATTTATCAATCGCGTGAGTGCCGAAGCCGAGCAACAAAAGCATTAGCAATGCTGCGCATTTGGTTTGAAAGTCATCTGAATTCATAAGTTCCTTATGGCTATGTGGGCCGGTACTCGCCAGTTTACGTCCTGTGCCGCTAAGTAAAAATGTTTTGTGGTTGGTTTTGAGTGAACGTACTTAAGAAAGCGCAAGCCTAGATCGGTTAGTCTTGCAAGGCGTGGATGGTTATTAGGGACCGGCTCACGCCACTTTTGTGAGCGTCGGGCTGCACCAAAGTGACATAGGAGCAGCGATGTCTAATCATCCAGGATTGCCGGAACCGAAAGCCGCGCATATCGAAAAACATTTTAATACCGCCGGGCCAAACATTGCCAGCCTGCATTATGAGCTTGATCCATTGGCCAGAATCGACAGCAATGCGATTCAAAGCCTGATTGATCAACAGCGATACTTTGTTTTGCACGCACCACGACAAACTGGCAAAACGACTTGTTTATTCGCCTTACGTGACCTGCTCAACAAAGAGGGCCGTTACGCTGCGCTGTACGCCAACATTGAGGGCGCGCAAGCGGCGAAAGAGGACACGTTAGCTTCTGCACAAGCAGTTTTGTCGCGCCTAGCAGACAGCGCGGCTGTGGCTTTTGGGCTCACCGCGCTTGCGCGCAAATTCGCCGAAGTGCTTGCGGAACAAGGCCCGCTGGATTCATTGACGATCGCGTTTCGACTTTTAGCGGAATCGCTGGATCGGCCGCTCGTGCTTTTTATTGATGAAGTCGATGCGTTGGTCGGTAACGCGTTAATCAGTTTGCTGCGCCAAATTCGCGCCGGCTATGGCGACCGACCGAAACATTTTCCGCACTCCGTTGTCTTATGTGGCGTGCGTGACGTGCGTGATTATCGTATGTCGCTCGGTCATGGTGAAAATATTACCGGTGGCAGTGCCTTCAACATAAAAGCAGAATCTTTGCGCCTAGGCAATTTTAGCTTTTTGGAACTCACTGCGCTGTACGCGCAACACACGCTCGCAACTGGGCAGCAATTTACGCCTGATGCGCTTGAAGTGGCTTGGATTGCCACTCAAGGTCAGCCGTGGCTGGTCAATGCGCTTGCGGAGCAAGCGGTATGGAAAACACCTGAAAACCGCGACCGCACGGTAGCAATTGATGCAGCCAAAATGCGCGCGGCACGCGAAGCGTTGATTTTGCGCAATGATTCGCACTTGGATCAATTAACCGACAAACTCAAAGAGGCGCGCGTACGCGCAGTCATCGAACCCATGCTTACCGGCGAATTGAGCAGCCCAGGTGAAGCCGACCGGCAATATTTGCTCGATCTGGGCTTGATCCGAAGCGGTGACAATGGGCTGATGCCGGCCAACGGCATTTATGCTGAAGTGCTGCCACGAGTTCTGGCAGTTGATGCCGAATCGCAACTCCGAGCCGAAGTGATTAAATCCAGCTGGAAAGGCAGCGATGGCAAACTAAATCCAGCGCAATTCATGACCAATTTCTTTGCGTTCTGGCGTGAGCAAGGCGAGGTCATGATGAATACTGTGCGCTACCACGAGGCCGCTCCTACCCTGGTACTGATGGCGTATTTACAGCGCGTCGTTAACGGCGCTGGCCGTATTGAGCGTGAATATGCTGCTGGATCTGGGCGCATGGATTTGCTTGTGGTGCATGGCGATGTGCGAATGGCCATTGAAGTTAAAGTTTGGCGCGATAAGCAGGCAGACCCACTGGCTAAGGGCGTGTTGCAACTAGAGTGGTATCTTGCCCGTCACGCGTTACCCAATGGTTTTCTGGTGATCTTTGACCAACGCACAAACGCGCCTGACTGGCTTGAACGCATGAGTACCGAGCAACTGACCACTGAAAGCGAGCGAATCATCGTTGTTATGCGGTGTTAGATCATCTGAGCCTGATTTCACAGGCGTACCCGATAGTTTTTTTTTCGATAAGTTTGGTGTAACCTGCGTAGATCAAAGCGACCGCAAAACGACAGCAAATGTTTAGTGCAAATTCAGGTAAAATTACGGTGCGCAATCTGCCACCAGAAACGGTAGCGTTGTTGAGTGCGTTGGCCACACAACATGATCGCTCACTCGAAGGTGAAGTAAGGCACGCGCTTTCGACTTGGGTTGCACCTCGGCGCGAAAAAGCTGAGCAAGCAAGGCGCGCTGAAGTAGTTGCGCGGAGATTGCAGTTTTTGTTGGATGAGTTCAGGAGTTCCAAGTCATGGTCAGCGATCTCACCGTCGCGGATTTCGGAACAGCTAGGGCTTGCGCACGCTGATGCGTTTGAGAAATATTTCAACGGTGAAACTGAACCGTCGTTCGAAACTTTAAGATCCATTGCGACGCTTTTGGGCTGTTGGGGAGACTGGTTAGTGCATGGCGATGAGACACCCTTTTCCGGTCAAGAGTATCGGCTCGACTGGAAGGAAGAGGCGGTCACCTGGCTCACAACCGGCGATAACGGGTTGCAACTACGCAAGCTACTTATTGTGCGAAGTTTGAGCGACGCCGGCCAACTGGCGTTTGTGAAAGTGCACGAGCGGGGTCACTCACGCACTTATCACACGCAATATCATGTCAGCGAAGTGATCGGTGCCAGCGGCGAACGCGAATTAGCTAATTTGCTAGAAATCTTCAGAAACTTGTATGCCAAGTACACAATGGGCGGGACTGCGCATACCGAAAGTCTACTTGTACCGCCGGCACTTTTCTCTCGGTTGATCGAAGGAAAAAAGCACCCGCTAAACACCCTGGAGTCTCATGATGTTCGCACCGTCAAGTGGTGGGAAGATATTTGGGACGCTGGTCAGTACCCAAGACAAGACTATTGGCCAGGTTGGCGAAGTCTTACCGAACGATTTGGACGGTATTTTGCCCACGAGAGGGCAAAAGTCTCTGATTCCGCTCTCGGAGCACAGGAAGCTGAAAAGCCTGGATAACATATTTTATCGTGGCTTTGACCAGCTTGGTTTGCTAGTCTTTTTGAATCGAGGGGCAAGGAGGCAAAAATGATCCGATTGAAATCATCAGCAATCGCGGTTCTGTCCATCTTAATCGTGTTGTTGGGTAGCGCGACAATTTATGGTTTGAATCGAGTAAATAAGAATCAAAAATTAGTTGAAGGTGAAACGTTTTCAATGCCTACCGGCAGTGGCCCGCTTGTTTCACCAGTTTTTATTTCTAATGAAGATACGGATGTGACGGATAGCGGATTGGGCCAACTTGGTGGCACGGCTAGTACGAACCCAGGTATTGGTGGCGCGGTGAGTAGGTATCCAAGTACTGGCGGAGAGGCTGTTTCCGATGGAGGTGCTGTGTGGACTGACCCCAGCGAAGGTAGTAGTGGAGGGACTTCTGGACAGACTGGTCGTGGAGTGGTCGGTACCGGCAAGGGCGACGGCATTGCTAATAGCGACCCTGGTGAAGAAAGTTCTCAAACTGACCCGGGCGTAACTGAACCTGACGCCCCCGGCGACACTACCGGTGGTGGAACAGAAGATGTTGAAGTTGTCACTTCCGGTGGAATAGAAGGTGACGTTGGAACTCTACATGACCCATATGGTCATATGTCCGTCGACCAATTTCTTCAAATTACAAAACCCGGCACTTTAACGCTTGGCCGGGTAATGCCATCGATTTTAATGCTTGCCTTTTCCCTGCTTACGTTGGTTATTGCGGTCACGATACGTAAGCAGTCAGAAGACCGCGCTAGAATTTTCAATATTGAAGGTCTTAAGGCTCTTTTAGAGTCATCGAAATCAAGTGGTGCCAGTGTTATTTTAGTGTTGGTTGCAGCATTTGTTATAGCTTTGGCCTCATTTGGAATTGCTAGGGAGTCTAAAGACCCAACTGAAGTTGGCCTGCTAGGTGCGGGCTTTGTTTCCTTTTGTTTTGTCGCAACGGCTATTTATAATTGCGTTTGTGCTTGGGGTTTTGCAGCCAATGCAAATGCGCGAATCAGCAGCGTAAAACCAAAATCAAAACCACTATCTCAGGCACCTGCACTACTTACCGTGCTAGTTGGTATTTCGCAAATACTTGGGCAAAACAGTACGTTTCTGAGCAACTTTGTTGCCATGTTTAGCCGGAATTAGCTGCGCTGGTAACTTCATCGGCGATCCACGAAAGTGTGGTCGATAATAGGTCGTTTGAGATCAAAGCTAATAAATTCTAGCGAATTCTGTCGGCTGTACGACTAAAGTTCGTAGGCTTTGGCATTGCTGCGGTCATTGCGATAGCCGCTGACCTTACCTAGCAGCTCGTCAAGCTCATCTAGATCCCAACCGGTTGGCAGAATAGTTTTATCGAACACGCCAAAAGTCTGTGAGTCCAAGGTAGCTGTTTCCATAAACACAGTACCAATGCCGGGAAATTGACGTTCTGGATCACAGTATAAGCCATTGGTCGGAAGGTACGCCTCAAAAGTGCCCATGCCTTCGAATTCCGCAGCCCGAGTAACAACACCGCCCTCTTTGCCAAAACATGCTTGCCAGAGAACGCCCGAAACGATCGAGAAGCCATCACCATCAAGGTAATAAGGCATCAGGTCTTTTTTTCCTTGTGGAATCAGCAAGCGGCCCATGCAAACCCAGGCTACAGTCGCAACATCATCAAACTGAGACGACTTAAATGCGCCGCGAACTTTCTCCTTTATTGTCTCGATTACCATTAGCTGGGATCGAGGATCATAGTCATTGTCGCCAAATTCTTTGAACGGGTCGATCACCTGTTCGCTCATGGCAACCCTCGCTCCGGCCATTTTTTGGCGCTCCAGAATTAGGTTGGCATCTAGCCCATCAAGCCCCATTTGGCGTGCCCGATGTATGCCACTCACAATATCAAGACTCTTCACTTCGACGTAGAACACCCTGTCCAAATGTCTGCACCGGAAGTCGGGGGTACTTACATTTGCCTGCTCGGGGATTCTTTCTATCGAGCCTAGTCGTTCCTTGAGATAGATATAAACGACAATTTCGCAGAATTTTTCATAAGCCTGCCCGAAGGCGATGTAGTCCTCGACGCCTTTGGACATGCTTAATCGTCGCAGAAAATCTGCGACCATTGCCTTCAAATCCCGGTCAGTTGAGTTGTGCGCGCGTATTTCAAGTTCAAGCAACGTCTCGTAGCCGATACACCGCAGACTGTGAACATAATTGTACCCGGCGGCGGCATTGATTATTCGCAGCAAAACATTCACTGCTGGAAAAGCCAACGCCAATGCAGAGTCATATGATTCGCGTAATCGCTTGATCTCTGCTTGGTCAAGCTCTCGGACTAACTCAAGCATCAGGCCGTCTTCAAGTTGTGCATAGTATCGCTCTAGTCCGGGAACGACATTTCGGACGGCAGCGAGAGCAGACAATATCTTCGGCGTGAAATACCCGTAGGGATTTTGCGGCGCCTGGCGGCGCCGGAACTCAAGGCAAACATCATTAAGAAGTGAAGCGAGACAGCGAGTCACTGTGTCGCTTTTTGATTTGCAACAATACGTTTCATGTCGTCTTTACTGTTGGTGGGGCAAATTTCCAAAATAGAGCACAATGCAGATGTCAACACATCGAGAATACGACATTTTATTGTGGCTTCCCACAATCCTAATACTTTGCCTGCTTTTTGGCGGTACCTGCGGCTTCTGTAAGACAGTACACCAACCGTTCCGACCCTCACAAACCCAGACGCATCAAACGCTCTCTCGTAAATCCGAAGCGAAGCTGGCTAGCGAAGACAGCATCATCTTGTGGTGCGCCTTTACCTCGAGCTTTGCCGTAGGAAAGTTGAAGCCAGATACCCTTGGCTAGGCGAAACTCGGTACCTATAGCGTATTGGCGAAAGGAATCATCTTCGCGGGCAGATGCCCATTGATTATCAGTTTTCATCGCCTCTACCATGAAGTAGGCCGCGCCTCCGCCGTAGCGCGCCCTAAGTCCATAAGAGCGGCCATCACGACGCTGAAATCCAGTCTCGCCCTCGTCAGGTGGAACAAGTTCGTCATGCAGCTCACGGGCATGAAAGATAAGCTGACCACGTGTTCCAACTGGGTGTGAGTAGCTTGTCCAGAATCCGGTTCCACTTTGCTTCAGGTCATCCACGTTAACCCGAAATGTCGCAATCCCAAACTGCAAGGACCGACCGTTCCAAGTACGGCTCTTGAACTCGTCTCGACACGTAGCCAATTTTTTCGCTAAGTCAGCATTGAGCGGGCTCACAGTGATTGGCTCACCATCTGGATTGGGTGGTGTTTCGTCAGTCCCATCAGAATCGGAACCGAGTACATCCCTAAAGCAATCGCCGACTTTGTCATCCGTTCGCGGATCAGCATCGTCAATTGGAACCCACTTGAGTCCAATTGCGTATCGGTCAGCTTCATCCGCGTCGGACTTCCCGGAAGCTGTAGCGACTGAGAGGCTGATTCTGGCGAGCTGGCGCTTCCACGGTTCCTGCTTATAGTTCCATAGGGTTAGTCGGTCGCCTGCGGCTAACATGTACGGTCTAAAATCCAGCGCGACCCCCGTCTGGGCATTACCTCGGGCATCCAATCCATCGAGCAATGCCGCAGCAAGATCAGCCCCTGTTTGGGGATTGGATACAGTCTCCGGCGTGAGCCCAAGCAGTGTGAAAGCCGGACTGGTAGGCATCGATAGATCCAACACACCCTCCAACTCCTCAGCAGTGGGCGCGCCTTCCTTGGTGTCGCCGCCGCTTGCCAGTGGAGCCATTCCGGTCAGGAGCAATGCCGTAAGTGCCGATCGTATCGGTAAGTAGGTAGTATTCATGCGATAACATTGAACCGTAATTGAAAGTCCACTTTTATGCCCACCGTGAAGGGGCCACTACTAACAAGATGGCCGCCAGCAAGTACCTTCTCGTCCTGGTAAACAGAAAGGCTTGTATAGTACTGCTCCTGACCAGTAGTCCAAGCCGCTACTTCGACTGAGGCTGTGAGAATATCGCCGTTTAAGTTATCAGCACTACCAATGTCGAAATCTTCGATCGCCTCTTGTTCGTCACTGAAAAAATGGGCCAGCGTGTCTGGTTTTTTGCCTGTGGCTCTGCCTTTGGCATCCCAAAGTCTCGCCTCGGCTTCACCAAACCGCGCCTGACCAATGACGATGCGGCCATTAATTGGCCCTCCGCTACTGCTTATGTTCACAATCCGTGCTGGCATGATCGATTTCCAAGTAAAGGTGCTGAGGTAGCTCGTGGTTGATTTTGAAAGTTAGTTGTGATGGATCGTTTAATTATTTCTTCGCTTCTTCGTGTGCTGAGCATAATTTCGGTGCCTTTGAAGGCATCTGCGACCAAGCGTCGCGCGGCATTGCGCGCAAATCAAGCAATAATAAATATTTTTTTAAATCATTATTTAAGTGATACGTTTTTCCTAAAAATGACGTTTCTTATTGAAAATTATGTTGAAACTTTTTGTTGCAAGAGTTGTACAAGCGAACTAGGGGTCGCGTCAGAAAACGGAAAAAAATCGTACGCTAGTGCGCCGGGAGACCGGCAAGGAGTAAAGGGTGAAAGTCCCCCATAGTGAAGATTTAGCGAATCATGCTATCCCCGAGTCATGCGTGGCGTACTGCGAGGTACGTTGCGAAGCGTTGACAGGGGTGCGAACAGGCCAGCCATTGAGCCGCGAAAGCTTTAAAGTCCGAGGTGCCGACGCTGTTAGCGTAGCGGAAGGCAACACGACACGGTGCGATATCGCAAGCACTGTATCGGCCTCGCGTGGTCTGAGCCCCTGGCATGTTCGTACGCTCCCTGCATGGGAACCGGGAGATCTCTCGTCTGACCGTTGGTGGCAGTACCAGCCAGCGGCCCGCATCGGGAAGGCGAGGAGCCGAAGCCGATGATGCAGGGACGGGAGAAGTCAGACTCCTCCATAGTAGCTAGGAAGCCGACGAACCAACCTGCAACCGCAGGGGCGGAGCCGGTGGAGCCAAGGGAGGAGACCAAGGGAAACGCGCAATGGCAGCGCATGCGCCGGACGCAGTGCCGGGAACGCGTGTACCAGCAGCTAGAACGCGTGCGGCAAGCAGCAAGAGCGAATAAGAAGGAACGGTTCACCGCGCTCCTGCATCATCTCAATGTTGACCTGCTATTCACGGCGTATTACTGGCTTAAGCGGAACGCCGCCGTGGGCGTAGATGGCATGAAATGGGCAGACTACTTCGTCATTTTTTGATCCTCATTTGTGGTGTTTACCACCTATCGAGGTGTCCGAAATAATTAGACCACTACATGCTATTTTTTCCGTTTTCCCTTTTTTCCGGTTTTCTCCGTTGTGCGCGCTTGAGCATTCGGTTGAGGCAAATGGAAAACTATTGAAAAGTTTTCATAATTTAGCTGACACTTGTCGCTCCTACGATTGGCGTGTAATCACTCGCGCAGCACCGCCGAAATATGAGATATGGATCAGGTGCATTCATTTGTGGTGACAGTCTTGGTTGGGTTCGCACTGAGTTCATGTCATTTAGCATCAATAAGCTACTCGAAACGTCGGTGAATCTTCCGTCCGCGAGTGCCTTCGATCATAGATGCGCGTCGTTTGAATATTAGCGTGACCCAGCCATTCCTGTACTTTGGCAATGTCAGCACCGTGTTCCAGTGCATTGGTCGCAGCAGTGGCGCGCATTACATGAGGGCCGAACAGCGCCATACCGACAATGCCGATTTCAGTGCCGTATTTGAGCACCACGTCTTTATAGACTCCTTGGGCGCTAAGACGCTGATTTGCGCGCATCGAACGAAATAATGGTGAGTTGTCGGTGTTGAATGTGCTGAAGTCCAAATATTCTTGAATCGCGACAGCTGCGCCCTGGTGCAACGGCACGTAGCGCACTTTGCCGCCTTTGCCCTCGACCCGCAAATGATTCACGCCGCGCCGCTGCTCCATGTCGCGACGGCTTAATGCACAAAGCTCTGCTCGGCGTAGACCGTGGTAGAGCAACACTGCCAAAATGGCGCGGTCACGTTTGCCTTTCAATGTGGCGGGATCAGGGGCGTTCAAAATTTGGCGCGCTTGGGCATCGGACAGCGCCGGCGTTTTTCCTTCGTTGGACTCGACTGCAGGGCGCTTGACGCCTTTGACCGGATTGTTTGAAACGGCGTTGCATTCGCATAAATACTCAAACAGCGAACTGAGTGCCGCCAGCTTGCGTCGAACGGACGCACGCGACAGGGCGCGCACTTCCAATGTTTTACGCCAGGCTAAAACGTGGCCACGCGCGACTAGACGAAATTGTTCTGGCGCGGTGATGCCAGCAAAGGTTTGAAATTCGCGAATGTCTGCGCGGTAGGCGCGCCGGGTTTGTAGATTATCTAAATTGGCGAACCACTCCAATTCAGCCGGGACTGCAGCAAGGTGGTGAAACTGCGCATCGGAGAGCGGCGC
Organism: Rhodanobacteraceae bacterium; assembly: GCA_043754435.1. Classification (GTDB taxonomy): domain Bacteria; phylum Pseudomonadota; class Gammaproteobacteria; order Xanthomonadales; family SZUA-5; genus JANNYA01. The sequence continues at coordinate 15,936 of JAYUUS010000324.1, forward strand.
TTGGAGTTGAACGGGCAGCGCCGTTCGCCTGATAAGTTCGACGGTCATGTCAATCCGATCAAAAATGGTTAGTCAAGGCATTGGTAACTAACTCGCCTTAGGTAATGATAACGTATTTTATCAATACTATAAAACCAAGTCAGCAGTGGACTTCCATTGATGACGGTTAAGGATCGGTGTATAAACACGCATCGTCTTAAACACTTGGTTTCACCATGACCTCAATACGCTGGAACATCGCCGTGTCGCCCGACGTGGATCAGTCAGTGCGCATGTTCATCGCCGCGCAGGGTGGAGGCCGCAAAGGCGATCTGTCAAAATTTATCGAGGAAGCGGTTCGTTCGTATCTGTTGGAGCAGGCCGTCGAACACGCCAAGGCCGCCACCGCTGGCATGAGCGAGACCGAGGTATCAGACCTGATTGAAGAAGCGGTGCAATGGGCGCGTGAACACTGATGCGTGTTGTTCTAGACACCAATGTTTTGCTCAGCGCACTTATTTCCTCGCGCGGTGCCCCAGACACCATTTATCGCGCCTGGCGCGCGGCTAGGTTCGAGTTAGTCACTTCAACAGTGCAACTTGAAGAGCTGCGGCGTGTGAGTCGCTACCCCAAGCTCAAAGCAATCTTGCCTGCGCATCGCATTGGGGCGATGGTGAACAATATGCAGCGGGCAATCGTTTTGGCGCATCTGCCAAAACTTCCCGATGGCGTTAAATTGAACGACCCGAATGATGCGTTCCTGTTCTCCATGGCTGTGGCGGGTGAAGCGAATTACCTAGTCACTGGAGATCGCCGCGCCGGATTGCTGGAACAAGGTAGCGCAGGCCGCGCTCGCATCCTAACGCCGGCTTACTTCTGTTCCGAGGCACTTTGAGTTACTCACGTGGACAGGTGGCTTTGGTATAGAGCGGTTTTTATTTTTTTATAAAACTTCAACCGGAATTTAGTGCATTATTTGTCGATGTCTTAATTCCAAGGATTCATTATGAGTAACCAATCAACAACTGACAACTCGCAACTATTTTTGGCGGGGGTAATCGTAATTGGTATCATTGGCTATGTAGCAATCCGCGATTTTTCCGCTTTGATTTCGGTTGACATTGACACAGGCTGGGACGTTGCGGTTCGACTATTCGTCACAGCAGTGGTCGCTGGCTTATGGATTAAGTTTTCTCAAAGCGAATTTTCAATAGATTGGCCGTTTTTATTGCTCATGCTTTGGGTGTCGGTTTGGCCAGCTCTTAATTACTGGGCAAACGCAAGTGGTGGAATCAACCCAGAAAATTTTGGTCGGTATTACGATGTCCGGCCCGTTACGATATGGTGGAATGCGTGGTACACGAAAACATTGATCGCTTTCTTCTTGTTCGGTTTCGGATCCTATAACCGCATTAAGGCGCACAACTGAAGTGCGGCAAATGTGGGCGTTACCGAGTCAGCCACACTCGAACCTTACACATGAACGCGTTAAAATTGGGGTCGCATCAGAAAACGGAAAAAATCGTACGCTAAGAGCCGGAAAAGGGACGTGGCGGCCTGAACCTGCGAAAAATTTTGGATTGCGCAGCCACGAGGAGAAGTAATGGTGGCTTATCTGCGCGTACCACTCCAGGCCTGCGTCGCAGCAGCTGAGCCACTCTTGACGGCATCACTGGTGATGACATAGGTTCCCGAAAACTCCCCATCCTTGCGAACCAAGCTGATTGTTGCATAGACCACACCACCGGAATCCTCAACTCGACCGACAAGGCTATTCCCGCTGATACCGCCAACGATCGTTCCGCTTGTAGTCGTACCGCCTTGGTGCGTATTTACGAACCCGAGATTTAGCTCGCAACCGTCTCTAGACAAGAGGTACACGACAGACGTCTCACCGCCAGACTTGCCTTCCCAGAGCCCGTACCACTTATCTGCCTCCCTCTCACACTCGCTTCTCCATCGGAGTGCGGCAGGGTCAGAAATCGCCTGAAAAATTGCCCAAAGCCCTACGACAATGGCTGTGAGAAACGCGCCAATGGCGCCGAGAGCACCTCGACGATCTGCGTCCTTCAGAAACTCCCACGGTCTCATATCGCCTCCGTTGTGCAGCCCAACGATTTAATAAGCCGCAATGCGGCACTGAGAGCGATGATAGCGCGATACCGCCCCGCCTTAGCGTACGATTTATTCCGTTTTCTGAGGCGACCCTAGTTAGGTTCGCGAGCCGCTAAATATAGGAAACAACAATCGAAGCGTCGTACTGATTGTTGACAGCAGCGTTCCCGTGAGACTTCGGAACTACCCTATGGTTTGGGCACTTTCCTACTTCTATAGCCAAATTCTGTTTGAATTTATTGCTATATGCCAGGATCAATTTATCGCAGTACGCGTACTTGATCACGGCTAAGCAGCATGTGTGCAGATAGTCGCCCATGGAGTAAATCGCAACTTGCTTGCCATTGTATTTGAGCACGCACTCAAAATCGTTTGGGTTACCTCCAAGTAGCGCTTTAGACACGACAACAGCCGCACCTTGTGCAGCTAAGGTGTTGTAAACCAAATTGATGGTCGTTGTCTTGCCAGAGCTTGGTCTACCGGATAAAAGAATGATGTCCATAGACTTTCCAGAGTAACCCTAACGATTTAATAAGCCGCAACGCGGCACTGAGAGCGATGATAGCGCGATACAGCCCATTGCCGCGTTATTCCGGCAAGTTGGTTGAAGCCCAACTATGTCGGATGAAGTAACTGTTGGATGAAGCGTTCATTCGCGAAGCCAGCGAATCATGCTGTGTATGAAGCCTACAAACATGACGACGCTCAAAAAGCTCAAAAATGAATGAGTCCAACCAGAGCCCGAGGCCGTTCAATATCAACCCTATGACAAGCAACACGTGAGCGATTACGACAGGGCTAACGGTATTTAAAGGGCGAAATGAAAACTGCCGAAGACGACCTTATTCAAAGCCGTTACTAAACGACAAGCGTTGTACTACCAAACGCCCGGAACCAGCCTAAATCGGGTGTGCATGCGATATTGCGCGTAAGAAATATCGCCTACCAGCGTCAGTTCTTCGCGCCGAATTCGGATCACCAGTAAGATCACAAGGCCGACCAACACGCCTAGGTTATAAAGTGACGCGTAGGCGAGGATGAATCCGGCCCAGTTCGCCACGTAGCCAGCATAAATTGGATTTCGAAGCCAGCGATAAGGCCCGCCGGTGACTAGCCCACGATTCGCAGGCAATAGGCCGAATGCACGTCCAAGTGCTATTTTGGCTGCTATTTGCCAGATAATTGCGGTGACTTGCAAGGTGTCGGTCAGCACCGCTGGCGCTATTGCGTTTGGAGTGGCGTCAAAGCTAACGAGCAAGAAATAGAAGGTTCCAGCGACTGTAGGCAGCACCGACTTCCAATGCCAATCGCGACTGTCCGCCCGTTTGGCCGTTAATACCAAGGCAAGGGTCAGCAGTTCACCAATCAGCATCAGCAGTAGCGCCAGACTAGGCTGACGCTGATACGATACCGCCACGCGATACGCAAATACGCACATACCGATGGCTGCTAGGCCACGACAAACCAAGTCCAACATCAGGGCTTGCTGCGCCTTCGGCCGACGGCGAAAATCTGCCACCGTGTATGCGGTACATGCCAAGCTTGTAACAGCGGCTAGCATCCATTCCATGTTCGTGTTCATGCAGTGCCAAATTCCCGCACTTGCTCAGACTGCCATTCCTGGGCGGCTTCGCGCCAAGCGGATTCGTCTCGGTGGAATTCTTCCAGAAAGCTGCAAAGCGCCTGAGCAGCCTCGGCAAGCGAGCTGTATGTGCCTCGGTCGGTGTAATCCTCCCGCATGGGCGAACAGCGGTTAAAATGAAACCCAAGATGGGCTCGTACTTCGTAAAGACGATATTGCCCGCCAACGCTTAGCACCTCTAAACGGTCATGGCTGGCCCTGGCGTGATCGCTACTTTTGTTATAGACATACGTCGTCAGCAACACCGTGCTGCCTTCCGGCTTTGCTAGTTGGTGTGCGTCACCGCGCGCGTGTGCGCACGCCAGGTTGTACGCAGTTGGAAAACAACCTGCAGCACGGTCGGCCGACGCATTGAATTCCGTACTCGAAAAGGTCCAACGCTGGTGCTCGTGTTCACTGCCGTCGGGATTAAGAAAAATCAACGTGCAACCCAAGTCGGTTTTCAGCATCTTGTAGGTATTTGCTTTCACGGTACTTGCTCAAAGCCATCCTTAAGCATCGACTCCGCTATCGGCGAGACAACCTGCCCGTTGCAGCTGATATTCGCGGTGCGGGACTTCATGCGAATCAAGTCGGCATTGACCAGGTGTTCAATTAGAATCGGCTCTGTGGGTGCA
>JAYUUS010000325.1:0-2288 GCA_043754435.1 Rhodanobacteraceae bacterium
GGAGTGGGTTTGCTTGTGCTTGCCTTGCCGGGGCTATTGGGCGCGTTTCCTCCGCATGGATTCGCCTTTTAGCTCGATCACATAAGCGTTGTGAACCAGTCGATCCAGGATGGCATCGGCGAGTGTGGGTTCATCGATATAGCCGTGCCAGTTTTTAGTGGGCAGCTGCGAGGTGATCAACGTGGCGCTTTTGTCGAAGCGATCTTCCATAATTTCCAGTAGGTCGCGTTTGTCTTGATCGCTCAACGGTGCCAAGCCGAAGTCATCGATAATCAGCAATGCGAACTTCGAGAGATGCTTGAATAGCTGGCTTTTCTTTTGTAGTGCTTGAGCGCGACTGAGTTCTTCCACCAGCCGGGGTAGGCGCAAGTATTTGACGCTGTGATCTTCACGGCACGCCTTTTGCCCAAGCGCGCACGCGAGATAACTTTTGCCCACGCCGGTCGGGCCGGTGATCAGCACATTGAGTTTGTCGCGTATAAAGCTCAAATCATTGAGTTTGCTCAGCAAGCCTTTGTCGATCCCACGCGGGGTGCGTTGGTCGATGTCTTCCATGCTGGCACTCTGACCGAGTTTGGCCCAGCGCACGCGTTGGGCATAGCGGTAGTTCATGCGTTCGGACTGTTCGGCGTCGATCAATAAACTCAAGCGATCTTCAAAATTTAAGTCGCCATTTGTCAGCGTTTGTTGGCTGGCAAACTGGCGCGCCATGCCACGCAGACCCAGTGCCTGAAGGCTTTGATACAAAGGCTCAGTGAGCATGGTGCACCTCGTCCGCGTTGCAGTAGTAGGGCGTTCCGCGCACATTTTCATGCGACAAGGGCGCTTGAACAGACCCTGTTTTGTGGCGCGCTGCCGTGTCTTTTTCTGAAGACGCTTTTTGAGCGACGGGATGCAAATTGGCTTTGATCAAGCCCTGGATCCCACGCCAACTACTCAAGCGCATCGCCAAACCTTGTGCGCACGCTGCTTCCAACTGTGCCGGGCTGTAGTCTTGCGCGAGTCGTAAGATCCCTAAGCAACTACGATAGGTGGCTTCTGGGTGTTGCTTTTGCCCTTGTTGGGCCAAAATCACGCTTAAGGTGGCTTCGCCAATCGCTTTTGCGCGCCGCTGTAGTCCCGCTGCCGTGCGATCAACATAGTCGCGATGCTTCTCGGGCATGTGTTCGGGCAACGTGTGAAATTGCCCGGCTTGGCGCAATTTGACGTGTGATGCAATCAGTTTGCCATTCGAAAATATCGTCACCATCGCTTGGCTGACCCGTACATCCACCGACTGGCGTACAAAGCGATAAGGCACGGAATAGCAGGCTTTATCGACGCTCACATGATAGTCAATATGCACTTTGGCGCGCCGCCAGCTGCCGTACTCAAAGGCTTTTTCCGGCAAGGGTTTGAGCGCCGCGCGCTCCTCTAGCAATGCCTCGAAGCGATTGCCGCTGCGCTTTTGAAACGGCCGCCGATTCAACTGCTCGCGCGCCAATGCCAGCGCCTCATTGAGCTCATCCAGCGAGAAGAACGTCCGTGTCCGAAGCGGTGCCAACACCTGCTGCTCAACGATCCGAACCGCGTTCTCCACCTTCGCCTTGTCATCCGGCGAACGCACCCGTGCCGGCAAAATCGCGGTGTCGTAATGCTCAGCCCACTCCGCAAAACTGGCCTGCAGCACCGGTTCGTAGCGCGAGGGACTTAGCACCGCTGACTTCAAATTATCCGGCACTACCGACGCCGGAACCCCGCCAAAATAACGCACCGATGCACTCATCGACGCCAACCAGTCCGGCACCGCTTGGCTCAAGCGCGCGTCAAAATAGATCGCGTGCGAATACCCCAGCGCCGCCACAAAAATCTGCGCCGTGCGCCGCTCGCCCGTCAAACGGTCTTGGATCACCGCAGTCATGCCCGCGTAGTCAACAAACATCGCTGCGCCTGGCTGATGGCGTATGCGCAGGGACACCGCTCGTCGGTCTGCAAACCCATTCAACTTCGCGCAAAACTGCGCGTAACCCAGCGCCCGCTCGTGATGCTGATCCACATATTCGCGCCACAGCAAACGCCGCGTCATCCCCTTGCCCGACAACTGCCCGACCACTTTTGCCCAGTCCGGCTCCACCACATGCGGGCTCGAAACCACGTTTGGATACAGCTTTGCATACAGCGCGGCATCATCCCAGTCCTCCGTAAGCGGCCAACTCAGACCCGCGACCGCAAACCGCTTCAGCGCTGCCTGCACGCTAGACCGCGCAATCCCAAGGCTGCCCGCGATCTCTGAATACGACCGCCCAAGC
>JAYUUS010000326.1:0-6730 GCA_043754435.1 Rhodanobacteraceae bacterium
AACGCGACTTCGCCATTGCCAATCACTTCGGCGACACCATTTTGAATCGCCAGCCCAGTTTTTTGATCCAAGCCAATGCCTAAAATGCTGTGGTTGCCAGAGTCTTCAACGGCGCGCGCCATAATTCCCAGCAGCCGCGCCATGCGTGCCCGCTGCGTGTAGTGGGTTTCGATCAATACACCGGGAACAAAACCTAAAAAGTCGGTGTGAATGCCGGAGCTGCCGGGTTGACTGACATCATCTAGGAACACGCTTTTGGCATCGCTGAGCACGTCCGCAGAAATCAGATCGGCACCGCCACTAAAACTGTATTGCGACTGGCTCATAGCACCTGCACTGGTGCCGCCAATCGCGCCGGAACGCGTTTGCACGACAGTACGAATATGCGTTTCCAGCAGCGTACCGTTCCATCGGTCGTAATAGTCGCCTTGGTCGCCGCCCTTGATAAAAATCGCGTCAACGTTGGCAACAACGCCGACTTTCGCGGCATTGTTGGCATCCGCGAGGGTGGCGACTTCCACGTTAACCGCCTGAGTCGTTTTACCCAAAGTTTGGCCAATCCACTGAAAGTAGCTCGGCAAAAACGCATCATCCAGCTGCGCTTGTGCCACCGCCTGAGTATGGCTAAGACCCAAACCTGCCGGACTTGCGCTGGTTGGCGCCTCCGCGTAGGTATACCAAGTGGGATCATTGACCTCTAGCAAGGTCGTTAGGATCGCCACTTTGACCACGCCATCGCCATTGCGGTCGCCATTTTCAATCAGTTTGCGATACAGCTGATACGACCATGACGACGTATCGCCCTGATCCCCTTCACGGCCACCGCCCGCGACAACGACCACTCCTTGGGCAGTGACAGGAAATGCAAATACAGCAAATGAAATAGCGATCAGCAGGCGACGAAAGGACAAAGTCTTCATGGAAAAACCTCAGGTGAGACAAGTAGTTTGACAGAGGGGCTTTCGGGAGCGCCTGAGTTCAATTTGGCGCTAGATGGAGCAATGAAATAGTTTTATTCGTTCTCAAAACGCTAATCAGATCCGTTCGCCCTGAGCCTGTCGAAGGGCAGAGCCGTACACTTCCTAACGAAGCCGCAGAACTTTGCGCATCGCGAAGTGTGTCGTCTCATGCTTCGACAAGCTCAGCACGAACGGGTTTCCTTGAAGCTAACCTTGACCAATCAATAGGATTAAAAAAACTTGTAATCCACGCCTAAGTAGTAGGAACGACCGCGCGGATCGCTGTAGGTTGGGTCGTAGCCAGCGAGGAAAAAGTACGCTTGGTTGGAAAACGGCGGTTCTTTATCAAGCAGATTCAACACGCCCCCGCGTACCTTCAGCTGATCGTTCACCGCCCAACTGCCGGTCAAATCCCATAGCGAATAGGCTTTCACTTTGCGTGATGGCAAACGGGTGTTCGTGAACGGGTCATAGGTGGTGTTTTGATCGGTGTAGCCGGTCAAATAAGTGTTGGCTAAAGTGACGCCAAAATCACCCTTGTCCCAGTTGAGGGCAACGCGGTGGCGCCAACGTTGGATCACCTGATCGTTGAGGAAGCGCCCCAGATTGCTGCGATAGGCTTCCAGCGGGCCGAATTGACGGTCATATTTCAGCACGACCGTACCGGTCAGGTCGGCGCTGAAGGTGCCATAGTCAGTTTCTTCCGTGCTCAACTTAGTGCTGATGTCAAAGCCGGAGGTTTTGAGTCGCCCTTGATTTTGCTTTTGTAAGATGACGTTGGTGATGAAACCGCTGCTGTCACGGGTAATCACGGTGCCGTTATAGCGCGCCGGGTTTTCAATAATGACTTGTTCGCCCAAGGTACTAATCACATCTTTTTTGATCAACAGCCAATAGTCGACGCCGATATTAAACTGCCGATTCGGCTCAAACACCATGCCTAAAGAAGCTTGACGCGAGCGCTCTGGATTAAGATTCGGATTGCTGCGCCGCTCCACTGGGAATTGATCGGTACAGCCATCAATGCTGCCGCCGGTGGCAACGCACTGCGGATCGGTAATTAAGCTTGATGTGGTGCCAAACACGGTTGGGCGCTTCAAATCATTGAGTGATGGCGCACGAAAGCCGGTGCCTGCGGAGCCGCGAATGACGAGGCTTTCCGTGGGTTGCCAACGCAGGCCAACCTTGGGATTAAATGTAGAACCCACGTTTTCATAATCATCGAAACGCAAGGCGGTTTGAAACTCTAATTGCTCACTGACGGGTATTGCGAACTCGGCGTAGGCGGACGCAATCTTGCGATCATCGCGGGTGGCGGTAATGGCGGTGGTTGAACCTGCAGTGAGGCCAGTATCGCGATCACCGGCAATGTTATTGCTCAGCAGCAGCGCGGAGGGCGTGAAGCTTTGCGTTTCCCGACGGAATTCGCCGCCTAACGCTAGGCCAAGATTGCCGCCCTCTAATTCCATCAAGGATCGGGTAAAGTTGAAGTCAATGCTTTCGGTCACGCCTTTAGATTTGCGCGCTTCATCATTGATCTTGATGCTGTTGATAAGTGCTAGGCCAGCGGCCGAGGAGGGGCCAAAAGGATTAATCGTGCCAGCGGTAACACCGGCGACAAAGCGGTCAAATAACACATAGCCATCGACGTATTTATCAATCGCTTGATTTTCGCTGCGGGTAATTGCGGTGCCGTAATACCATTCGCCTAACGAGCCTTCTGCGCCTAAAACAATGCGGTTACCTTCGCTTCTGACTTCGTTGGTGCGATTGCCTGCTTCCGCCATGCGCAAACGAATGCCGCTGAAGGTGGTTGGCAAGCCGGGCTTGTTCAAAGCTGCCTGATAAGCGGCGGGCAAAACGGATAAGGGCAGATTGCGGATGCGCTGCGGGTTCGGGCTTAAGCGATACGTCGTGTCAGCGCGCGAGTAGGACGCTTCAGCGAACAGCTGATGCTCATCACTAATTTGAAACGCGCCGCGCCCAACAAAGCCTACTTTGTCTGACTCAGGGTAGATTTCGGTGTCTTTCATATAGTCATAGCTGCACGCCGCCGGGCCACCTGGGCCCTGCACGGAATAGACCGTTGCGGGCGGATTACACTGCGGCGAGCTGGGGTTAATCCGGTTGCGGGTGGTGCCGGGCGCTACCAATCCGGCGGCGATCAGGGCGTTGCGTTGCGCTGAGCTGACGTCAATATTGGCGGGAAAAGTGTTGCTGGACAGCAACGCGGGCAAAAGTGTTGCCAGCGGTCGATTTTGAATAAAGTCGCGTTGGGTTGAGCGCAGTGCGCCCAATTGCTGCACGTCGAGCACGCCAAAAATATTGTAGCGATCTTTTTCCATATCCCCAAAACCGCCGCTAATGGTGGCGGTTTGCTTGTCGGCACCGCCGTCTTGCGTGTCCGCACCCAGAAGCGATAAATCTAAGCCTTGATAGTCGGTGCGCGTGATGAAGTTAATCACGCCGCCGATGGCATCCGAACCATACAGTGCGGAAGCGCCGTCTTTGAGCACTTCAACACGCTCAATCGCACCGGCGGGAATATTGTTCAAATCCACGCCCGCTTCATCGCCAGGTGACGCGAAGTTGGCTAAACGCCGGCCATTGAGCAAGATCAGCGTGCTGGAAACGCCAACACCGCGCAAATTCGCGCCATTAAAGCCGCGCTGCCCGGACGTGCCATCGGTAATGCTGGCACCATCACTTAAAGGAGCGGTGTTTGCGGACAAAGACTTCACCAGTTCAGCAGCCGTGGTTACGCCACGCTTTTCAATGTCTGCGCGGGTAACAACTTCGACCGGCAGCGCGGTTTCACCATCTACCCGACGCAGCCTGGAGCCGGTGACTACAACGGCGTCCAATTGTTCCGACTCAGGCGTTGCTGCGGGCTTGTTTTGCGCCATAGCAATAGGCGCAAAAAGTACCTGTGTGATCGCTAAACTGAGCAGCGCTTGTTTCAGCGGCGTGCGTTTAAAAGGACGATCACTCGCATGATTTGAGTACTCGTTATTTGGGTAGAAAGGGTTCATTTAGTGGCTTCCTTGGCGACGAGGGACGATAGTTGAGCGAACCATAGCCGCGTTTTTATCCAGCCAGTGCTGTGTGTGCCTGATGCGTCGCGCCTGGACAATTTGCTGTCGCAAAAATGCAAGGATTGCGAGGTGGCGCGCGTTGCGGTGTTTGGTGCATAGGCAAAATTTGCGCCAAAGCGACACCGGATTGCCGGTTTGGTGCATACCGCCCGTGGCCTGCCCGAAGTCGATTCCGAACGTGCAATCATTCTGGACACTACGGCAGGAAAATATTTTACGCCGCTCTCGTCCAATCACCCTCAATAGCAATCCGCTTGCCTATCGCCCCGCCCACCTTCAGCCACCCAAAACGCTACGGCTTTTTGCTGCTGCCCCGCTTTTCCCTGCATAGCCTAGCTTGTGCAACGGAAGTGCTGCGCGTCGCAAATACGCTGATGGGTGGGCGTGCGCATGAGTTTGTGCTGCTATCAAGCGATGGTCAGCCGGTTGCCGCTGCAGGGGGCGAGGTGCTGGTGCCAGGCTATGGCTTAGATGCGATGCCGGTGCTGTCGGGATTGTTTGTAGTTGCCGAAACGGTTCCCGATGACATTGACATCAAGCTGGCGGATGCGCAACTCGCAAAAATACGCACTGCTTGCGCGCAGATTGATTTGATCCAGGGCGTATTGGGCGGTATCGGCTTAGGCGCTGCATGGTTGGCGCATGCAGGATACTTGCAGGGGCGGCGCTGCACGGTAGCAGTGGCGCACGTTCAAGCGCTTAAATTGGCGTGCCCAGAAGTCAGTGTCACCAGTTTTCTTTATGAAATTGAGTCGAATCGCTTGAGCTGTGCGGGCGGTAGTTCAGGGCTAGATCTCATGATTTGCTGGTTAGGGCGCAGCCACGGCGAGCGCTTGAGCCAAGGTTTATTGCAGCATTTTGGTTTGCAGCGATTGCGCGATGCGAGCGAGCGCCAGTCGCAAACCAGCGCAGCACCGATGGGCTCGTCGGTGAAATTGGCGGAAGCCGTGGCGCTAATGGAAGCAAACTTAGGTGAGCCTTTGTCAACCGAAGAAATTGCCGGCTTGGTCGGCGTTTCTAGACGCCAGCTAGAGCGGCTATTTAAGCAACACCTAGACACCTTGCCTTCGCGTTGGTATTTGGAACAACGCCTGGCGCGCGCCCGGCGCATGCTGGTGCAAACTTCGCAGTCGATTTTGCAAATTGGTTTGAGCTGCGGTTTTACGTCTGGCGCGCATTTTTCCAACGCTTATCGGCAATTTTTTAACTACACACCCCGTGATGAGCGCAGCGCGCGTGCCGCCGCTTGGCGCGCCGCCTCGCCAACCCATGCTGACGCACCTAGCACCCAAATTACGTCACCCAAGGATCCTTATGAAGCCATTGCCTAGCGCGCCTATGCGCTTTTTGCTACGCCCCTGTGAACCTGAGGATTTGCCCGCATTAGAACGCTTTGCGGCGGCAAGTCCAGTCGGCATTACGACTTTGCCGAATAATCGCGTAGCGCTTGCGGATCGACTCGCGCGCTCCTGCCATGCGTTTGCAACCGATGACGCCAGTGGTGAGGAAATTTACCTGTTTGCATTGCAAGAGCTTAGCGGCAATAAAAACGGTAGTGGCAAGGTCATCGGTATTAGCGGCATCGCGGCACGGGCGGGCTTTTCGGATCGTTTTTACAGTTTTCGTAACGAGTTTGTCGTGCATCGCAGCAGCGCGCTGGGGGTCAGTACGCGCGTGCATACCCTGCACCTATGCCATGATTTGACCGATGTTAGTTTACTAATTAGTTTTCATATTGATGCGGCTTATACCCACACGCTTGCGCCACAATTGCTGTCGCGGGCGCGCTTACTTTTTATAGCGCAACACCCCGAGCGCTTCGCTGACCGCTTGGCGGCTGAAAGCGCAGGGGTGGCTGATGACAACGGCCGTTGCCCGCTTTGGGACGCAGTCGGTCGGCGTTTTTTTGGGATGGACTATCCGGCTGTGGAACGCTTGACAGGTGGCCGCAGTAAATCGTTCATTGCCGATCTCATGCCACCGTCGCCGGTGTATGTGCCGCTGTTGCCAGAAGAGGCGCAGTGGGCGATTGGGCAGCTGCACCCGGTGGCCGAGCTGCCCTTTTCAATTTTGCTGGATGAAGGCTTTGACACCGATACTTACGTCGATATCTTTGATGGCGGCCCGACCGTGCAGGAACGCATCGCAATGCTAAAGACTGTTGCACGATCCCGTGTGCTTGCCGTGCGCTGCGCGGAACCAAAAACTTTAGCTCCCGCGCCGAGCTGGCAGATTGTCGCCAGCGGGGCACTCGGCCAATTTCGCGCGCTGTTGACTCAAGCCCATACAAGTTTGGAGGAAGTCACGTTGGATCGGCTCGCATTCGATGCGCTCGGGGTCATGCCGGGTGAACGGGTGCGAGTAGCGCTATTAGATGTGGCTGACTTGGACGTGCGGGAACTTCCGCACACGGGCCTGCCGCACACGGGCCTGCCTGCAAATGAGGTATCACCATGAATCTAGGCCTCACTATCAATACACTGTGGCAAGTGCGCTTAGCGAAAAGCGACGACCTTGCTGCACTGAGCGCTTTTGTACCGTCCGCAACGCTCGAGCTAAGTAATTCCTCAGAGCATCCAGCGCACGATCAATGGCTAGTCGCGATTCCAATCTCAGCAGCGTTGCCTGCAGTAGCGATGGGCTGCATCCGAATCCGACGCAATATCGGCCTAGATC